>CAZOCQ010000076.1:0-12995 GCA_964578335.1 uncultured Desulfobacca sp.
TTGAAATCACCGAGGCCATGCTGCGCCATTTCATCCGCAAGGTGCACAACCGCCGCTCCCTCATCCGGCCCCGCATCATCGTCTGCGTGCCCTCGGGCATCACGCCGGTGGAGAAGCGGGCGGTGCGGGAATCGGCGGAATCGGCCGGGGCCCGGGAAGTTTATCTGATTGAAGAGCCCATGGCCGCGGCCATCGGGGCCGGGCTGCCCATCACCGAGCCCATCTGCAACATGGTGGTGGACATCGGCGGCGGCACCTCCGAAGTGGCGGTCATTTCTTTGGCCGGCATCGTCTATTCCCGCTCCGTCAGGGTGGGCGGCGACAAGATGGACGAAGCCATCCTGCAATACGTCAAACGCACCTATAACCTCCTGATCGGCGAGCGCACCGCCGAAATCATCAAGACCACCATCGGCAACGCCTACCCGGGCGAGCCCGAATCCATGGACGTCAAGGGCCGGGACCTGGTGAGCGGCATCCCCAAGATCATCAACATCAATTCCGACGAAGTGCGCCAGGCCATCCAGGAGCAGATCGACACCATCGTCGCCGCGGTGAAGACCGCCTTGGAGCAGACCCCGCCGGAGCTGGCCGCGGACATCGTGGACCGGGGCATCTATCTGACCGGCGGCGGCGCCCTGTTGAAGGGCCTGGACGAACTGCTCAAACAGGAAACCGGCCTGCCCATCAAGATTGCCGACGACCCTCTGGCCACCGTGGTCCTGGGTTCCGGCCGGGCCCTGGACAACCTTAGCATCCTAAAGGAAGTTATGGTTGATTGAGGCGGTCAGTTTTGCGCCCCAGACTGCGCTACCGCACCCCGTTCATTATCGTGCTGGCCGTTTTGCTGGTAATCACCGCACTTTCCCTCAGCCTGAAGCGGTCGCCGATCCTCAGCAAGGTGGAAGGGTGGGTGGTCTCCGTGGCCGCCCCCGGGCTGCAGGGTCTGGAATACCTGGGCCGGGGCGTGAAAAACCTCTGGCAGGGCTACTTTTACCTGGTGGGGATCAGACAGGAAAACTCCCGGTTGCGCCAGACCCTGGAGGAGTACCGCCAGAAGGAGGTCAGCTTCCTGGAAGCCCAGCGGGCTCTGACCCGGCTGGAGGCCCTGCTGGACCTGAAACGGCAGGTGGCCATGCCGGTCATCGGCGCCCGGGTCATCGCCTACGACCCCTCCCTGTGGTCCCGCTGCGCCATCATTGATCAGGGGAAGGCCCAGGGGGTGAAAAACGGCTTGCCGGTCCTGGCGCCGCAAGGCCTGGTGGGCCGGGTGGTGGAGACTTACCCCCAGTACGCCAAGGTGATGCTCATCGTGGATCGCAAGAGCGGCGCCGAGGCCGTGGTGCAGCGCACCCGGGTGCGGGGCATCATCCAGGGCAAGGGGGGCAACCGCTGCTCCCTGGATTACGTGCCCAAGAGCGCCGACGTGCAGACCGGGGATTTGGTCCTGGCTTCCGGCCTGGGCGGCATCTATCCCAAGGGGCTGGTTTTCGGCAAGGTCACCGCAGCCAACAAGAAAAGCCCCGGCGTCTTTCAGGAAATTGAGGTGACCCCCACCGCCGACCTGTCGGCCCTGGAAGAGGTGCTGGTGGTGAAAGTAGCCAGCGTCATCCTGTCCGAACCATGATTGCCGCCTATCTCGGTTACACTTTTCTGGGGTTATGTCTGTTCTATTTCCAGAATTTGGTGCTGTTTCCCCATGTGCACCTGTGGCTCCTGTCCCTGATGTTGTTTTACCTGGGGATGCGGCCTTCGCTGGGTCTGGCCCTGGCCCTGACCCTGACCCTGGGGGTCTTGCAGGACAGCTTTGCCGCCACGCCCTTCGGCACCCATCTGGCCGGCGGCCTGGTCCTGGTGGCCTTGGCGCGGTTTTTCCGCCGGCGCTTGCTGGTGCAGCGCCTGGACTCCCAAATGGCGGCCAGCCTGGTGGCCCTGACCCTGCAAGCGGTCTTCATGCAAATACTGCTCGTCATCCTGAGATACGAAGGACTGTCCTTCTCGGGCCTGCTGGGCGGCTATGGGTTGGAGATTTTAGGGACCGCGGCCCTGGGGCCGCTGATGCACCTCCTGATTCGGGGACTGGAAAATTTTCTGCGCCGCTTCGGCTGGCGTCCCGGCAGCGAATCCTCCGCCTACCTGACTCTTCCATAAATCAAGGTTCGTTGCCTGGGGGCGCTTGATTTGGCGCAATTCCTCCTCCGCTGATTGGGAATCATCATTTATAATATAGAAATATTTTTTAAGGCTGCCTTTGATGTCGGACCTGCAAAAGTACAACCTGTGGGATTTTAAGTTCCTGGGAAGCTCCACCGGCGGGGTCATGCCCCCGGAAGAGCAGGAACAGGTCCGGCGGAGTTTTTCCTGGGTGGCCCTGGTGGTCCTCTGTCTCTTTGCCATCCTCTTCCTGCGTCTCTGGTTCCTGCAACTGGTGCAGGGCGAGGAGTTGCGCCAGCGTTCGGAACAGAACCGCATCCGCCTGCAGGATTTGCCCCCCTGGCGCGGCCGCATTCTGGACCGCCGCGGCGAAGTGCTGGTGGCCAACCGGCCCAGCTATGACCTGGTGGCGGTCATGGAGGACGTGGGGGATATCCCGCTGCTGGCCCGCCGCCTGGCGCTCCTGCTGCGCCTGGACGAAAAGCAGGTCACCGCCCAACTGCAGAATGCCCGGACCAGCGGCCTGTACCAGGTGCGTCTGCGGGGCGACCTCACCTGGAAGGAACTGGCCGAAGTCGCCGCTTATCAGCCGGAATTGTCCGGGGTGTCCATCCAGATCCAACCCAAGCGGGAATACCGGCAAAAGGGGGAGGCGGCCCACTCCCTGGGCTACTTGGGCGAGATCAGCGAAGCTCAACTGAAAAGCGGCAAATTCGCCGGCTACAAGATGGGGGATTACGTGGGCCGCTGCGGGGTGGAGCTGGCCTGGGACAAATACCTCCGGGGCAGCCGGGGGTACCGCCGCATCGAGGTGGATGCCTACGGCCGGGAAGTCGGCCAACTGGATTCGGTCTTTCCCACCCCCGGGGCCAATATCTACCTAACCCTGGATAAACGCCTGCAAAAGGAGGCGGAAGCCTGCCTGGAGGGCAAGGAGGGGGCCATCGTCGCCCTGGACCCGCGCTCCGGGAGAGTCCTGGCCCTGGCCTCCTCTCCGACTTTTTCCCAGGAAGCCTTTGAGCGGGGTCTCTCCACCCAGGAGTGGCAAAGGCTGCTCCAGGATAAAACCCACCCCCTGGAAAACCGCTGCTTAAAGGGGCAATACCCCCCGGGCTCCACCTTCAAGATCGTCATGGCGGTGGCCGGCCTGGAGGAAAAGGTCATCACCCCCACCAGCGAGGTTAGTTGCACCGGCGTCTATCCCGTCGGCGATAACGTCTTCCATTGCTGGCAAAAGCGCGGCCACGGCGCGGTGAATCTCCAGCGGGCCCTGGTGGAGTCCTGCGACGTCTATTTCTATGTCTTGGGCCGCAAGCTGGGGGTTGACCGCATCGCCAAGTGGAGCCGGCGCTTCGGCCTGGGGCAGCCCTGCGGCCTGAATCTGGATAAAGAGACCTCAGGACTGGTGGCCTCCAGCGAATGGAAACGGAACCGCTTCCGCCAGCCCTGGCATGAGGGGGAGACCATGTCGGTATCCATCGGCCAGGGCTACAACCTGGCCACCCCCTTGCAGATGGCCCAGGTGGCGGCGGCCATCGCCAGCGGCGGGATCATCTACCGGCCGCAGTTGGTGGAAAAGGTGGAGAGTCCCTCCGGAGAGGTGCTGTTCCAGTCCCAGCCGGAGATCAAATACCGGCTGGGGGCCAGCCCGGCCACCATTGCCGCGGTGCGCCGCGGCCTGGAAGGGGTGGTGGAGGAGGAGCGGGGCACCGCCAGGGTGGCCCAGCTTGCCAATATCCGGGTGGCCGGCAAGACCGGCACCGCCCAGGTGGTGTCGCTGGAAAAGGAGAAGAGCGGCAAGAATAATAAGAAATATGAAAATCACGCCTGGTTTGTGGCCTACGCCCCGGCGGAAAACCCCCGGGTGGCGGTGGCCGTGATCGTGGAACACGGCGGCCACGGCGGCTCCACCGCCGCTCCCCTGGCCAAACGGGTGGTGGCCGCGGCCATGTCGGAGCCTCCGGCGCAGGTGGCGAAATCAGAATGAGGGTCTCAGCCTTCCCCCTCCCAACCGTATTTGCCGATGAGGCGCACGAAGCGGCAGCCGCCGTGGTATTCGAACTTTAAGCCGTCCTTGGTCTTGCGCACGCAGGTGAGGGTTTGGGACCACAGGTCCCCTACCGGGATCACCAGGCGCCCCCCCAGGGCCAGCTGCTCCGTCAGCGGCCGGGGGACCTTGGGGGCGCCGGCGGTGACGATGATGCCGTCGAAGGGCATCTCCTCGGGCCAGCCCAGGGTGCCGTCCCCCACCTTGATCTTGACGTTCCGGTAGCCCAGCTTTTCCAGAAGCATCCGGGCCTGGTGCGCCAGAGTCTCCATGCGGTCGATACTGAAAACTTCCGCGGCCAGTTCCGCCAGGACGGCCGCCTGGTAGCCGGAGCCGGTGCCCAGTTCCAGGATGCGGTCCGTAGCCTTCACCTCCAGGAGTTCGGTCATCAGGGCCACAATGTAGGGCTGGGAGATGGTCTGGTCCTCGCCGATGGGCAGGGGATAGTCATTGTAGGCCTGCTCCCAGAGGTGTGGGGGTATGAAGAGATGCCGGGGCACCTTCCGCATGGCGTCCAGCACCCGGGGGTCGAGCACCCCGCGGGACTGGATCTGCTGGTCAACCATGCGATTCCGGGCGGCGGCGAATTGATCTTCGGTCATGGATTTCAGGTTCCGTTTGCGGTGGTTGGATCGTCCTGGGCTGACTTGGCGCCGGTCCGCCCGCACCTTACCGAGCCGGCTTCGGGGCAAGCAATTCTGCCGCCCAATGGCCGGTCCGTTTGAATCCTTTATTCAGCTTTAGAATAATTAGAAAAACTCGGTTTTTAAAGGGGTCAAGCGGGTTTTTTTGCCGCGGGGGAAATTATTGCGATTGCCAAACGAACCTTTTGCATGAAGCCTTTCTATAGGTCCTTTGCTTCTGAGTGAAAAAGATTTTTACCACAGAGGCACAGAGGGCACGGAGAAGGCCACAGAGAAGAGATTCCCCCTTGCCTTTAACTAACCTATTGTATTTATTATCTTATCTCTGTGAATCCTCTGTGTTCTCTGTGCCTCTGTGGTAAGGCTTCGCTGCGCCCAGAAGAAAAAGAGTGACCGGGCGCACCCTGTCTGGCGGAGGTGGAGGCCACCGGGCGGGCGAAATTTGATATAATTCGAGTATGGAATTGATGAACCATTGCCGTTTTCACCCGGAGCGGGAGGCCAGGGTCCAGTGCCAGAAGCACGAATTGGGCTATTGCCAGGAGTGCCTGGAGGCCTGCCGGGCCTGCACCGACCCCTGCCTCTACTGCAAATTCCGCCCCGGCTGCGTCATCTGGGAACTCTGCCGCAAAGAAGCCAAGAAGCGTTGTAAGGAAGAGGGCGGTTAAGCTCTGCTCCGGCCCCTGCGCCCAGGCCGGCGGCGATTTCTCTGAGATGGTTATAAGCAACCCCTCTCCCGACCGGCCGGCGCCGGCCGCCCCGGGGGCTGCCGCTCCCGCCGGGCCGCGGGCCGGAGCCGGCCCCGGCCCGAACAGAGGACGGCGCTTGAAGGCGTATAGGGGATGCTCCCGGAACCAATAACCGATTCGGCGGGTGAACCTGCTCTAGGCCGGGGCGGCCGCCTTGCGCCGGAAGGCCCCCAAGCCTTTGGCGATGGCTAATTTCCGGCGCTGTTCCGAATATTCTTTGCACACCAAAGGATACTTTTTCGGGTCCAGGCCGTATCTCTTGAAATATTCTTTGGGCAACAGGTTGTGGGCCTTGCGAATATGGGCCTTTAAGGTCCGCATCTTTTTGCCGCATTCCAAACAGACCACGTGTTTTTCTTTAACGATGTCTTTCAGTGGAATCGCCGGTTTTTTCACCTCTTCGGCGGCGGCGCCTGGTTCGGGGGCCATCTCGGGGACTTTACCGGCATCCAGAGCGGCCAAGGTATTATACACCTCTTTAATTTCCTCCACCAATTGCTTGGTGGTAATTTCGCTCATGGAGGCATGAGAAATAACAATCTCTGCGGTCAACTTCATTACTTCGCTGGCCATAAAATCGTTCCTTTCCCTTTGACATATTGGATTACAAGAGGTAATTATGTTTCTTATTTGTCATTAATTTCCTTTTGTCAAGGTTTTTATTGGTGATATCTAAATTTACCCGGCCGGCGCGGCCTGCCCATAATTTCTGGTGAGGAGTGGCAACTCATGCTCTCCGAAAAGGCCGCCATCTAATGAATTATCGTAACGCTCAGACTGTTCAGGGTTGAGGCGGACGGCGGCGAAGTTCAAGACGGCGAAACCTGGGGGCAAGTAACTTCGTCGTCATGGAAGAAACAGGTAGCAGCGCCATGGGAAAACGCAGTATTTTCAGATCGTGGTCCATCAGGGAAAAATTACTGCTCTTGTTGATAGTCATTTTCCTGCCGGCCTTTGCCGTTATTCTGACTTCCAGTGTAATCCAGCGTCAAAATGAGGTGAACAAGGCGAAAAATAAGGCCCTGCTCCTGGTCCAGAGCCTGGCCGCCCAGCAGGAACATATCACTCTTAAATCCGAACTGTTGCTCGGCATCCTGGCCCAGTTGCCCGAGGTGCGCCGGCTGGAGGTCCAGGCCTGCAACCGATTATTCACGGAATTAAAAGAAAACTATCCGTTCTATACCTTCATTGGGCTGACGACGCCGGACGGCAACCTGCTGGCCGGTTCCGGCCCCTTCGAACCCGGCCAGATAAACCTGGCGGATCGTAAATATTTCCAAGACGCCCTCAGGACCCGCGATTTTTCCGCAGGGGACTATGTAGTCGGCCGGGTGAGCCAGACCGCTTCCATCCACTTCGCCCAACCCGTCGTTAATCCCCAAGGCAAGCTCGCGGGCGTGGTTCTGGCCGGCTTTGACCTGAAAGAGTTTGCCGGTTTCATGACCAAGGCCGATCCTTTGAAAGGATATATCCTGACCATCACGGATTTCCAGGGGGTGCGTCTCTATAGCCGGCCGGAAGAACGGGAAACTGCCCCGGGCACCCGCATTGGCGAAGATATCTTTAAGCATCTCTCAGGCGCTGAAGAGGCGGGAATTTTTGAGCTGGCCACCCCGGATGGTCCAGATCGGATTTACGCCTTCAGGCAAGTCCGTCTCACCACGAAGGATCCTGCGTACCTGTATATGCTGGTCGGTCTGGGCAAAGACGCGATCATCAATAAAGCCACCAAGGAAATGCTGAGGAACCTGGCCATCCTATGGGTGGCGGCCCTGGTGGCGCTGGCTCTGCTGTGGGGCCTGGGGCATTACTTTTTCATCGAGCCCGTCAATCGGCTGGTGGCGGCCACCTCCCGCTTCGGCCAGGGTGAAATGGAGGCCCGCACCGGTCTGCCCCATACCTCTGATGAGTTGGGACGGCTGGCCCAATCCTTCGATGAGATGGCGGCTCTGTTGGAATTGCGCAATATTGAGCGGGGCAAGGCGGAGGAGGAGCTAAGACGGGCCTACGCCGAAATGGAGAGACGCGTCCAGGCGCGCACCGCCGAACTGGCCGCCGCCAATGCCGCCCTGACCGCCGAAATCAATGAGCGCCAGCAGGCCCAGGCGGCCCTGGAAGAATCCCTGTCCCTTTCCAAGGCGGCCCTGGATTCCACTGCGGACGGCATCCTGGTGGTCAACCGCCAGGGGCGGATGGTGAGCGTCAATCAAAGATTCGCCAAGATGTGGCGCCTGCCGGAAGAAATCATCGCTTCCGGGGATGATGAACGCGCCTTGGCGTATGTCTTGGATCAACTGGCGGATCCAGAGGGCTTCCTGCAGAAGGTGAGACAGCTTTACGCCCAGCCGGAGGCCGAGAGTTTCGACTTCCTCCACTTTAAAGATGGCCGGGTGTTCGAACGCTATTCCATTCCGCAGTATCTGGAAGAGCGCATCATCGGCCGGGTCTGGAGTTTTCGGGACGTCACCAGCCGCGACCGGGCCGAAAAGGAGTTGCGCCGGGCTGAGGAGAAGTATCGAAGCATCTATGAAAACGCCCTGGAGGGCATCTTTCAGAGCACCCCGGCCGGCAGGTATCTCAGCGCCAACGCCGCCATGGCCCGGATGTTTGGTTATGAATCTCCAGAGGAGCTGCTGGCCGGCATCACCGACATTCAGACCCAGGTTTACGTTGACCCCCAGCGCCGCCGGGAGTTTATGGACCTGATGGCCAGGGACGGCATGGTCAAGGATTTCGAATACGAGATTCGGCGCCGGGACGGCGGGGCCTTATGGATTTCCGAGAACGCCCGGGTCGTTACCAACGACCTGGGGGAGATCCTCTACTACGAAGGTTTCATGCAGGATGTCACCGAGCGCAAAAAGGCCCAGGAGGAACTGCGCCAGGCCCATGATTATCTGGAAAATATCTTCGCCAGTTCCGCCGACGCCATCGGCATCGTGGACCGCCGGGGGCGGATCACCCGCTGGAATGAGGCGGCGGCCGAGATCTATGGCTATTCCTTCCAGGAACTTCAGGGGAAATCCGGTTTTGACTTGTATGCCGATCCCGCCGAACTCGAAGTGATGTTGACGCAATTGCGCCGCCACGGCTATGTCAGGAATTACGAAATCAGCATGAAGAAGAAGGACGGCGGCATCTTTCCCGTCAGCCTGTCCATCAGATTGCTGCGGGACCGGGAAAATCGGGTAACCGGCAGCATCACCGCCGCCCGGGATCTCAGCGGGATCAAACAGGCGATGGCGCAGTTGCAAAATGAAATCACTCAACATAAGCAGGTCCAGCAAGCCTTGCTGGAATCGGAACGAACCCTGGCCGGCATCATTGATTTTCTGCCGGACGCCACCCTGGTCATTGACCGGGAAGGGCGGGTAATCGCCTGGAACAAGGCCATCGAGGAAATGACCGGGGTGAAGGCCACCGACATGGTAGGCAAGGGCGATTACGAATACGCCCTGCCTTTCTATGGGGAGCGCCGTCCCATCCTCATTGACTTGGTTCTCAGGCCGCAAGCGGAAATGGAGCCATACTACCACGACATTAAGAGAGAAGGCCTGGCCCTGTTAGGGGTGGCCCACTTCCCCTCTTTCCGGGGGAAGGAAACCTATCTTTTCGGGAAGGCCTGCGTGCTGCTCGATTCCCAGGGGCAGTTGATCGGTTCCATTGAATCAATCCGCGACATCACCAACCTCCGCAAAGCCGAAATCGAACGCATGAGGTTCAGCAAGCTGGAAGCCCTGGGCACTGTGGCCGGCGGCATTGCTCATGATTTCAACAATATTCTCACCGCCATCCTCGGCAACGTTATCCTGGCCATGATGGAAGGGGGGATGAACGAGGCCCAAATAAACAGATTGCGCCAGGCGGAGCAGGCCTGTATGCAGGCCCATGGCCTGGCCCAGCAGTTATTGACTTTCGCCAAGGGCGGCGTACCCATTAAAAAGGTCCATTCACTGACCAGACTGCTCCGGGAGTCGGGCAAGCTGGCCCTGGCCGGATCCAAATCCCTCTGCGAGTACTCTATCCCCCCCGATCTCTGGCCGGTGGAGATTGATGAAGGCCAGATCAACCAGGTCTTCAGCAACCTGCTGATCAATGCCGATCAGGCCATGCCCGAGGGCGGAGTCATCGAAGTCCGGGCGGAGAATGTCCGGTTGACGGCAACCTCGGAGATTCCCTTGCCCCCGGGGAGATATGTCAGAGTCACCATCACGGATCACGGCTTTGGCATAGAGCCGAGAAACCTGGACAAGATTTTCGATCCCTACTTCACCACCAAACCCAAAGGGAGCGGCCTGGGTTTGGCCACCGCCTATTCCATTCTCAAGCAGCATCAGAGTCATATTGCGGTGGAATCGAAATTGAGGGAGGGAACCTCCTTCCACGTCTATTTGCCGGCCACCGAGCAGCAGTTTTTGGGTCAAAAAGAAGCGGAGATCAAAGTGGTGGCCGGCGAGGGCAAGATTCTGGTGATGGACGATGAGGCCATGGTGCGGGATGTGTTGGACAAGATGTTGACCCGGATCGGTTATGATCCCAGGTTTGCCAAGGACGGCGCCGAAGCCCTGGAATTGTTCCGGGAGGCCGAAGAGTCCGGGGAAAAGTTCGCCGCGGTCATTTTGGACCTGACGGTTCCCGGCGGCATGGGTGGCAAGGAAACGGTGGAAAAACTCCTGGAGATCCGGCCCAACGTCAAGGCCATTGTTTCCAGCGGTTATTCCGATGCCCCCATCATGGCGGATTTCGCCACCTACGGCTTCCGGGGGGTCATCCTGAAACCTTATAAAATCGCCACCCTCAGCGAAGTATTACACCAGGTGATCCACGAAACCACTTAGCTTATTTAGGAGAATCACAACATGGCGGAAAAAACCCTTGATTGCCGCGGGCTTGCCTGTCCCAATCCGGTCCTCAAAACCAAGGAACTCGTCGATCAGGGAGACCTGGAAAAGCTTACGGTGCTGGTGGACAATCCGGCGGCCCAGGAAAACGTCAGCCGCTTCCTGCAGCGTTCCGGCTTTGAGGTCCGGGTGACAGAGCAGACTGGAGCCATAATGGTGGTGGGGCGTCCCGGAGCCGCGGCGGCCCCGGCCTGTCCCGGACTCGAACCGACCTCCGGGCAGAAGGTCCTGGTCCTCATCGGCACCGATCGTTTGGGCACCGGGGATGATGAGCTGGGCCGGAAACTCCTGGTGAATTTCCTCGGCACCTTAAAGGAGCTGGGCCGGGAACTGTGGTGCCTGGTGCTGCTCAACGCCGGGGTGAAACTCGCGGTGGCGGGGTCCGAGGTCCTGGGCAGTCTGCGGGAACTGGAGCAGGCCGGCGTTATGATCCTGGTGTGCGGCACCTGTCTCAATCACTTCCAGCTCCTGGAGCAGAAACAGGTGGGAGAGACCACCAACATGCTGGATATCGTCACCCACATGCAGTTGGCGGATAAAGTCATCCCCCTCACCTGAGAGCGGGATACACCCCCCCCCCAACAGGCTGCCGCGATTTTGGCGGATTGCCTCCGAGGGTATGACCACACGCCGCCGCTGAGGATGGCGGCGGCCTGAGCCCGGGGCGGTCCGTTAAATCGCCGAAGAATGGGGCCGGATGAATCTCAGGAAAGCTCGTTGGAACTGGAGGAATTAAAATGACCCGTCTGGACCCAGCTTAGTAATTTTTCCCTGAGACCGTTGGAAGAATAAAATTGTTCCTGGCTTTTGACGAAGGCCAGCCTCGCCTTCAGCGTCATGGTAAAGTACAGCGGGCTTTCCATGCACATCTGAATAATTCTTCTCCTCTCCATAACGTCCTCCCCCAAAGACATTATGCCCCAATCCTACTTTACGCTGAAAAATAATATTGTCAATTAAAATGACGCTTCCTCACTTTCCAATAAGAGTCTGATATCGCCTCGCCGTTAAAAGGCAATGCTTCCGGCCCCCAGAAAAAGTTTAGGGCCCCCGGAAACCGGCAGCCCCTGATTTATTAGAGATCCTTTAAAGATACTGAGCCTGTTATTTTAAGGCGGCAGATGGACCGCCACGGTCATCATCTTCACCATTAAGCCGTATAAGGGATTAAAGGGGGAGAGGCTTTGTCCGGCTTTAACTAAAGCGACGGGAATGTCCCAAGCCGCCCGGCGCCGGCGGGCACTCGGGCGCCTACAAATACCGGCAGTAAGGTTTGGGATTTCGCGACGGTGGCCCCATCCAAGGCAGTTTGATCGATTTGATAGCTGGCCAGGGCGCCAACCTGGAGCCCCCCCCAGGACCAGCGCCCCCGATAAGAAACTGATTCCAAAACAGTTTTTCCTTCTCAAAGGCGTTTTCCCGACAATTCCTTGCCTTCCAACCGCCGGTGTGTATGAGGGGGCCGGGTTTGGGGAGTGGGGAGTGGTCAGCAACCATCGGACCTCAGCTTCCTCGGAGCCGACGGCCTACCTGGCTCGCCAGAAAAAAACTTGAATTTTGGGTTGGGACTTGGTTATCCTGAGATAGAAATATCGCGATGAAAGGCAAAAAACCCGATCATGGCCGCGGCACGGCCCTGGCCGAGAGCCCGGAAATAGCGGGCTTGCGGATTAAAGGGCGTCTCTGGCTGGAGCGGAACGGCGAGACCTACCTGAGTTGGGGCCGGGTGGTGTTGCTGGAGCGCATCCGGGAAACCGGCTCCATCGCCGCCGCGGCCCGCTCCATGGAGATGGCCTACAGCCACGCCTGGTCCCTGGTGGCCAACATGAACCGGCTGGCCGGGGAAGAACTGGTGGCCCGGACCTTTGGCGGGCGTCACGGCGGCAAGGCCTGGCTCACCCCCGCCGGGGAGGCCGCGGTGGCCCGGTTCTGGGAACTGGCGGGCAACTTTCAGGAATGGCTGAAAAAACAAGAAGTTGAATAGTAGGATTATTATTTTTTTGTTGGCGTTATTCTATCGAAAGAATACCAATCTTCAGGCTGGAACCCTTTAAGTAATTGATTCCGGCCCATATTTTTAATCTACGCTATTCTATGAAAAGATTAGCCTATCAGGAGAATTAAAAATGTTGAAGCGGATTGGTGTACTTCTTCTAATGGCAACGATGTTAACAGCCGCTACGGCCCTGGCGCAAACCCGGATCAAGTGCGCCTCCACCACCAGCACCCAGAACTCCGGCCTGTTCGATTATCTGCTGCCCCTCTTCGAGAAAAAGACCGGCATCCACGTGGACGTGGTGGCGGTGGGCACCGGCGCCTCCATTGAGATCGGCAAGCGGGGCGACGCCGACGTGGTCATGGCGCACGCCAAGGACCTGGAACTGAAGGCGGTCCAGGAGGGCTTCTTCGTCAACCGCCACGACATCATGTACAATGATTTTGTGGGGGGCGGCTCTCGAGCCGCCCCTACGGCTTAAGATCAGCCCGACTTTTCTCCCAG
>CAZOCQ010000077.1:0-12902 GCA_964578335.1 uncultured Desulfobacca sp.
GGGGCCTGGGCTGGGAGGTCTGGCTGGACGGCATGGAGATCACCCAGTTCACCTACTTCCAGCAGGCCGGGGGCATTGATCTGCACCCGGTGAGCGTGGAATTGACCTACGGCCCGGAGCGCATCGCCATGTACCTCCAGGGGGTGGAAAGCGTCTATGACCTGGAGTGGACCCCGGGGATCACTTACGGCGACGTCCACCACCGGGGCGAAGTGGAGCACTCCGTCTATAACTTCGAACAGGCCGACGTGGACATGCTCTTCAAGCTCTTTTCCATGTACGAAGCCGAGTCCCAGCGCATCATCGGCCAGGGGCTGGTGCTGCCGGCTTATGATTATTGTTTGAAATGCTCCCATACCTTCAACCTGCTGAACGCCCGGGGGGCCATCAGCGTGGCGGAGCGCAACAGCCTCATCGGCCGGGTGCGGAACCTGGCCCGCCTCTGCGCCGAAGGGTATTTAAAGCAGCGGGAGGAGATGGGGTTTCCGTTGTTGAAGAAATAGCTTTTCGCTTTTGGCTTTTCGCTTTCAGCTTAATAGCCAGAATCGTCAATTTAGGTTATTAAAAGCGTGGGTTTTCTCTGGTTCCCAAGCTCCGCTTGGGAACCCAATTTGACGCAAAGCTCCTGCTTTGCGAGTTTAACGGGCAAAATATCCTTTGTAATAATCCAAGGTTGCCTAAGCGGAGCTTAGGCCTAAGGTGCGTTCCCAAGCAGAGCTTGGGAACGAGAACATAATAGCGAATAGCTAATAGCGAATAGCTAAAAGCCATTACCCCGTGCGCTAGGCAAAATAACCTCATTCCAATACGAGGCATAAGATGGCAAGCGAATTACTTTTAGAAATCGGCACCGAGGAGATTCCGGCCCGTTTTCTGCCGCCGGTAATGCAGGAGATGGCCGAGAGCCTGCGCAAAAAACTGGACCAGGCCCGCATCGGCGTAGGCGAGATCGTCACTTGGGCCACGCCCCGACGCCTGGCCCTGGTGGCCCAAGAGGTGGCGGCCGGCCAGTCCGAGGCGGTTCAGGAGATTATCGGCCCCCCCAAGGCGGTGGCCTTTGACGCCGCCGGCAACCCCACCCCGGCCGCGCTGGGATTCGCCAAAAACCAGGGGGTGTCCATCACCGACCTGGTGGAGGTGGACACCCCCCGGGGGATCTACCTGGCGGTGAGCAAGAGCGCCGCCGGGCGGACCACCGCCGAATGTCTGCCCGAGATCCTGCCCGAGTTCATCATGGGCTTGAGCTTCCCTAAGTCCATGCGCTGGGGGGCCTTGCAAGAGTCCTTCGCCCGGCCCATCCACTGGATTCTGGCCCTACTCAATGGCCAGGTGGTGAATTTTCCCCTGGCGGACGTCGCCAGCGGCGCCCTCACTTACGGTCACCGCTTCCTGGCCCCCCAGGCCATTGAGGTGCGAGACGCGGCTTCCTATGTAGAAGCCTTGAAAAAAGCCCACGTCCTGGTGGACCCGGCGACCCGCCGAGCCTTCCTGGAGCAGGAACTGGCCCAGGCCGCGGCCGGGGTGGGCGGCGAAGTGGTGCCCAATCCGGGCCTGTTGGAAGAGAACACCTTCCTGGTGGAGTACCCCTCCGTGGTGGTGGGCAGCTTTGATAAGAAATTCCTGGCCCTGCCCGACGAAGTGCTGATCACCTCCATGCGGGAGCACCAGCGTTATTTTTCGTTGCGGGGTAAGGACGGCAAACTGCTGAACCACTTCATCGCGGTGAACAACACCCTGACCCGCAATCCCGCCGTGGTGGCCCAGGGGCACGAACGGGTGCTGCGGGCCCGCCTCAGCGACGCCATGTATTTCTATGAGGTGGACCGCAAGACGCCCCTGGAGAACCGGGTGGAGGCCCTCAAGGGAGTGACGTTCCACTCCGCCCTGGGCACTTCTTACGAAAAGATGGAGCGCTTCCGGGACCTGGCGGTGGCCATGTGCCGAGTGGCCCCGAATTTGAAGGATAAGGTTTACCGGGCCGCCACCTTGGCCAAGGCGGACATCACCACCGAGATGGTGGGGGAATTTCCCAGCCTGCAGGGGGTCATGGGGGAAAAGTACTCGCTGCTCTCCGGTGAAGGCCCGCAGGTGGCCACGGCCCTGTTCAGCCACTACCTGCCCCGCCACGCCGACGACATCCTGCCCGGCGACCTCATCGGGGCCTTGGTGGGCCTGGGAGACCGGCTGGACACCGTCTGCGGTTTCTTCGGGGTGGGCCTCAATCCCACCGGCACCGCCGACCCTTACGGCCTGCGGCGCCACGCCCTGGCCATCATCCGCATCCTGCGGGCCCAGCAACTGCATCTGGACCTGCCGGAGATCGTCTGGAAGAGCCTGGAACTGCTGAAGGCCAAGATCAGCCGCACCCCGGAAGAAACGGCCCTGGAGGTGTTGGACTTTTTCCAGACCCGGCTGCAACACCTGCTGCTGGCGGAAGGGTTCAGCCAGGAGACGGTGGCCGCGGTCCTGGCCGCCGGCTGGCGCGACCTGGTGGACGCGGTGGACAAGGTCCAGGCCCTGGAAGAGATTCGCCGGAGTCCGGATTTCCCCACCCTGGCGGTGGCCTTCAAGCGGGTGATCAACATCTCCCGGGGGGCCGAAGCCGGGGAAGTGGACGAACTGCTGTTCGAGCACCCGGAAGAGAAGCAGCTTTGGGAGGCCGCGATGCTGATGGAGTCCGAAGTGGCCGCGGCCCTGGAGCGCCGGGACTACGCCACGGTGAGCCGGAGCCTGGCCGAACTCAAGGGCCCGGTGGACGCCTTCTTCGATAAGGTCCTGGTGATGGCCGAAGACGAGCGGGTGCGTAAGAACCGCCTGAGCCTGCTGGCCCGCATCAGCGCCAGCTTCCTGCAGATGGCCGACTTTTCCAAAATCACCACGCCGTAACCATGGGCCGTTGGTTTCGCCGCAAGGATAAGGATCGGAAAAAGTCCCGGGCGGATAGCGAGGCCGCCCTGGAAGAAGCCGCAGGGCGGGAAAGCGAAGCGCCTCCCGCCTTCGATAACCGGGTCGAGCCTGAGCCAGCTGCTCTGGAAGAGGCTGAGGTCACGGCCGGTGAGGCGTCGGTCGAAGAAGCAAATGTAGCCGCAGGCTTTAGCCTGCGCCAGCACCGGCTGGAAGCCGGCGCCACTGAAGTTGAGGCCGAAGGCCACGCCCTCCAGGATGTAGCCCCGGAAACGCCCGCCGAAGCCCCCCCGGCGCCCCCGGAAGAGGCCCCCGCCGCGCCCCGCCGCGGCTTCTTCGCCCGCTTCCGCAAACCCCGGTCCCCTGAAGACCTCCCGGAAGAAGAACACGTAGGGGCGGGGTCTCCCCGCCCTGAGGAGCCGCCCCTGGAAGCCTCCTGCGCCGAGGCCCTGCTATTGCAACAGGCGGCCCAGGAAGCCGAAGCTGTAGGGCGGGAAAGCGAAGCGCCTCCCGCCTTGATTGAGCCGGAGACCCCCGAGATAGGCGAAGCCGAGGCCGCCGAACCCCGCCGGGGCCTGTTCCGGCGCCTGCGGGAGCGCCTCAGCCGCACCCGGGACAACCTGGCCGGCGGCCTGGACCGCCTGTTTCTCGGGCGCAAAGTGGTGGATGCCGAGCTCCTGGAGGAACTGGAGGAGCTGCTCATCACCGCCGACCTGGGGGTGGAGACCACCCTGTTTCTCATCGGCGCCCTGCAAGAGAAGTTAAAGCGCCGGGAGCTGGCGGACGTGGAGCGCCTGAAGGCCGCCCTCAAGCAGGAGATGGTCAGCCTGCTCACCGCCCCGCCGCCGCCGGAGGTGAGCGCCCGGCCCTGGGTGGTGCTGGTGGTGGGGATCAACGGGGTGGGCAAGACCACCACCATCGCCAAGCTGGCCCATCAAGCCCGGCTGCGAGGCCAAAGTCCCATGCTGGTGGCGGCCGACACCTTCCGGGCCGCCGCGGTGGAGCAGTTGGAGATCTGGGGCGAACGGGTGGGGGCCGCGGTCATCAAGCAAAAGACCGGGTCCGACCCCGCCGCGGTGGTCTTCGACGGCGTGGCCGCGGCCCAGGCCCGGGGCGCGGACCTGGTGTTCATTGACACCGCCGGGCGTCTCCACACCAAAGTCAACCTGATGGAGGAGCTGAAAAAGATTCAGCGCACCGCGGCCAAGAAGCTGCCCGGCGCCCCCCACGAGGTTTACCTGGTGCTGGACGCCACCACCGGCCAGAACGCCCTGAGCCAGGCCCGGCTCTTCCACGAGGCCGTGGGCCTCACCGGCCTCATCCTCACCAAGATGGACGGCACCGCCAAGGGCGGCGTAGCCCTGGGGGTGGTGCACGAAACCGGCGTCCCCTTGCGCTACATCGGGGTGGGGGAGGGCCTGGAGGATTTGCGGCCCTTTGACGCCGAAGCCTTCGTGGAGGCTATTCTGGGTTAAGCCGGGGTGGGCCTCCTGCAAAAAAAATCGCCGGAAATTGCCTTAAACCTTGTTATCTAAATTAGCCTCCATGAGTGCTCAAGGCTGCCGGGCTTGAAGATATCGTTTTGGAAGAGCAGGGCTTTCTGGTGGTATTGGCTGCCGCCTTTAGTTTGGTGCAGCCTGGTCCTGACCCTGTCCGGCGATCTGGGGTCCGGCAAAAACACCCTTGGCCTCCTGAAATGGCTGTTGTCCTGGCTGTCTCTGACTCAGGCCCAGTTCCACGAGATCAATTTCATTGTTCGCAAAACCATCGGCCATTTTGGAAATTACGCGGTCCTTTCTTTTCTCTGGTTTCGGGCCATCCGGGCGCAACCCGGTTCCTCTCCCGGGCGGGCCTTTCTCTGGTCCCTGGCGCTCTGCCTGGGAGTGGCCCTGCTGGATGAAGCCCATCAGGCCATGGTGGTCTCCCGGGGGAGCAGCCTCCAGGACGTGGCCCTGGACCTGAGCGGGGCCGCCACCATGGGCCTGATCAGCGCGGTTTTCTGGAGGCGCCGACTCAACCTGGCCCCTGGGAAAGCACTTGTCCGGCCGCGGTCCGGGGACTAATTGGCGGCCTTCCCTTGAATTATTGCCGGGGAGATCATATTTTTACAAGATATCTTGCCCTTTCTCCCGGGCCGGGGGCAAGGGCGGTTGCATTAAATAGCCGCCGGGTGCGGTTTAATCCAAAGGGAGATACAGACAGATAACTTATGCCCTTCATTTCTAGCTGCCTTAGGGGAGGCGGTCGGCCGCGGCGCCGGACCTCCCGGCAAACCCTCCTGATCATGGTTCTGTTGGCAAGCTGCCTCGGCCTCTGGACCCTGCCGGTCCCGGCGGCCCCGGAAGACGCCAACCTCTTCGACCAGGTGGTGGAGCACAAGTTGGACAACGGCCTGAAGGTGCTCCTGCTCAAAGAAAGCCGGGCTCCCATCATCACCGTCCAACTCTGGTACCGGGTGGGCTCCCGCAACGAAGCCCTGGGCAAGACCGGCATTTCCCACCTCTGTGAACACCTGATGTTCAAAGGCACCGCCAAGTACGGCCCCAAGTACTTCTCCCGGGAAGTGAAGCGGGTGGGAGGCGCGGACAACGCCTTTACCAGCCGGGACTACACCGCCTATTTCGAAACCGGGCCCAAGGATCAGCTCAAACGCTGGCTGGAAATGGAAGCGGACCGCATGAAAGGCGCCAACGTGGATGAGAAGAACTTCCAGTTGGAGAAAAAGGTGGTCCTGGAAGAGCGCCGCCTGCGCACCGAAGACGACCCGATCAGCTTTATGCAGGAATCCACCCTGGCCGCCACTTTCCAGGCCCACCCCTACCAATGGCCGGTGATCGGCTGGTTCCATGACATTGACAGCATCTCCCTGGAGGACTACCGGAGTTACTATCATAGCTACTATCAACCCAACAATTGCACCTTGGTGGTGGTGGGCGACATCGAGCCCCAGGAGGCCCTGAAAGAGATTAAGGACGTCTTTGGCGGTCTGCCGGCCGGGCCGGAGCCTCCCAAAGTTACGGCTCAGGAACCGAAACAATATGGGGAGCGCCGGGTGGAGGTGCGCCGGGAGGCGCAGTTCCCCTTTATTTTGATGAACTACCACGTCCCCAACTGGCAGGATCAGGACGCCTACCCCCTGGAACTGCTCCACCGCATCCTGTCCCAGGGGCGCAGCTCTAGACTGTATAACAACCTGGTTTACCAGCAGAAGCTGGCCTTGCAGGCGGGGGCGGATTACAATCTGGACACCGTCAACCCCTTCCTCTTCATGCTCTATGGCCAGCCCATGCCGGGCAAGACCGTGGCCCAATTACAGGCGGCCCTGGAGGCCGAAGTCAAAAAGCTGCAAACGGACCTGGTGAGCGACCGGGAGTTGCAGAAGGCCAAGAATCAGACCACCGCCGCCTATTACATAGCCCTGGACTCCATCTTTTACCGGGGCATGTTGCTGGGCCGCACCGAGACCGTGGCCAGTTGGAAACTGTTGAAGGAGTTCATCCCCAAGATTCAGCAGGTGACTGCGGCGGAGGTCCGGCGGGTGGCCCAAAAATATCTGGTGGCCGACAACCGCACCGTGGGGGTCCTGGTCCCGCTAAAAACCGACAAGCCTAAGGTGGAGCGCTTCCAACCCAGCGGCCCCATCAAGTAAAGGCGGTTTTCAGTTTTCAGTCTTCGGTAAAAGGAAAATTTATTCAGGGCACAATCAGGGTAGCAATCTATGCGGCTAATATCAAAAAGTAGGTTATTCCGGGCCAGAAGGCAATTTTTCGCGTTACTCCTGGCATGTTTGCTGGCCATTCCGGTCTTGAAGGGGCCGGCCGCGGCCGACGACCGGGCGCTGGGGGTGCGGGAGGAACTGCCCAATCACCTGGTGTGGCTCTTCTCCCGGCAGGCCGAATTGCCCCTGGTGACCCTGCAGTTGCTCATCAAGGCGGGCACCTTGCAGGAGCCCCAGGGCCGGGAAGGGCTGGCCAACCTCACCGCCTCCCTGCTCCTGAGCGGCACCAAGAGCCGCAGCGCCACCCGGATCGCCCAGGAATTGGACTTCCTGGGGGCGCGTCTCAGCGCTTCCGGCGGCGATGATTTCACCACCCTCAGCCTCACCGTCCTGAAAAAGGACCTGGCCCCCGGCCTGGAGCTCCTCAAGGACGTCTTGTTGAACCCGGCCTTCGCCCCGGCCGAAGTGAAGCGCAAAGTGGCGCAGTACCAGGCCGCCCTGAAGAGCGAAGAGGATGAGCCCATGACCGTGGCCGGCCGCGCCTTCGCCAAGGACCTCTACGGCGACTTCCCTTACGGCCATCCGGCGCTGGGCACCCCCCAGGGGCTGGCCGCCGTCACCCCCAAGGACCTGGCGGCCTTTCACCGGACCTATTATCGCCCCAACAACGCTGTCCTGGCCGTCGTGGGCGATCTGACCCGGGAGGAAGCCCGGCAATGGGTGAGCCGGACCTTCGGTTCCTGGGAGGAAGCCGCCATCCCACCCCTGAAGCTGCCGCCCATTCCGTCCCTGAAGCAACGGAAGGTGGTGGTCATTGACAAGGACATCAGCCAGGCCAACATCATCCTGGGGAGCCTGGGTATCAAACGGCAGAACCCGGACTTTTACGCCTTCCAGGTGATGAATTATATTTTAGGGGGCGGCGGTTTTTCCTCCCGTCTGATGGACGACATCCGGGAGAACCGGGGTCTGGCCTACAGCGTCGGCAGTTCCTTTGCCCCGGGCCTGGAACCCGGCCCCTTCACCGTGTCCCTGGAGACCAAAAACGCCAGCGCCGCTGAAGCCATCAATCAGGTGACGGAACAGATCAAGCGCATCATGAGCCAGCCCGTGGACGCCAAGGAACTGGAAGACGCCAAGTCGTATTTTATCGGCAGCTTCGCCCGCAAGATGGATGCCATCAGCAAGCGGGCCTGGCTCCTGGGCTATGTGGAAGTCTATGGGCTGGGGCTGGATTATCCCTGGAAATACCCGGAGCTGATCGGGCATCTGACCCCGGCGGATATCCAGCAAGTGGCGAAAAAATATTTGCACCCCAATACCTATCTGTTGGTAGTAGTGGGCAAGAAATCGGCTATGCCGCCGTTGACCGGAAAAACGGCCGGCCATCAAAAAGAGGAGAAGAAGAATGAAGATCAGAAGTCTGGGAATTAGCCTGGCATTTATCTGCGCCTGGTCGGTGCTGGGGGCCGGGATGATCGCCCCGGGCGTGGGCCTGGCCCAGCAACCCATTACCAGCGATACCTTCGCCGACCTGGCCAAAAAAGACAGCCCGGCGGTGGTCAACATCAGCACCGAAAAAGTGGTGAAGAACAGCGCCCGGGAATTTTTCGGGCAGATGCCGGGCCGCAGGCCCGGAGGCCCGTCCCCCTTCGGCCCGGAAGACCCTTTCAAGGACTTTTTTGACAAGTTTTTCGGGGAGATGCCCAAGACCTTCAAGACCCGCAGCCTCGGCTCCGGGTTCATCATGGACCCCCAGGGCTACATCATCACCAATAACCACGTGGTGGAAGGGGCCGACAAGATCACGGTAAAGCTCAGCGGCGGCAAGGAATACAAGGCCACCATCAAGGGCCGCGACCCCAAGACCGACCTGGCCCTGATTCAGATCACCAATCCGCCCCCGGATCTGCCCTTCCTGAAGCTGGGCGATTCGGACGCCGTCCGGGTGGGCGACTGGGTGATGGCGGTGGGCAATCCCTTCGGCCTGAGCCATTCCGTCACCCAGGGGATCATCAGCGCCAAAGGCCGGGTCATCGGCGCCGGCCCCTATGACAACTTCCTGCAGACCGACGCCTCCATCAACCCCGGCAACAGCGGCGGCCCCCTCCTCAACCTCAAGGGTGAAGTGGTGGGCATTAACACCGCCATCGTTGCCGGCGGCACGGGCATCGGCTTCGCCATTCCCAGCAACATGGCCAAGTCCATCATCCCGCAGTTGAAGGAAAAGGGCAAAGTGGTCCGGGGCATGATCGGGGTGCAGGTGCAGAACGTCACCCCGGAACTGGCCAAGTCCTTCGGCCTCCCGGAACCCAAGGGGGCTTTGGTGGCCGAGGTCAATCCCGACTCGCCGGGAGACAAGGCCGGGATTCAACGGGGTGACATCATCATCGAATTCAACGGCCACCCCATTCATGAAATGAATGAATTGCCCCGCCTGGTGGCGGAGACCGCTCCGGGGAGCAAGGCCACCCTTAAGGTCTTGCGCAAGGGCAAAGAAATGACCCTTAACCTTACCATCACCGAACTTAAAGAAGAGCGCCAGACCGCCCAGGCCGGCGAAGAAGGGGAAGGCGAAGCGCCCCTGGGGCTGGTGGTGAAGAATATCACCCCCAACCTGGGGAAACGCTACCGCCTCAAGGAAACTAAGGGCGCCCTGGTAATCGGGGTGGAGCAGGGCAGCCCCGCGGCCGATGCCGGTATCCGGCCGGGGGATATCTTGCTGGAGATTGACGGCCAGGTGGTCGCCAGCGCCAATGAATTTCAAGACGCCGTGGCCAAGCTGAAGAAGGGGAGTTCCGCCCGCTTCCTTGTCAAGCGCCAGGGCCGCACCCTGTACCTGATGGTGGAAGTCCCCAAGTAACAAGTAACCGGAGGGGAGGGTGCCGCGGCGCCCTCCCTCCTCTGTCTCTAAAAAGGGGGCAGTAGTCAGCAGCCAGTAAAAGGCAAGTGATACTTTACACTTATCCCCCTCTCCCCCAATGGGCCCCCAATGGGGGAGAGGGTTGGGGCGAGGGGGGAAAAGGCTTTTCATCCTTTGCGGGTGGGCCACCGGCCCATGATGAACTGTGCGAGAAGTTTATGTAGAACAGCCGCCCTCGGCTGTTCGGAACATCTTGCAAACCGCATGAAAACCTGTGCGGCCTTTGGCCATCCCCCTGCGGCTGAACAAATCGAGGGCCGGCGGCTGAGTGCCGCCGGCCCTCGATTATGCGGGGTCGTCAAATCGCCCCCGCCCCCCAACTCCGACCGGCTGAACGCCGGCAGCTATTGCTTGGTGATGACCACCAAGGTCTTGTCGGTCACCAGGGGATAGATTTCTTCCAAATCTTTATTGTTCAAGGAAACGCAACCCTTGGTCCAATTAACCCCGTTCAGGTTTTTCAAAGGGTCTTCGGTGCCGTGGATGCCCACCTGGCCGCCGATGTCGGCGTCCGGCGGCAGGCGTCCGGCCTGCTTGGCCCGGGCGAACTTCAACCAGTTCTGGGTGTTGGGATAATCCAGCCAGATGAAATAATCCCATTTGCTGTGGGGATATTTGGCCCGCACCCGATAGACTCCTTCGGGGGTGCAAGTATCACCCTGACGTAACTTGTCGTTGTAAGGATCGTTACCTAAGACGACGGGATAGGTCTTAAGCGGGGTAAGACCTTGATAAAAGGTGAGTTTACGGCTGAGTTTGTGGACCACGATGATGGTGGGTTTGTTGGAGCCGTTAAGGTCGTAGCCGTTTTTCTTTAACAGGCCGGCGAGATACTGTTGTTCCGGCGTCAGGTTGGTTTCCGGTGATTCATAGGTAGCCAGTGGTTGTTTCAGGATGGCCCTGGCTTCGGGTTGCACCCTTGATCTGCCCCCGCAACCCGCCGCCAGCGCCAAAAGCGCCAGCATGACAAGCAAGGATCCCACATAACGCATTTTTGACTCTCCCCCCGGTTATGTCATATAACGTAACCGGGCAATACTATAGCAGAGATAATAGGGCTTGGCAAGAAGAGTTTTTAGTTTTATAATTATGTAGGATTTTTAAGGTGTTACATTACTATGCATCTCATTATTGACGGCTACAACGTGATTCGTCAATCCCCGGCTCTGCAACTCCTGGAGGCCCGGGAACTGGAGGCCGGGCGCACCGCCCTGTTGGCCCGGCTGGCGGCCTACCGGGAGCGCAGCCGCCATAAGCTCACCGTGGTCTTCGACGGCTGGCTGGGGGGCGGCCTGCAAGAGTCCCGGGAACGCTGCCGGGGCATGCTGGTGATTTACTCCCGCCGGGGGGAAAGGGCCGACGAAGTCATCAAGCGCCTGCTGGGCGCCGAAAGGCAGCGGGCCGTGGTGGTCACTTCCGACCGGGAAATCCAGACCCGAGCCCAGGAGGTGGGGGCCGCCTGGATCTCCGCCGGCCAGTTCGAACAGCAGCACCTCAGCTCCCCGACGGCCGCCGCCGACGAGGAACCGGAGGCGGCCGACAGCCGTCGGCCCAAAAAGGGGCCGGCCCATCGTCTGCCCAAGGCCCAGCGCCGCCTCCACCAGCGCCTCAAGAAACTGTAAGGGGCCCCGCCCCGTTGGCGGGGAATGGCCGGGCGGCGCCTGACACGGACCCACGGAACCTCAGAACTATTTAAGTCTGGTGAAATCGAATTTCCCGGCCGCCAGCTCCGTCTTGAAGGGCGAGATCTCGGTCTGCTGCTTAATGGCCTTCTGGATTTCGGCGCTGCCGCTCAGGTCGCCCAGCAGGATGGCGCCGATGATGACGTTATCTTTTAAGACTAGTTTACGGTAGGTTTTCCGTGCTTCATCTTGGTGGACGATGGACTCCAGCTTGCCTTCGGCGTCAATCTCCCCGATGGACAGCAGGTCAATCCCCACCACTTTGAGGATATTGGAGGGCACCGTGCCTGCATAACGGACGTCCCGGCCGGTCATGGCGGCGCCGGCCACCCGGCCCTGCTCCATGGCCGCGGTCCACAGCCCGTAATAACGGCCCCGGTGCTCCACCAGGTCGCCGGCGGCATAGATGTCGTCCAGGCTGGTCTTCATGGCGTCGTCCACCTTGACCGCTTTATCCACCTCCAGTCCTAACGCTTTGGGCAAGGCCAGGGCGGGCCGGGTGCCGGCGGAGATCAGCACCAGGTCGCCGCCGAGGGCCTGGCCGCTCTCCAGCTGCACCAGCAGGCCGCCGTCCTGCCGGGCGATTTCTTTGGTGGTCTCCCCCAGATAAAACCTGAAACCCATGTCCTCCATCTGCCTTTGCAGCAGGGCCGCGCCCGGGATGTCCATCTGGCGGGGCAGCAGCCGGGGGAAGAACTCCACCACCGCGACCTCCAGGCCCAATTTGCGCAGACCGTTGCCGGCCTCGAGACCCAGGAGCCCGCCGCCGATGAGCACCAGTTTTTTGGATTTGGCGGCCTGCGCCCGGATGGCGTCGGCGTCGGCCAGGGTCCGCAGGGTGAAGACCCCGGCGGAATCGGCGCCCTTAATGGGCGGCACAAAAGAGACCCCGCCGGTGGCCAGCAGCAGTTTGTCGTAGCCGAAGCTGGCGCCGTCCCTGGTGAAGACCAGTTTTTGGGCGGCGTCGAGGCGCTCGATTTCCGCGCCTAAGCGGAGCTCAATCCCCTGGTCCTGGTACCATTTTTCGGGGTGGATGATCAGCCGCTCCAGGGGACGCTCCCCGGCCAGGTAATCGGGCAGGGCCGGAATATAATAAAAGGGATAGGGTTCCCGGGTGAAGATTTGAATCTGGCCCGCTTTATCGTATTTCCGGATGGTTTCCGCCGCGGCGTTGCCCGCGGCGCCGTTGCCGATGATGATATAGGTGGTCATGCCGATCCCCTCATGGATGGAAAAAGATGCTGTCGCTTGCGGTTTTTTTGGTAAGCATTTTCCCCGGCTTTGTCAAACCAGGATTGGCCGGCCACAGCCGGAACCCGCGATTCCCCGCCAATCTCCGCCGCGCCCCAATTCCTCATTTGACAAGTCCCGGCCTTTTGGGATAATTTTACACTTTGGAAATCTCGCCCGTTGAGGCGCAAGGAGACCCGCATGGCCATTGAAGAATTCCCCCGGATGAAACGCCTGCCCCCTTATGTGTTCGCCACGGTCAACGCCCTGAAGATGATGGCCCGGCGGCGGGGGGAAGACATTATTGATTTGGGCATGGGCAATCCCGACCTGCCCACCCCGCCCCACATCGTCGAGAAGCTCATCGAAGCCGCGGGCAAGGGGACCAATCACCGCTATTCCGCCTCCCGGGGGATCACCAAGCTCAGGGTGGCCATCTCCGACT
>CAZOCQ010000078.1:0-12796 GCA_964578335.1 uncultured Desulfobacca sp.
ACTGGCAGATCAAGGACTACGGCATCCAGGGGCAGACCGGTTACGGCCAGAGTCTCCATCAATATCTTAAGGACCTGTATTATGTCTGGCGCGAGTGTTTCCGCATTTTGCGGGAAGGCAGCCGCCTCTGCATTAATATCGGCGATCAGTTCGCCCGGGCCGCGGTTTACGGCCGCTACAAGGTCATCCCCCTGCACGCCGAATTCATCGCCCAGTGCGAGCAGATCGGCTTCGACTTTATGGGGGCCATCATCTGGCAGAAAAAGACCACCATGAACACCAGCGGCGGCGCGGTCATTATGGGCTCCTACCCTTACCCCCCCAACGGCCTGGTGGAGCTCGATTACGAATTCATCCTGATCTTTAAAAAACCGGGGGAGAGCAAGAAAGTCTTGAAAGAGGTGAAAGAAGCCTCTAAATTGAGCAAGGAAGAATGGAAGGAGTATTACTCCGGCCACTGGCGCTTCGGCGGGGCCAAGCAACTGGGCCACCAGGCCATGTTCCCGGAGGAGTTGCCCCGGCGGCTCATCCGCATGTTCACTTTTCAAGGCGACACGGTGCTGGACCCTTTTTTGGGGAGCGGCACCACGGTGAAGGCGGCCCTGGAATTGGGGCGGAATGCCACAGGTTTTGAAATTAATGAAAACTTTTTAAGCCTCATTGAAGATAAACTGGGCCTTAGAGATCGGCTGCCTATTTTTACCAATAACCTGGAGATCATTAAAAGAAAGACTGAGCAACTTCGACTCCCCAAAATTGGTTATAGCCCGGCGATCCAGGACGCCCAGCCACTTTTGGAGCCGGCGGGGATCAAGGGGGAAGAATTACATAAAGTCATCCAGATTATCGATGTGGATAAAATAAAGTTGGATAATGGGCAGACGATAAAATTTCTTGGCATTAAGATTGAGAAAAATGACGAAACCCTCCAGTACTTGAATAGTAAGATATTAGGGAAGAAAGTAATAATCAGAAACGGACCAGATAGTTCCAGCGGGCCTGACCTTTTGGCTTATGTTTATCTAAAAAATAAGCTATTTATCAATGCGTACCTGATTAAATCCGGCTTAGGCTCTCCAGATTCATCCGTGCCGCACAAGTTCATTAAAAAATTCAACAAATTTGCCCAATTATCTGATGAAGGTTCCAGTTAACTGAGAAAATATATTAACTAGGAGACCCTGATTATGAGCCTCTCTTATATTAATAGTTCAATTATCGCCAACCGGACCTTAATGGATTGGATCGAGTCCGTAGCCAAGCTTACCAAACCAGAGCGGGTGCATATCTGTGACGGTTCCCAGGAAGAATATAACACTCTCTGCGATGAAATGGTGGCCGGTGGCACTTTTATCCGCCTGAATGAAGCCAAACGTCCCAATAGTTTTCTCAGCCGCTCCGACCCCCGGGATGTGGCCCGCATGGAGAGCCGCACCTTTATCTGCTCCCTCAACAAAGCCGAGGCCGGACCCACCAACAATTGGGTGAACCCGGCGGAAATGAAAGAAAAATTGCTGCACCTGTTTGACGGCTGCATGCGCGGCCGCACCATGTACGTCATTCCTTTCTGCATGGGGCCGCTGGGGTCGCACATCGCCCACATCGGGGTGGAGATCACCGATTCCCCTTACGTGGTGGTGAATATGCGCATCATGACCCGCATGGGGCAGAGGGTGCTGGATGTGCTGGGAGAGGACGGCGCCTTTGTGCGCTGCCTCCACTCCGTGGGCGCCCCCCTGGCCCCGGGCCAAAAAGACGTCCCCTGGCCCTGTGATCCGGACAACACTTACATCACCCACTTCCCGGAGGAACGGGCCATCTATTCCTTCGGCAGCGGTTACGGCGGCAACGCCCTGTTGAGCAAGAAATGCTTCGCCCTCCGCATCGCTTCGGTCATGGCCCGGGATGAAGGCTGGCTGGCCGAGCACATGCTGATCCTGGGGGTGGAGGATCCCGCCGGCGAGAGGACCTATGTGGCCGGGGCCTTTCCCAGCGCCTGCGGCAAGACCAACTTCGCCATGCTGGTGCCCCCCAAGGGCTTTGAGGGTTGGAAGGTCTTCACCGTGGGAGATGACATCGCCTGGATCAAGCCCGATCAGGACGGCGCCCTGCGCGCCATCAATCCAGAGGCGGGCTTCTTCGGGGTGGCCCCGGGCACTTCCATGAGTTCCAACCCCAATGCCATGCTGGCCCTGACCCAGAACTGCATCTTCACCAATGTGGCGCTCACTGATGACGGCGACGTCTGGTGGGAAGGCATGACCGCGACCCCCCCGGCGCACCTGATTGACTGGACCGGCCGGGATTGGACCCCGGATTGCGGCCGCCTGGCGGCCCACCCCAATTCCCGCTTTACTGCGCCCATCTGCCAGTGTCCCACCTATGATCCCGAATGGGACAACCCGGTGGGCGTGCCCATCAAGGCCTTCATTTTCGGCGGCCGCATGAGCAAAAACGTCCCCCTGGTTTTTCAAGCCTTCAACTGGTCCCATGGGGTGTACCTGGCCGCCACCATGGCCTCCGAAGCCACCGCGGCCGCGGAAGAGGGGCTCACCATGCGGCACGATCCCATGGCCATGCTCCCCTTTTGCGGCTACAACATGGCGGTCTATTGGACCCACTGGCTCAATGTCGGGCGGCTCCTGGCCAATCCTCCCCGCATCTTTCGGGTGAATTGGTTCCGGAAGGATGACCAGGGCAGGTTCATGTGGCCCGGGTTCGGCGAAAACATGCGGGTGCTTAAGTGGGTGGTGGACCGGGTCCGGGGGCATGGTTACGGGGTGGAAAGCCCCATGGGCTACATGCCCCGCCATCAGGATATCAACTGGGACGGCCTGGAATTTAACCCTGACCTGTTTTATGAGCTCATGACCGTGGACCGGGCAGCCGCCGCCAAAGAAGCCCGCTCCCATGAGGAGCTGTTTGACAAGTTTTTTGACTTTCTGCCCAAGGAATTTATCCACGAACGGGAACTGTTCAAGTCCCGCGTCTGGCGCTCCCCTGAGGTCTGGGAATTGGCGAGGGCCATTTTCTGATACCGCCGAGGCACGCCGCAATATCGGCGGTTATCGGCGGTTATCGGCGGTTAAAAACGGTTTCAACTCACGGTAGATGATCTCGGCCACTTGCGCGGCCCCGGCCTCGGTGTAGTGCAGGTAATCGTAGTAATAGGCCGAATTACGCGGCAGCTCCCGGGCCAGGTCAATGCACTTCGCCTTTTCCTGTTCGCAGACCTGGCGCAGGGCGTCGTTATAAAGCTCGATCTCGGCGTAGGCCAGGGCGCCGTTCCGGTGCTCCCCCAGCTTGATTTGCGCCAGGTCCACCCCGGTGACCGGGTCGAGCCCCGGACCATAGAGGGTGGGCTGGGTCAGGAAGACCGGCGCGATGCCGTGGGCCCGGCACACCTGGATGAGCTGCTCCAGCCGGACCCGGTAATATTTCAGCTTCTCCCGATACTTCCCCAGTGTCTCTTGCTGCGCCGCTTCCGGCACTTCCAAGGTCCCCTGCACCTTGAGGTTGACTTCCTCATGGTGCAGGCCCCGCTTTCTGGCCACCAAGTAGCGGTAGATATTGAGTCCCAGGGAATAGACTTCGCTCCGGTTGGTCATACTTTTGAGCCAGCCGCCGAAGCCCCCCTGGGGTTTATCGTCAATTTCCCCCACCCCCACGTCGTTAATGCCCACCAGGAAGATAACCGCTTTGGGTTTTAATTTAACCAGGTAATCTTCCAGGAGGATAAGGTGGCGGTAAGTGGTGGCGCCGTCCAGGCCGGCGTTGTTGATCCAGACCTTGGGGAAATCCCGCGGCAATTTGGCCCCCAGCAGATCGGGCCAGGTCTTGCCGTCGGAGAGATAGAAACACTCGGTGGTGCTGCCGCCCACCGTTACGATGGTGAGATAATCGGCAAAATCCGGAGGCGGCGGGGCGCCCCGGAAGCCCAGAAAATTTTTGGTGTGAACGGTGGCCGGGGGCAACTTGGTGGGGAATTTCTCCCGATTGTCCAGGGCATACCTCCGGTTGACCGGCAGCACGATACGGTCCGGCTTGAAGCGCATTTCAAAGGGCGGGAAGAGCCGCAGGGCGATTTCCAGAACGGCCAGGGACAAGACTAGACCGAGTAGGACTACCAGGAAATTTTTAAGGAAGTTGCTTGGATTAGGCTTCAAACAGCATCGTCCTTATAGCCGTTGTAGCGGGCCGTGCCCGCCGGATTACGTCGGCCACGGGCCGACCTATAATTTCAAGCTGGGAATCCGGTCCCAGCCCCGCAGGTGGAGGATAATCAAGCCCGCCAGCAGCGCCGCGCCCAGGGTCAGGGCCAGCCAGTCCCGGGGCTGCATCCGGATTTCCAGCAAAAAACTGCGCCGGGGACTCATGCGGAAGCCCCGGGCCTCCAAGGCCCAGGCCATGGTCTGGCTGCGGCGCAGGGTCAGGAGAAAGATGGGCGCCAGCAAGGGCAAATAACGGCGCAGCCGGGTCAACACGCCTCCCGTTTCCCAAGCCAGTCCCCGGGCCTCCTGGGCCTCCTGCACCCGGTTGACGGTGAGGAAGATCTCCGGCACCCAACGCAGGGCCAGGGCAAAGGCAAAGGCCCCGGGGTAAGGCAGGCGCAGCTTCACCAGGCCCACGAAGAGCTCCTCCACCGGGGTGGTGGCCAAAAGGATGAGGCCCGCCACCATCATGGTGGCCAGCTTGAGAAAATTGGCGGCGCCAAAGGCCAGGGATTCACGGCTGACCCGCCAGAACAGGTGGCTGGGTCCCTGGGCCATCCAGGACCAGACCCCCAGGCTGAAGACGGCCAGCGGGAAAAAGAGCCAGCGCACCGGTTTTAGAGCCGACCAGGCCCGGGCCAGACCCAGATGCAGCAAAACTGCGGCGCTAACCAGGGCCACCACTTCGGGCCGCTGGGGCAAGAGCACGCCCACAAAACTGAGCAGCAGCAGGGCCAGTTTGGTCCTGGGGTCCAGCCGCTGAATAATATTGCCCGGCGCGGCAGGCCCGGAGAAATTATTTCCTTGCATCGGCTGCTGACTTTTCCGAAAATTAACAGTTATTATCTACTACCGAAATATTCTCCAGGGGAATACCTGATGTTGAAATATATTTTGCTGGCCCTGATTATGCTGGACGTGGCTCTCAATGTCACCGGGCAGCTCTCCTTGAAGTACGGCATGTCCAGTCTGGGCAACTTCAGCCTTTCCGTGAACAACCTGCCCCCCATCTTTTTCAGGGCGGCCTTCAACCCATACGTGCTGCTGGGTCTGCTCTGCTACGGCCTGGGGTTTCTGGTCTGGCTGCTGGTCCTGGCCAAGGCCGAAGTGAGTTGGGCCTATCCCCTCATCAGCCTGGGCTACGTCTTTACCGCCCTGCTGGCTCGGCCGCTCATCGGCGAGGCCGTGAGCCTGACCCGCCTGGCCGGCATTGTCATCATCTGCCTCGGGGTCTTCCTGGTGGCCCGGAGCTGACCGTTGACTTCCCAGAAATTCTAAAAATCCAGCCCCATAGATTGTATGGCGGGAGGCGCGGCGTTTTCCCGCTACTGGCCTTCTTGATTGTTTCCCCTCAATTACTGCACTTGCGAATTTCGCAGGACCCCAGGCTCCGGGCCAGCTCCCTGGCCCGGGTCATGGTCTCCTCCAGGTCGAAGCTGAGAATTTTCCGGTCCTGCACCAGCACCCGCCCGTGCACCACCACCGTCTGGATGTCGCTGCCCACGGCGGCGTAAACCAGATGGGAATAAGGCTCATAGAGCGGGGTGAGGTGGGGCTGGTCCAGGTCGAAGACCACCAGATCGGCCTTCAGACCCGGCGCCAAGGCTCCCACCCGGCCCTCCAGCCCCAGGACCCGGGCGCTGCCCCGGGTGGCCAGGTCCAGCGCGGCGGTGGCCGGCAGCACCGTGGGGTCCAGATAACGCACCTTCTGGAGCTTGGCCGCGGTATCCATCTCCTGCACCAGGTCCAGGTTGTTGTTGGAGGCGCAGCCGTCGGTGCCCAGGCCCACCGGCACCCCATGCCGCAACAGCTCCACCACCGGGGCGATCCCCGAAGCCAGCTTCATGTTGCTCTCCGGACAGTGAGCCGCGCCGGCCCCGGAGGCCGCCAGCAATTCCAGGTCCGCCTGGCTCAGGACCACGGCGTGATCCGCCAGCAGCCGCGGGGTCAACAACCCCAGGCGATGTAGGTGGGCCACCGGGGTGGCGCCGTAGCGGCTCCGGCAGTCCGCCACCTCCTGCTGGGTCTCCGACAGGTGAATGATTAACCGGGTCTGCTGTTTCTCCGCCAGCCGGCCGCATTGCTGCAGGAGCTCCGGCGAGCAGGTATAGACCGCGTGCGGCTGGATGGCGATGCTTACCAGGGGGTGGCCCGCCCAGGCGCGGCAAAGCTCCTCACTGAAGGCCAGGCCCGCGGCCGGGGGGCCGTAATTGGGGGAGGGAAAGTCATAGAGCACTTCTCCCACCACCGCCCGGATGCCGGTTTCGGCGGCGGCCTTCGCCACCGCATCGGCGAAGAGATACATATCGCAGAAGGTGGTGGTGCCGGAGAGCAGCATTTCGGCGATGGCCAGCTTGGCGCCCCAGTAAACGAAATCAGCGGAAAGCTTGGACTCCGCCGGGAAGATGTAGGAGTTGAGCCAGGTCTCCAGGGGCAGGTCGTCGGCCAGGCCCCGGAACAATGACATGGCGGCGTGGGTGTGGGCGTTGATCAAGCCGGGCATGATCAGCCCCTGGGGATAGTCCAACCGCCGCGCCGGGGCGTAGCGGGCTTCTAAGGCCGCAGGCTCCCCCACCGCCACGATGGCATCATCCCGAATCGCCACCGCCCCGGGGTTGAAGACCTCTCGGGTTTCGTTTTGGGTGAGCAGCCACTCAGCGGTGATTAATAGGGTAATTTTCTCTTTTGTCGCTGCGGTCATAGTCTCCTCTCAGTCACCTGCCACGGTTGCAGAGAGGGGAAAAGGGAAAAGGGGGAAAATTGGTCTTCCGGTTTCTTTTCCCCTTTTCCCCTTTTCCCCCAAATCATTTCTTCTTTGTCCCGTTTCCCTTCTTCGCCTCTGCCCCTTTTCCCCCATTACTATCCACTAATTGCCCCCGGCGGTAGGCTTCCTGGAAGCGGCTGGCCGCGCCCTGAGGGATCTTGAGGCGGTAGGTTCCGGGTTTGAGGGCGCTCCCCTTGATCCAGGGATTCAGGGCCTTGATATACTTGTAATAGCTGCCGCAGGCCTCGGCCAACCGCCGCACCGGCGCCTCTTGCAGCAGGGTGATACTGACTTCCTCATACTGCAAGGGGGGATAGAGTTGATCCGCCGGGATGTCGTAGCCGTAGCGGGCCGGGTCCTCCAGCACGATCTTGGCCGCCAGCAGGCGATGGACATAACGTTCGGTCTCGTCCGGCAGGCTCAGGTAGTAAAAGGATTTGACCCCCTGCTGGGCCATGGCCTTCTGCACCCGGCCTTCGCCGCAGTTATAGGCGGCCAGGGCCAGGGGCCAGTCGTGGAAGAGCTGGTGGAGGTTCTGCAGGTAGTTCAGGGCCGCGTCGGTGGCCAAGTCGAAGGCCAGCCGCTCGTCCAATGCGTCGTTGGTCTTTAATTGAAACCGCTGGGCCGTGGGGGCCATGAACTGCCAGGGCCCCGCGGCGCCGGCGCTGGATTTGGCCGTGAGGCGCAGGTCGCTCTCGATGATGACCACGTATCGCAGGTCCAGGGGCAGGCGCCTGGCCCGGAGCTTGGCATCCACTTCCGGGAGATAGCGGTGGGCCCGCTTAAGCCACATGGTGGTCTGGGCCCGGTTCCAGGCCACGATGGTGAGTTCCCGGTCCAGGGCCTCCCGCACCATGGGGTCCTGGGTCGGCACCGTCTCACCGCACAGATAGAGGTGGTCCGGTACTCGGTAATAGGGAAACTGCACTACTTCCTTCGGCGGCGCCGGGGCCGAAGGCGCCTCCGGGCCGGCTCCCAGCCCTAAGGGCCAGAGCCAGAGGCTCGCCAGCAGGACGAAAATTATGATTATCATAAACAGAAATCCTGACTTTTTCTTTGCTAAGGCTTTTATCCCAAACCCGGACGCCGCTGTCAACCGGGAGAGGTCGCGGTCGTTAGTGATGAACCGTCAGCCGCGCCCAAGCAGACAGTATTTCCGAACTTTTGGCAAAAATCCATTGCTTTGCCATGGTCTTTTGCATAATATTCTCCATTAAGAATAATTCAAGAGAAAGGAGGTGACCTCGGTGTATCGGCCCCAGATGTTCTATCCGGTGAAATCCTGAAGCTTCGGCCTGAGTCGGGCCTTGGTAAGGCCCGCCACACCCATCCGGCTGGATGAAGGCAGGGCGAGTGGGGACGGAGCACCGGGAGTTCACCGTTAATCCTCCGCCAGTCTCTATTTTCCCTCCTTAAACAGGATTCCTCCTCTTTCCACTCCAGCCTCAGCCGTCAACCCGCCGTTCTCCGGGTGAGCCGAAGATCGCTGATCACTGGGTCGAACTCTGCCTGGGAGGCGCCGGAACAGGGGCCGGAAGCCCGGACCACCGGGCCTGCCTTTTCCAGACGGCTCACACCTGGCAGATACCGGAATCATGCTGAAAATCGCCAAGAAAGCGGTTTCAACCGCACTCAAGGCTGCGAGCGGCAGCCCGGCGGGGCTTAATTATTTTTATGCCGGCCTCTACCACCTGCTGCGTCTCGGCTTGGGCGGCCTGTTCGTTTATGCCGGGGTGATCAAACTCCTGGATCCCAGGGCCTTTGCTCGGGCCATGGCCCAATTTGACTTGGCCCCGGAGCCGCTTTTACCCCTGCTGGCGGTGGGTCTGCCGCTGCTGGAAGTGCTGGCCGGGGCCGGACTCATCTTGGAGATACGCGGCAGCCTGGCCACCATCGCCGGGTTGTTGGGCATGTTCCTGCTGGCCCTGGGTTATGCCGTCTGGATGGAGATGGACATCGATTGCGGCTGTTTTACCGCCGCGGAGTTGGCCGCCCAAAGCAGCGTCAGGCAGGCCCTGGTCCGGGACCTGGTCATGGCCGGGACCGTAGTCTTTCTCTTCTGGCGGCGTCAAACTGGCGCCGGTCCAGCTCGCCCAAAGAAAATCAAGCCAAATAACGACTGATAAAGGAGGAACACATGCATTACCACCAGAACCCACTCTGCCTGGTCATTTTCGGGGTCGTCGCGGTCTTCGCTGTCACCGGCTGCGGTCAATCCTGGTCCGGCAAGGAATTGGAAACGGAAAAAACCTCGGTCAATCTGGTCCGGGAAGTGGAGCGCGGGGGCTATCACATCCTCCCCACCCCGGAAATGAAGGCCTGGGTGGATCAGAAAAAGCCCCTGCTCATCATCGACACCATGCCCTTCGAAGACAGTTATAAGAAGCAGCACGTCCCGGGGGCGGCGCACTTTGAATTGCCCATCCCGGAAATCAAGGAAATGGAGGAAGCCACCAAGACCAAGTTCGGAAAACTCCTGGGCCCGGACAAAGACCGGGTCCTGGTGTTTTACTGCGGTTTCACCAAGTGCACCCGCAGCCACAACGGGGCCATGTGGGCCAGGAAACTGGGATATAAGAATGTTTACCGCTACCCCGGCGGCATCAAGGCCTGGATGGAAGCGGGCTACCCGGTGGCGAAGGCCGAAAAATAAGCAAATTGTTTAAGGGGAAGGCTTTGACATATGAGTTTACCGGCCTTCCCCTCAACTGATAAATCACCGCCAGTCTAGGGGCTCATTAAGAGCAACTGCATCAGGTCATCCGGCGTGGCCGGCGCCAAGTGCTCGCCGTACATGTTTTCAGGGTCCTGCCACCAGCCGGCGCCCCCGGTCAGCGGCACCACAAAAGTCGTCCACTCACCTACGGTGGGGACTCCGCCCCGATAGGTCAGCGTCACCGGGCCATTGGAAAAACCCACCGCATCATAGGCGGCGCCTTTTCCCCCTTTCCCCCTTTTCCCCCTTTCCCTCCTGCTTCATTCCGGCCTCGCGGCCCATTAAATTTAATGGAAAAATCCCCCTTGATGCGATATATCTTGGGAAATAAACGATTTGGCGAGGCGCTCACTTAGATCAGGCACTGTCAAACTAAGGACGCAATTTTTTCTTTCTTTTTACTCGAAACTCGAAACTCGAAACTTGAAACTGCCTTTATGTACAAAGAAGACCTGCGCCTATACCTGCGCCTCCTCACTTATCTGAAGCCCCACAAGCTGCGCATGGCTGCGGCCATCACGGCCATGCTGGGGGTCTCGGCCCTCACCGCCTTCCTGGCCTATCTGGTGAAACCGGTCCTGGACGACGTCTTTTTCGGCCAGAAAGAGCACATGCTCTACCTGCTGCCGCCCCTCATCGTGGCCCTTTACGCCCTCAAAGGCGTCATGTCCTACACCCACAACTACCAGATGAGCTACATCGGCAACGCCACCGTCACCACCCTGCGGGACCAGCTCTTTGCCGCCATCCAGCGACAACCGCTGAGCTTTTTCGACGGTGAAGCCACCGGGGTGCTCATGGCCCGCCTCACCTACGACGTCAACCTGCTCCAGGACGCCGTGACCCGGGTGGTGACCAGCTTTTTCAAGGACACCTTCACGGTCATGGGCCTCACCGCGGTGATCTTCTACCGGGAGTGGCGTCTGGCCCTGTTGGCCATGGCGGTCTTCCCCCTGGCGGTGGCGCTCATCGTCTGGCTGGGCAAGCGCACCCGCCGCATCTCGCACCAGACCCAGGTGGCCAACGCCCACCTCTACACCGTGCTCCAGGAGAGTCTCATCGGCCAGCGCATCGTCAAAGCCTTCGCCCGGGAGGACCACGAGGAGCGGCGCTTTCAGAAGGCCAACTGGGATTACTTCCGCACCCGCATGCGGCTCAATTCGGTGCGGGAGCTGTCCCCCCCCACCATGGAGTTCCTGGGTTCCCTGGGCATGGCGGGCATCATCTTCTACGGCGGCTACGCGGTCATCCAGGGGACCTCCACGCCGGGGACCTTCTTCTCCTTCCTGGCGGCCCTGCTCATGCTCTACCAACCCATCAAGAGCTTGAGCGCGGTGCAGAATATCTTCCAGGAAGGCCTGGCCGCGGGGGTGCGGGTCTTCGGCCTCCTGGACCGGCAGCCGGAGATCAAGGAGCAGCCGGGGGCCGCGGCCCTGCCGCCCCTTCAAAAAGAGATCGTCTATCAAAAAGTCGCTTTTGCCTATGAGAACGGCCGCCAGGTCTTGCAGGACATTGACCTGATGGTGGGCCGGGGCGAGATCGTCGCCCTGGTGGGGCCTTCCGGGGCCGGCAAATCCACCCTGCTCAACCTGCTGCCCCGCTTCTACGAAGTTACCGAAGGGGCCATCGCCATTGACGGCCGGGACGTCCGGGACGTCACCCTGGGCTCGCTGCGGGCCCAGATCGGGGTGGTCACCCAGCAGACCATCCTGTTCAACGACACGGTGCGCCATAACGTGCTTTACGGCCGCCTGGACGCCTCCGAAGCCGAGATCATCGCGGCCCTGCAAGCGGCCCACGCCCATGACTTTGTCATGGCCCTGCCCGAGGGTCTGGACACCCTCATCGGCGAGCAGGGGGTGCGCCTCTCCGGGGGCGAACGCCAGCGCCTGGCCATCGCCCGGGCCCTGCTCAAGGACCCGCCCATCCTCATCCTGGACGAAGCCACTTCGAGCCTCGATTCCGAATCCGAGCGGGAGGTGCAGCAGGCCCTGGACCGGCTCATCGTGGGCCGCACCACCCTGGTCATCGCCCACCGCCTAAGCACGGTGCGCAACGCCCAGCGCATCGTGGTCCTGGAAGAGGGCCGCATCGTCGAGACCGGCAGCCACAGCGACCTCCTGGCCGCCGGCGGCCTCTACCGCCGCCTCTACGAAATGCAATTCGCCCAGGAGGAGGAGAGGGAGCAGCCCGATAGCGCGCCCCTGGCCATGGAAGACTCGAAGTAATCTTGCCATGGATTATGACCAGCGAAAAGAATGGTAGCGCAGGCTTCCAGCCTGCCAAGCGAAGACGCGGACCTGATTCTGGCGCTGCCAACCGGGCAGGTTTCCAGCCGGTATCTTCTTTCCAGACTACCCGCCGCCGTTTGCCCCACTGGCAGCAGGGCGGCAGCGTCTATTTCATTTCCTGGGTCTGCCGGACCGGGCAATCTCTGGACCCGGTAGAAAAAACCATTACTTTAGAAGCCATCCGCTTTTGGGAGGCCCGCAAGTGGACGGTCTATACCGCAGTGGTCATGCCGGATCATGTTCACCTGCTGGCCCAACCCCTTGCCGGGCCTGGAGACGGATATTTCAATTTGGGAGAAATCATCCACAGCGTTAAAAGTTTCAGCGCGCAACAGATCAACCGCGCCAGAGGAGTCCAGGGTTCTTTATGGCAGGTGGAGCGGTACGACCGCATTGTGCGGGATGAAGCCGAATTCCAGGAAAAATGGCAGTATATCCGGAATAATCCGGTGAAAGCGGGGTTGGTGGAATATCCGGAAGATTATCCGTGGCTCTATGAAAAACAGGATTAAAAAGCACAGACTGGAAGCCGGAAAAGCACAGGCTGGAAGCCTGCGCTACCGGCTGGAAGCCTGCGCTACCGGCTGGAAGCCTGCGCTACCGAATTTTCTGGTAGCGCAGGCTTCCAGCCTGCATCGAAGTCGCATGAACTATCATTTTTAAACCATGCACCCTTACTGGCGCCAACTCTTTGATCGCCTCCAGGGGCGCGGCGAGGCAGCCGCGGTCCCTGGGGGTATTTGGGCGCCGCTGGCTGGTGGCCTGGCCTGGGTTTACGGCCTGGGAGCCCGGGGTCGGCGGGGACTTTATAGCC
>CAZOCQ010000079.1:0-4285 GCA_964578335.1 uncultured Desulfobacca sp.
CTCCCGTGGGCCATGTGGCCGCGCCCACCGCAGTGAGCATGCTCCACGCCGGCGTCCTGATGAAGCTGGGATCCTTCGCGGTGCTCCGGGTGGCCATGTATCTCTGCCCCGAGGGTTTCCAGTACTGGGCCCAGCTCATGGGGTTGCTCGCCACCGTCGGCATCGTTTACGGGGTCTTCGTGGGCCTGGCCCAGACCGACCTGAAGTACGTCATCGGCTACTCCTCGGTCTCCCACATGGGCATCGTCTGCCTGGGGCTGGCCACCGGCACGGTGGACGGTCTCAACGGCTCGGTGTTCCAGATGTTCGCCCACGGCATCATGACGGCCCTCTTCTTCTCCTCGGTGGGCTATATCTATGACCGCACCCACACCCGGGACATTCATCAACTGGGCGGTTTCTCCAAGATCATGCCGGTGGCTTCGGCCTTCTTCATCACCGCCGCCCTCTGCGGCGCCGGGGTGCCGGGCATGGCCAGCTTCTGGGCGGAACTGCTGGTCTTCATCGCCACCGTCAAGGTCTATCCGGTGGCCGGCCTGCTGGCCATCGCCGCCTTGGTGGTGGGCGCCCTGTTCGCCCTGCGGGTGGTGCAGAACACCTTCTTTAACGAGCCGAATCCCAAGTTTGTCCATTTCGAGGACGTCAGCCCCTTCCTGGGGCTGCCCCGGATGATCCTGATCGGCACCCTGTTATTTTTCGGGTTCTTCCCGCAGATTATGGTGGGCATGATTAAATCCGCGGTAATCCCATTTCTCCAGGGAATGTAACCATGAATATGATGCTTTTCGGACCTGAACTCTATTATCTGGGCGCGGCCCTGGTCTTCTTCTGTCTCAGCCTCAAGAAGCAGCCGCAGGTCAAGGCCGACTATAAGATCGCCCTGGCCCTGAGCGCCGGCGGACTGGTGGTCACCGCCCTCTGCCTGTTCCAGAAGGGCGAGCTGTTCTACGGGGCTTACCGGGTGGATCTCTTCAGCCAGATCTTCAAATTCGCCCTGGCCCTGGGTCTCTTCCTGGTGCTCACCATCTCCCATAACCTGGCCCAGATCGAGGAGCGCTACCACGCCGAGTTCTACCTGTTTCTCACCACCACCACCATCGGGATGATGATGCTGGTCTCGGCGGTGGAGCTCCTTACCATTTACGTGGCCCTGGAGTTGTCCTCCTACTCCCTGTACATCCTGGTGCCGCTGCGCAAAGGCGACGGCATCGACGTGGAGGCGGGCATCAAGTACCTCTTCATCGGCGCCGTGTCCTCGGGCTTCATGCTCTTCGGCCTCAGCTACATCTTCGGGGCCACCGGCACCACCTACCTGTCCGACCTGCTGCCCAAGATGGCCCAGTTGACCCAGAGCCCCATCGGGGTCATCGGTCTGCTCCTGGCCATGGCCGGCTTCTTCTTTAAACTGTCGGTCTTTCCCTTCCACTTCTGGGCGCCGGATGTTTACCAGGGCGCGGCCAACCAGGTGACCACCTTCATCGCCACCGCGTCCAAGGCCGCGGCGGTGGCGTTGCTGCTGCGCCTGGCCATCCTGGGCAACTCTTACGGCTATAACTTCACCATCGCCCTGGTCATCCTCTCCATCGTCTCCATGACCCTGGGCAACCTGGTGGCCATCATCCAGAAAGACTTCAAACGGATGCTGGCCTATTCCTCCATCGCCCACGCCGGGGTGTTTCTAATGGGGGTCCTTACGCTGAAGGAGGCCGGCTTTATCGGCGCCGTCTATTACGCCCTGGCCTACCTGGTGATGAACTTCACCGTCTTTTTGGTGCTCTCCGAGGTGGCCACTGACGGCCGGGACCTGAAGATCAACGAATTGGCCGGCCTGTACCGGCGCAGCCCCATCCTCAGCATGAGCCTCATCCTGGGCATCTTCGCCCTGGCCGGAGTGCCGCCCTCCATCGGCTTCACCGGCAAACTGCTCATCTTCACTTCCGCCATGAACGCCGGCTATTTCTGGCTGGTCCTGATCGGCGCGGTGAACGGCACCATCTGCCTCTATTACTATCTGCGGGTGCTCTACGCCGCCTATTACATTGACGATCCGGGGCTGCCGCCCATCCAGCTCAGTATGCCCATCAAGCTGTTGAACCTGGCCCTGGCCGCCATCATCATCGGCTTCGGCTTCTGCCCGGACCGCATCGTGGAACTGGCCAAACTGGCGGTCAAGTCAGTGCTGTAAAGACAGTTTTCGGTTTTCGGTTTTCTGTTTCCCGTAGGGGCGAACCTGGCGTTCGCCCTTTGAATTTCGAGCCCCTAGCCCGTAGCCCGTAGAGCGGGAAAGCGAAGCGCATCCCGCCATTTTCTGCTATGCGCCGCCTGAGCCGGAGAGCCACTGGGCGAACCAATGGCCGCCCCTGCAATACCCTTCGAATGCCATTAATACCAAGTTGCTTTCAAACAGGCAATTTCTCGTGGCACAGATTGCTGATGCCCAAGCGCAGGCTGAAGCCTGCGGCTACATTTTTATTACCTTTATGATCGCAACTTGGTATAAGTCGGCCGAAGCGCCGACCTTCTTCACGCCAGGTTCATTTCCCGGATGTTCACAAGATCGATGCGGTGCGACCGTAGCCAGCGGTACACCGTCTTGGTGCACACCTGCAGGCGCCGGGACAGGGCCGAGATGTTGCCGCCTTCCTCCAGCAACAACTCTTCCAGGCGGCCCCGGGAGGGCCTGGCGGCCGGGCCCTCGGCCGCGCCTGGAGGACTGCTGGTCTGCTCCTCCACCCGGTGCCGGGGGCTGAACTGAATCTCCTCGGGGGTGATAGTGCCGCCGTTTTTCAGGAGCACCGCCCGAGTAATCACGTTCTTCAGTTCCCGGACGTTGCCGGGCCAACCGTAAGCCGTCAGCAGCCGCAGGGCGGCGGGAGCGATCTCCACCGGCAGGGCCCGGCCGTAACGCCGCGCCGCCTCCTGGGCGAAGTGCCGGGCCAGCAGGATGATGTCCTCACCTCGTTCCCTTAAGGGCGGCAGATGGATTTCCAGGACCGCCAGCCGGTCGTAGAGGTCCTGACGGAAGCGGCCCTGGGCGATGAGGGGCGGCAGGTCCCGGTTGGTGGCGGCCACCAGGCGGACGTCCACCACCACCACTTCATCGCCGCCCACCGGTTCGATCTCTCCCTGTTCCACGGCCCGCAGCAGCTTGGCCTGGACCGACAGGGGCAAATCCCCCACTTCGTCCAGGAACAGGGTGCCGCGGTGGGCTAGGCGGAATTTTCCCGTCCGGGCGCTGTGGGCGCCGGTGAAGGCCCCCCGTAAATGGCCGAAGAGTTCACTGCCCGCCAGGTCCTCGGTTAAGGCGGCGCAGTTCAACCGTTGCCAGGTATGGCGATGCGGATTCAGGGCGTAGAGGGCCTTGGCCACCAGTTCCTTGCCGGTGCCGGGCTCTCCGGTCAACAGGATGGGCAGATCGGCGGCGGCCCAAACCGGCAACCGGGCCAGAATCTCCCGAAAAGCCTGATCGCCGGTAATGATGTCATTCACTTCGGGGGGGCAGGCAGGATGGTTGGATGAGGGGGCGCGGTAAACTGTGCGGTGTTCATTCCTGTCCACGGACTGAGCACCTCCTTGTGCGCCCGGCTGGCTTCGAGAGGCGCGGCCCCTGGGGGCTTCCTTGCCCCGATCTGCCACCGGACGTCTCCTTACTGTCTGCTAACTTCCTTAGAGAGTCTGAAAGGTTTCCTCACTTTTAAGGACAAATACATAACAAATTTTTTTATAATTATTTAATTAATAATTGTCAATTGCTTCTATAAAAAATTAACGTAGTTAAAGGGGCTCGCCGGCCAGAATATCCTCAACGCAACGCCGCACCTCCACGTAAGGACTGGTGAGGGCCAAGACCTGCAGGCGGCCCCGGAAGCCCTGCCGCTCCACCCGGCTGCGGTTTCCGGCCTGGGCCGCCAGGGCTTGCAGCACCTGCTGCAGCACCGCCGGGTCCGGGTAATCCAGCAGGCGGGTCAAGGCCCCCCATTCCTCCGGCAAACCGTATTCCTCCAAAAATTTTTTGGCATAAGCGGCAAATTGCTTGGTGCCGTGCTTCTCTTCCAGCTTGCGCAAATCCTTTTGATATTCGGGCCGGGCCCGTTTGCCCTTAAAAAGCGCCTCGGCCTGGGCCAGGGCCAGTTGCCGCTCCCGTTCCGCTTGCTTCTTGGGGACCCGGGCTGGCCGCTTGGGGGGCGCCCCCCCGGCGCGGTCCCGCCGCTGATCGATTTCCCGCCAACTGGGACGCTCCCGGTCGTCGTCATCTTTGGTCGGAGCCATAATAAATCCTCAAGTT
>CAZOCQ010000079.1:4385-12761 GCA_964578335.1 uncultured Desulfobacca sp.
GAAAACCGAAAACCGTCCTTACATGATCCAATTGGGGCGGCGGGCCGTTAGTTGCTCCAGGTAATCCCCGATCCAGTCCTGCAATCCCGGGGCCAGGTAATACCTGGGCCACAACAGGTCGTCCGCGGGTTCCACCAGTCCCTCCGCCAGGGCCCGTTGATGCAGGGGCGTGTCGGGATGGATGCGGATGCCGGCCTTCAGGTTCACCATTTTTGGTTCATATTGTTCCAGCAGGGCGACGCTCTCCGCCACCGTCTCCCAGGTTTCGCCGGGGCCCCCCAACAAGAGAAAACAGGTATAAGGCAGACCCTCAGCTTGCAACAGGCTGAGAGTGCGCTCCACCTGCCGCCGCTCGAAGCCCTTGCCCAGGCCGCTCAGCACCAGATCGGAGCCGCTTTCATTGCCCACCTGGATCAGGGCGCCGCCCGCCTCCCGGATGAGCCGGAAGAGCTCGGCGTCGGGGAAGGCCGGGTTGATCAGGCAGGACCATTCCAGAGGCAGGCGCAGGTCGGCAATGGCCCGGCAAAGCCTGCGCCCATAGGCCGGCGGGCAGTTGAAGATATTGTCCACGAAATAGAAGCGGGAGAGGCCCCAGTGCTCGTGCCACTGCGCCAGCCAGGAGGCCACCTCTGCCGGGGGCCGGGACCGGGTCTCGGCCCCTTCCAGCAGCGGGGTGCTGCAATAGATGCAGCGCATGGGGCAGCCCCGGCGGCTCTGCACCGGGATCACCCCCGGCAGTCCGGCGCTGCCGGGGGTGTCATGGTATAGCCGGGGGGTAAAGTGCTCCAGGGCCGGCGGCGGCAAATCCAGCCGCCGGATAGGTTCCATGAGATTTTGCCGCAACTCGTCATCCCGGCGCCACAAGAGACCGGGGACCGCTTCCCAGTCCTGGCCGGGAAAAACCTCCAGGAACCTCTTAAAGCTTTCCTCGCCTTCCCCCAGGATGCCAAAATCGGCCCCGGCATAGGACATGAAAGCCCGGGGCGCCACCGAAAAGCCCGCCCCTCCCAGGACCACCGGGGCTGCGGTCAACTCTTTCAGACGCTCCACCAGATCCTTGACCTGGGGAAAATAGGCCTCGGGAGCCCGGCTGTCCTGGTTGTCAATGTTCCGCACCGAAATGCCGATGACCTCGGGCCGAAACCCGGCCACGGCCCGCTCCACCTCCACCAGCGGGTCTTCCAGGAACATGAAATCCAGGACTTGAACTTCGTGTTCTTTTCCCGCCGCGGCCACCACCGAGGCCAACCCCAGGGGCAGGGGCAGGAAGACCAGACGGCATTGATTCGGAGATATGAAGAGAATGCGCATTATCAATCCAAATTGCCAAATCTGTGAAAGGGGAAAAGGGAGAAGAGCGGAAAAGGGATTGATATTTTGAGTTTTTTTCCTTTTCCCTTTTCCCCGTTTACCCTTTTTCCCCCAAATCATTGATACCGTGGAAGCGATTCTGCGCGGCTTGCAAACCCTCCCTAATCAAACAATCCACCGCGGCCGCGGCCCGTTCGATGAGCTGCGCCACGTTTTCCGCCGCGTCCGCCGGGAAATGCGACAAGACATAGTTCTCGGTGGGCATCTCTTGCGGCGGCCGGCCGATGCCCAGCTTCACCCGCAGAAACTCCTCGGTATGCAAATACTCCATGATGGAGATAATCCCCCGGTGGCCGCCGGCCCCGCCCCGCTCCACGATCTTCAGACGCCATAAAGGCACGTCCAGGTCGTCGTGAACCACCACCAGGTCGGCCGGAGAGAGCTTGAAGTAGGACAGGAGTTGGGACACCGCCCGGCCGCTGCGGTTCATGTAGGTGGTGGGCTGGGCCAAAATGACCGCCTCCCCCCCTACCCTGCCCTGGCCCCAGACGGCTTCCATGGTCTTCTTGCTCAGGGGAATCCGCCATTCCTCGGCGAGATAGGAAACTACCTGCCAGCCCAGGTTATGCCTGGTCCAGGCGTATTCCCGCCCGGGATTTCCCAAACCCACGATGAGGCGCATGATCAGTAGCCAGTAGCCAGTAGCCAGTTTTTAGTTTTTATACATAGCGACATAACTTATTGCGCCTATTTATGGTGCCATGTTGAACTGCCCTAAAGTTGAACTTTAGGAAATGAGTTGAGGTAAACCATCCGACATGCTTGTGCTGGCATACCCTCTTGAATATGGGATTGTTTCCTAAAGTTCAACTTTAGGATGAGCATGCGCAAGATTTTATGTCGCTATGTATAGTTTCGAGTTTAGAGTTTTAAAAGATAATAAAAGTACTAAGTTATATCTATCAAAAAAATAACAAACCACTCCTCTTATTTTCATAAGGGAAAAGGAGATATCAGAAAAAAACCAGGCGATTTACTCTTTAATTACTTGACCACTGGCTACTGACTACTGCCTTTACACAAACAGCGAACTCACCGAATCCTGGTTGTGGATGCGCTTGATGGCCTCGCCCAACAGCGGCGCCACGCTCAGCACCCGGATCTTTTCCAGGGCTGCGGCCTCCGGGCTCAGGGGAATGGTGTCGGTCACCGCCAGGGTCTGGATCATGGAGCCTTGAATATTGCTCACCGCGTTGCGGGACATCACCGGGTGGGTGACGCAGGCGTGAACCGTGCGCACCCCGTGGCGCATCAACAGCTCCGCCGCCATGGTGAGGGTGCTCCCGGTGGTGACCATGTCGTCCAGGATGATGGCCTCTTTGCCCCAAACGTTGCCGATCAGGGTCATGGCCTTGATGGCGGTGGCGTCCCGGCGTTTGTCAATGATGGCCAGGGAGGTATTCAGGCGTTTGGCGAAGGCCCGGGCCCGCTCCACGCCGCCGGCGTCCGGCGAGACCACCACCGCATCCGGACCGAACTGCTGGCGAATATATTCGAGAGTCACCGGCGCGGCATAAAGATGGTCCACCGGGATGTTGAAAAATCCTTGAATCTGGCCGGTGTGCAGGTCCATGGTGAGCATGCGCTGGGCCCCGGCGGTGGTGATGAGATCGGCCACCAGCTTGGCGGAAATGGGCGTTCGGGGCGCGGTCTTGCGGTCCTGCCGGGCATAGGCGAAATAGGTCACCACCGCGGTGACGCAGCGGGCCGAGGCCCTTTTCAGGGCATCCATCATCACCAGCAGTTCCATCAGGTTTTCATTGCAGGGCATGCTGGTGGGCTGGATGACGTAAACATCTTTGCCCCGGACGTTTTCCCGGAACTCCACGGAAATCTCGCCGTCGGAGAAGCGGCCCACCACCGCCTCGCCCAGGGGAATCCCCAAGTAATCGCAAATCTTCTCCGCCAGCGGACGGTTGGCGTTACCGGTGAAGATTTTCAGGTCATCCATACATGACTCCCCCAGGAATTGTCGGTTTCCCGGCCGGTCAGGCCCCGGGCCGCGGCCAGCCAACCCGGAAAACTCCGCCTCAGCGCCTCAGCCGCCTCTCGGGCCGCCTCCCAGGTGGGAAAAAGCCCATAGATGGTGGGGCCGCTGCCGGAGACGGCCTGGGCCAGGGCCCCGGCCCGGCGGACCTGCTCCAGCCAGTCCGCCAATTCCGGCAAGCGCCGCAGGGCCACGGCGCCCAGATCGTTGTGGACCCAGCGCTCCGGGTGGGCCGGGTCCCAGGAAGAAAGCACCGGCGTCCCCGTCAATCCGGCCAGGTCCAGGTTTTCATAAACCCAGCGGGTCGAGAGGGGCACGCCGGGGTTGAGCAGCAGATAATTATAGGGCGGCAAGGCCAAAGGGGTGAGCTCGGTGCCGGTGCCCCGCCCCACTGCCGGCCCCCGCTCCAGGAAAAAAGGCACGTCGGCCCCCAGGCGGGCCGCCAGGGAGTGCAGCCCGGCCCGGTCCAGGGGGGAGCCATACAGCAGATTCAGGGTCTGCAGGGTGGCGGCGGCGTCGGAAGACCCGCCGCCCAAACCCGCGGCCACCGGAATCCTTTTGCCCAGGTGCAAATGCGCCGCCACTCTGACCGCCGCCGCCTCTTGGAAGGCCAGGGCGGCCCGGTACGCCAGGTTATCCGGCCCGAGAGGCAAATCCGGATGGTCACAGGTGAAGCTAAGTCCTTCTCCCCCCGGCGTGACCGTCAGCTCATCCGCCAGACTCAACGGCTGCATGACGGTCACCAGGTCATGGTAACCGTCGGCCCGGCGGCGCACCACCCGCAGGTAGAGGTTGACCTTGGCCGGGCACAATCTCCGCACACCTTCCGCCGGCGGCTCATACAGTTTTCTCATTCCAGGGCGACAAATTAATCAAACTATTTATTTGATATCTTTATTTTTTAACCGTAAACCGAAAACCGAAAACTGTATTAATCAGCCCACCTCCTTGATATAAGCCATGCGCAGGTCATAGAGCAGGTGGTCGAAGAGATTCTCTTCCTCCTGGTCCAGGTTGTTCCGGGTCTTCTCCCGCAGCACCCCCAACAGGTCAATGGTCTGTTTGGCCAGGGACAGGTCCTTTTCGGTCTTGCCGGTGTTGGGGTCGGGCAGCGCTCCCAGGTGCATGAAGGCCGCGGAACTCAGGGAGAAAATCAAGGAAGCGAAGGTGACCTCCGGACCCGGCGGGGCCCCGGCGGCGGCCTTTTGGGCCGCCTCCTGAAAGGCCTTGGCCTGGGAGGACTCCGCCTCCCGGGCCTCGGCCTTCTCTTCCTCACTCAACTGATGAAAACGCCGATCCTTAATGGTGTAACCCTTGTCTTCAGAATCGGACATCTGCGCCTCCCCGGTGAGATTGCGTTATAACTCCAAAGGTATGGCTTCGGCCACGTGCTCCAAGGCCCGCACGTCCCGGAGACATTCCGGGGTCAGGGGGGTGTCGGTGGTGAGCAGGATGATGTTCTGGCCCCGCTCCTTCTCCTGGCCCACGGTCATCCGGGCGATATTGATATGGTGCTTGCCGATGGTGGTGCCGATGGCCCCGATGACCCCCGGCCGGTCGGTGTTATAAATGAAGAGCATATGTCCTTCAGGAACCGCCTCCAGCCGGAATTTGTTGATCCGCACCAGCCGGGGCTCATATTTGCCGAAAATGGTGCCGGCTACCGTGTTTTCTTCATTATTGGCCCGCACCGTCAGCCGGATCATGGTGGCGAAGTCCTCCGCCGAAGCCACCTTCTCCTCGCTGATGTGAATCCCCCGGGACGCGGCCACCGCCGGCGCATTGACGTAATTGACTTCGTCGTGCATCACCGGGTAGAGCATCCCCTTGAGCAGGGAGTGAGTCAGGGGCTTGGTGTCCAAACCGGCCACTTCCCCGACATAGGATATGGACACCGAGGAGATCGCCCCTTCGCACATCTGTGCTTGGAAGGCCCCCAGGGCTTCGGCCAGGGTGAGATACGGTTTCAGTTTGGCCATGGTCTCCTGGCTCACCGACGGGGCGTTCACCGCGTTCTTGATGGTGCCGTAGAGCAGCAACTCCACGATCTGCTCGCAGACCGCCACCGCCACGTTGGCCTGGGCCTCTTCGGTGGAGGCCCCCAGGTGCGGCGTGCAGATGACGTTGGGCAAATCCTTCAAGGGAAAGTCGGTCTTCGGCGGCTCCGTTTCATAGACGTCCAGGGCGGCGCCGGCCACTTTGCCTTCTTTAATGGCCTCCAGCAGGGCCGCTTCGTCGATGAGGCCGCCCCGGGCGCAGTTGATGATGCGCACCCCGGGCTTCATCTTCTTGAAGGCCTCCTTATTCAGCAGGCCGGCCGTGTCCTTGGTCTTGGGGGTGTGCAGGGTGATGAAATCGGAGCGCGCGAAGAGATCGTCCAGAGAGACCGACTCCACCCCCAGATTGACCGCAGTCTCTTTGGTAATGAAGGGGTCGTAGGCCAGCACCCGCATCTTGAGACCCAGGGCCCGTTCGGCCACCACGGTGCCGATGCGCCCCATGCCGATGATCCCCAGAGTCTTGTTAAAGAGCTCGGTGCCCTGGAACTTCTTTTTCTCCCACTTGCCCTCGCGCATGGACTGGGCCGCCTGGGGGATGTTCCGGGCCAGGGCCATCATCAGGGACAGGGCGTGCTCCCCGGTGGTGATGGTGTTGCCGCCGGGGGTGTTCATCACCACCACCCCGTGCTTGCTGGCCGCCGGGATGTCCACGTTGTCCAGGCCGGTGCCGGCCCGGCCCACCACCTTCAGCCGCGGCGCCCCGTCCAGCAGCTCCGCGGTCACCTTGGTGGCGCTGCGGATCACCAGAGCAGAGACGTCCTTGATGACTTCCTTCAGTTCCTCGGGTTTCATCCCCGGCCGGTTGATGACCTCGATGTTGGGCTGGGCCTGTAAGACCGCCACCCCGGCCTCGTGCAAATTGTCGCTGATCAGGACCTTCATACCGCGGCCTCCTTGCTCAAGACTTCCTGGGCGGCCTTCAGGCCGGCGCCCGGCGCCACTTTATAACCCAACTGGTTCAGCACCTCTTCCAGGCCGCCGATGGTGCCCAGCAGGTCCACCGTATCAATGAAGCCCATGTGGGCGATGCGGAAGATCTTGCCCTTGGCCTGGGCCTGGCCGCCGGCGATCCAGATGCCCTTTTTGCGCAGTTCCGCCACCACCTTCTGGCCGTCCACCGGAGACTCCACCGCGGTGAGCACGTCGGAAGGATTGTCCTTGGAGTACAACGCCAGACCCATGGCCTGCATGGCCGCCTTGGTGGCCAGCGACAGCCGCCGGTTGTGGGCGTAAATCTTGTCCAGGCCCATCCGGCGAATCTTGCCCAGCACTTCCTTCAGGCCCATGACCAGCGACACCGGCGAGGTGTAGGGGGTCTGGTTTTTTTGGGCCGACTTCAGGGCCTTGGCGAAATCGAAGTAATACTTGGGCAGCGTTGAGGTCTTGGTGAACTCCCAGGCCTTGGGGCTCAAAGCCACGAAGGCCAGCCCCGGCGGCAGCATCATGGCCTACTGGGAGCCGGCCACCAGCACGTCAATGCCCCATTCGTCCATGGGCATGGGGGTGCCGCCCAGGGCGCTGATGGCGTCCACCACCAGGATGACGCCCGGCCGGGTCTTGGTCACCGCGGCCAGCTCTTTCACTGGATGCATCACCGCGGTGGAGGTCTCGTTGGCCTGCACGAAGACCGCCTTGATGGCCGGGTTGGCGTCCAGCATCTGGGCCACCACCTTGGGGTCCGCGGCCCGGCCCCATTCCACCGCCAGGCGCTCCACCTTGACGCTATAGACGTTGCAGAGTTCGGTCCAGCGCTCGCCGAACTTGCCGCCGTCAATCACCAGGGCGGTGTCGCCGGCGCTCAGGGTGTTGACCACCGCGCCTTCCATGGCGCCGGTGCCGGTGGCGGTGAAGAGCAGCACCTCCTGCTCCGTCTGGAAGAGGTATTTCAAGCCCTCCCGCACCTCGCCCAGGTACTCCATGAACAGGGGCGAGCGGTGATGGATGATGGGCTGGGCCATGGCCAGCTGGGTTTCCGGGGCCACCGGGGTCGGGCCCGGGGTCATCAGATACATTTTCATCTTACGCACCTAACCTTGTGGTATATTTTTCTCGGGAATCACCGGGAACTTCTGGAATATATAAGTTTATTTGCTTCCCCCGCCCCTGTCAAGATTCTCTCTGCGGGATAGTGAAAAAAGGCACTTGTTATCAACCAGTCTTTTTCTTTCAGACGTATGATATGATATGGAAGGATCAAGGAGGATTGCTGATTGTGCCGACAGTGAAAGGCATTCCTGGCCCTTACCGGTTCTTTTTCTTCAGCTTCGACTGCAATGAGCCTATGCATGTGCATGTGCTACGGGAAAATATCGTATGCAAGTTTTGGCTTGAACCTCTGGAACTCAGCAAGAACTTTGGCTTCTCCCCCAGAGAACTTCGGGAGATCAGGGCCACCATTCGGGAGAATATCAGCAAAATAAAGGAGGCATGGCATGAGCACTGCGGTTAAGGCAGTGGAACCCAGGGCCTTAAGAGTGCAAATCACCGAAGACGAAATCACGGCGCATCTCTTGGATGGCCGAACCATAAGTGTGCCTCTGGCCTGGTCTTGGAGACTATCGGAAGCTACCCAGGAACAACGGCAGAAGTTCGAGATCATCGGAGATGGCATCGGCATACATTGGCCTGAGCTGGACGAAGATATCAGTATCGAAGGCATGCTGGGCGGCTCTCCGGCCCCCAGGCCAAAACGGATATCCATCTCATAGTCGCTTTTCACTTTATCAATCGATTAATCGGGACAGGGCCGCAGGTGGGCGAAAACCCGTAGCCCGTAGGGCGGGAAAGCGCCAGCGCATCCCGCCTTTCAAGTTTGGGAACCCCCTCTTTTTCTGCCAAGCTCTGCTTGGCTCAAAGCCGGCAATCCCGGTGGCATTTTTTGCCAAGCTGGAGCTTGGCGCCAATATGCGTCCCCCAGCCGGAGCTTTTTATTCTGCTCCAAGTTGCACTTGGGAACGT
>CAZOCQ010000080.1:0-11895 GCA_964578335.1 uncultured Desulfobacca sp.
CGAACAGCAGGCCCAAAAAGGCGATGGCCACCCCGGTAAAGCCCACCACGTGAATGGGAAAATTGGAGAAACCGGTCATCAGGTCGAAGTTGAGGCGGAGCAGCTTGATGAGACTGTATTTGGAGACCCCTCGCTCCCGTTCGGCGTGGCCCACGGGGATCTCCGCCACCCGGCGGGAAAAGATATTGGCCAGGGCCGGAATAAAGCTGGAGGATTCCTGGCACTGGTTAATGGAGTCAATGACTTCCCGGCGGTAGGCCCGCAACATGCAGCCGTAATCCTTCAGGCGGGTGCCGGTGACCTTGGACATCACCAGGTTGACCAGAAGGGAGGGGAGCTTGCGAAACATGGAGTCCTGACGGTTTTCCCGCCAGCCGCCCACGGTGTCGTAACCTTCCTCGATCTTGGCCACCAGGCGGGGAATTTCCTCGGGGGGATTCTGCAAGTCCGCGTCCAGGGTGATCATCACCCGGCCCCGGGCCGCCTGGAAGCCGGCGAAGATGGCCTGGTGCTGGCCGAAATTGCGGTTGAACTGCAAGGCCCGCAGGTTGGCCGGATATTTCTGGTGCAGTTCGGTGAGAATCTCCCAGGAGCGGTCGTGGGAGCCGTCGTCCACCAGGATGATTTCGAAGGTGCGCCCCATGCCGCTCAGGGTTCGCATCAACCGCTCCCCCAGTTCCCGCAGGTTCTCTTCTTCGTTGTAAACCGGGATGATCACGGAGATGTAGGGCTCGGGGGAGGGATTCTTCAAAGGCGCAACTTGGCTGGTCATAATTATTACCTGTAGGCGGTCATAAGCCCGGTCAATGATGGGAAGGGGGCCACTTCGAGCATTGCCGAAAGGGTCGATAAAGTAAAAACGCGACCATCCGTATCTCGAACCACGGGTCCCAAGGCATCGTTGACTCGCGCCCAGCCAATGCCTCCCAAGACAGCGATCAGAGGGATTCCCCCAAGTCTATTTGACTCTCCCCGCAGCCTTGCGAAACGAAGCGCTTTGTCACGAGCCGTGCCGCCGTCATTTGTGCCTTTGCATTCAAGGATAGCGCGGAGAGTTCCTGAATTGTCGAACACTACAAAATCTGGTGCGGGTGTAACTCTGACCTCAAACCTATCAGCAATTTCACCTTGGTTGCCACTACCCGTACGAAAGTATGGAATGCCATTCTCTCTAAATAGCGCCTCAACTGCATCCTCTATCAGGTCGCCCCTTTTAGTCGAGGTGGCATCCAGTATTTGACGGAAGGCGCCACCATAGTGACGTTGGTGCAGGAATAATGGAAATGGCATACCACCGTCAGCGAAAAGGCGTACACTTGCCCAACCATTTTCGGTGTCAGGTTTGGCTTGCTTACTAACGAGGTCACCAGGCGGAACGCCGAAAAGAGAACCATCAATAATCTGGGAAATGGTCTTGGCTATAACCCTGGCTTGCTCAGCGGTTACTGCCGTCCCATTGCGTTCCATTGAGTCAACTTTAGTTTGTTTTAAAGGGGTTAGCCCAAAAGGCTTTCCAGCCATAATCGTGGCGTGCGCAAACTCCCCTTTGGTGAGTCCGATTATAGTGCGAAACACAAGCAGTGTTCTAGGATTATCCTCCAGAACCGAACTTAATTCTGATTCTGTAACTTTAGTAAATCCCACTGTTGCATCATATGTATCGGCGTAAACTTTTTCAAAATACTCTCGTCCGTAAAAATAATCTTCATGGATATAGGCAAAATCAGCTGCAAGGTGTGGCACATAAAGTAATCGTGCAATTTCGGCATAAATCTTGGGATGCTCGTTAGTCCCATGGTTGAGAGGAATTAAACGAATTTGAGCGATTCGCTGGTCCCAACTATTTGCTTCGACAATCTTGTTGATTGTGTCCGGGATATTTGACACTGATTTATACAACCTTGAAAAGATATCCGGGAATACCCATCGCAGCATTTTCGGCTAAGCGTCGGCGGCATTCCTCAATGAAGTGCGAATGAATTTCAAATCCAGCCGCCTTACGTCTCAGGCGTCGAGCCACCACAATTGTAGTACCTCCTCCGGCAAATGGGTCTATAACTATTCCACCTACAGGGCAGGCGATCTTGATAAAGAACTCAGCCAATCCCTCAGGCATTACTGCGGTGTGCGCGACCCCCCGATGCTGGTTGTAAGTCTGTGGAATAACCACCACGTTTCCAGGGTCCGCTCCACCCAGCAGATATGTCTTCGTACGATCACGGCCAAAACCGGCCTCTGTATTTCGCCTGCCATGCCGGTCCAATTTTCGTCGGGCGATCTCTGCGATGTTTGCTTTATATGGAACTCTAACCGCATCCAAATCAAAATAAGGTTTAAGGCCCCGGGCAAAATGATAAACATACTCGAAACTATCTTTGGTGCGCGGACCAAACTTACCAGGGACTGCATTGGTTTTCGCCCATATATAGGTCTCAATCCAACGCCAACCCATACTTTGAAGGGCAAGGACCAGCTCATAGACGTATGGGTGCCTTTGGCCTTTTAATGGTCCACTCTTGGCCACGCGATTTTTGATATTTAGTATAAGGCTGCCACTTTCGCTGGCAGCCTCAAGCATTGCTCGGGCAAAAGGGAGAAACCACTCAACATAATGGTCTGGGTGGATCCGGCTATAGGCTCGCGCATCGGCATACGGGGGACTCGTAAAAAATAGGTCAATGCTGCCCTGGGGGAGGCGCGGCAACAGGTCCAAGGCATCACCGTGCACTATCCCAGCTTCGAGAAATTGGGCTAGGGCTTGGGTGTCACCCGTATTCTCCACGCTCCATCTCCAGAAGTTGATAAATATTAAAAAAAACCCACCGCCACCTCAGTGGCCGGTGGTCCCAAAGAAAACGCGGAGCAGGCCGTAAGCCGAGTTCTGTCCCGGGTCGCCCCGGTGATGATCATTCCTCTAGGACCCCGGTCGTCCGGGGCCTCCAGCGACCTACCCGGGAGCTTCAGGCGGGCCACCCTCCAGCGCTCCCCTATTTGGTCTTGCTCCGGGTGGGGTTTTCCAAGCCGGCGGGGTCGCCCCCGCCGCTGGTGAGCTCTTACCTCACCTTTTCACCCTTACCGCGGACGTACCGCGGCGGTCTGGTCTCTGTGGCACTTTCCCTGGGGTCGCCCCCGCTGGGGATTACCCAGCACCCTGCCCTGTGGAGCTCGGACTTTCCTCCGGCGGCACATGGCGCGACCGGCGATCATCTGGCCTGCTCCGCGGCCCTTTGAAACGTCAAATCTTTGCCGGGCGGCTCGAGCACCGCCCCTATAATTATTTTACCGCGATGCCGATCTTCGGTCAATGGCCTGATTGGCCAGGCGGTCGGCTTGATGGTTCAGCTCCCGGGGGATGTAAATAACCTCAAAGGACTTGAACTGCTGCAATTCCTTTTGGGCTTCCTGCCAAAGCACCAAGAGGTGGGATTTTTTAACCCGGTAGGAACCGTTGAGTTGGTTGACCAGCAATTCGGAGTCGGAGCAGACCCGGACCTGTTTGACCCCCAGGTTTTGGGCCATTTTCAGTCCCAGCAGCAGGGCGCGATATTCGGCCACGTTGTTGGTGGTGTGGCCCAGGTATTCCAGATTGCGCACCGCCACTTCGCCGTAAGGGTCCAGCATGACTACTCCGGCCCCGGCCGGCCCCGGATTGCCCCGGGAGGCGCCGTCACAGTAGATGGTCCAGACGCCTTCCTCCAGGTTGTAGTAGTAGTCGGCCACCTGTTCGAAGATAACCTGCAGCCCCTCCTCACTGAGGCCGAATCGCTCCCGCACCTGGGCCAGGTCCGCACCCTCGGCGAGCGCCCGGAAGACCGCGTTCAGACTAAGTTCAGCCCCCATCTCCCGGCTCAGGCCTGGACCGCTTCCCCTTCGGCCTCTTCCTCCTGCCAGTAAAGGATGCGCTGGCAATGGGGGCACTGGAGAATCTCTTCGCCCTTCTGGAGGTCGATGAACTGTTGGGGCAAGATGTTCATGTGGCAGCCGAGGCAGACGCCGTCGTGCACCGCGGCGATGGCGGTGCCGTTGCGGCGCTGCCGGATGAACTCATACCTCTTCAGGAGGGGGGCCGACACCCCTTTGCGCAAGCTCTTGCGTTGTTCTTCCAGGCCCGCCTGGCGCTGCTGCAGCTGTTGCACCGCTTTCGCCACTGCGGCGGTGCGTTGCGCCAAAGCCTCCTGGCGCTCCTGCAACTGCGCCTCGAGCTCCGTCAGGGTCCCCTTGTGAGCCTCTATCTGCTCCAGCAGTTCCAGGATGCGGGTCTCCCGCTGATCCCGCTGATCTTCCTTGAAGGCGATCTCTTTGAGCATGGCCTTGTATTCAATGTTGCTCTTGATTTCCATCAGGCGGGCCCGGCTCTTCTTGATGCCGTCTTCCATTTCGGCGCTTTCCGTTTCCGCCTCCCGGCGTTGCTTTTGCAGGTCCTCCACTTCCTGGAGTTGCGCGGTTTGTCGGGCCTTGAGGTCATCCAAGGCGGCTTCCTCGAGCTTGACCTCATCCGGGAGCCGCTCCAGCTCGCCGGCGACCTCCTGAATTACTTTATCCAACTCCTGGACTTCAATGAGTTTGCTCAAATCCTTTAACAAGTTCGACCTCCGTTTAAAATACGGTTTTCGGTTTTGAGTTTTCGGTTTTCGGTAAAACAGCTTACTCCCTATCACCAATAAGAAAAGGGCGGCGCCGGCGATTGCGCCACCTCCAAACGCACCGACAGGCCCGCGGCGGCAAAAAGGCCCCGGAGCTGTTCGGCCCAGGGGCCCATAAAGACTGCCTCGCTGGCGTAATGGCCCACCTCCAGGACGGCAAATTCCTCCGGCCGGCCGGGAACGGCCTGGTGGTGCCGGACCTCCCCGGTAAGATAAACCTGGGCGCCCCGGCTTCGGGCGGTTTGAATGAATTCTCCGCCGCTGCCCCCCAGCACCGCCAGGCGCCGCACTTCCCGGGGGGGCCGGCCCCAGACCTTCACCGCGCTCACCCGGAAAATCTCCTTGACCCGGGTAATTACTTCGGAGAAGGAGAGGGCGGCCGGCCAGTTGCCGATACGGCCGAAACCCCGGGGCGCCCCGGGATTTTGCAAGGGGTAGAGATCGTAGGCGACTTCCTCGTAGGGATGGGATTCTTTAAGCCGGGCCAGGGCGGCGGGCAGGCGGGACTCGGGGGCCACCATCTCCAGGCGGATTTCTTCGGCCCGGTTGAGGCGGGCCGCCTCCCCCCTGAAGGGCTGCGCCCCGGCCTCCGGCAGGTAAGTGCCGGCGCCCCGAGCCGCAAAGGAGCAGTGGGAATAACGGCCGATGACCCCCAGCCCGGCCTCCGCCAAATTCTCACGCACCCGGTCTTCGTAGTCCGGGGGCACAAAGACCGTCAGTTTGTAGAGGGCATCCCGGCCGGTTTCGGCCAGAATTTCCACGTCGCGCAAGGCCAGAAGTTGCGCCAGGTAATCGTTGAGGCCCCCGGGGGCCGCGTCCAGGTTGGTGTGGCAGGAGACCGAGGCCAGGCCGGCGCGAATCAGGGCGCTGACCAACCGGCCTTCAGGCCGGTCTTCCCGGACCTCGGTCAAGGGCTGATAAATCAGGGGATGGTGGGTCAAAAGGAGTTGGGCCCCCAGGCTCTGGGCTTCCCGGACCACCTCCAGGGAGGCCTCCAAGGTCACCAGGGCCGCGGCGACCTGGGTGTCAGGGCGCCCCACCTGGAACCCGGTGCGATCGCCGGGCGCCGCCCAGGCGGCGGGATAATGGCTGGCCAGCACCTTGACGATCTCTTGCAGAGTGGCGCTCATGGGACATAAAAAGGGGGTGCGCAGAATGCACCCCCGGGGTCAGGCCCCTGCGGAATAACCGCTCCTTTTTAAGTATATGATGATGGTCGTGTCCCTCTGATGGCTGGTGGGCCCACCCGGATTTGAACCAGGGACCGTCCGGTTATGAGCCGGTTGCTCTGACCGCTGAGCTATGGGCCCGCTAAGCATAGGCTCAGTAAATCGGCGGGGGTGGGCTCACCCTCCCCCTTGATTAATTATAACTCTACTCCCCAATTCTTCAAGTAGTCAGTAGCAAGTAGCCAGTAGCCAGTTAAAAACAAATGAGAACTAGCGGACATAACTGACTACTGGCTACTGACTACTGACCGGTCCCCGGTCTCCTGTCAGGTCTCGATAAAGCTCTTCAAGCGGGTGCTGCGGGATGGATGCCGCAGCTTCCGCAGGGCCTTGGCTTCGATCTGGCGGATGCGCTCCCGGGTGACCTCGAAGTCCCGCCCCACTTCCTCCAGGGTATGATCGGTCTTCTCGCCGATGCCGAAACGCTTGCGCAGCACCTTTTCCTCCCGGGGGGTCAGGGTGGCCAGCATCTTCCGGGTCTGGTCGGCCAGATTGAGGTTGGCCACCGCCTCCATGGGAGTGGAGATCTTTTTGTCCTCGATGAAGTCGCCCAGGTGGCTGTCCTCTTCGTCGCCGATGGGAGTCTCCAGGGACAGAGGCTCCTTGGCGATCTTCAGGACCTTGCGCACCTTCTCCAGGGGGAACTCCATCTTTTCGGCGATTTCTTCCGGGGTGGGCTCCCGGCCGATCTCCTGCACCAGGTAGCGGGAGGTGCGGATCAACTTATTGATGGTTTCGATCATGTGCACCGGGATGCGGATGGTGCGGGCCTGGTCGGCGATGGCCCGGGTGATGGCCTGGCGGATCCACCAGGTGGCGTAGGTGCTGAACTTGTAGCCCCGCTCGTATTCGAATTTTTCCACCGCCTTCATCAGCCCGATGTTGCCCTCCTGGATCAGGTCCAGGAATTGCAGGCCCCGGTTGGTGTATTTCTTGGCAATGGAGACCACCAGGCGCAGGTTGGCCTCCACCAGCTCCCGTTTGGCTTTCTGGGCCTGGTATTCCCCCTTCTCCGCCTTCACCAGGATGGCGAGCATCCGCCCGGCGGCCAGGCCGGTTTCTGATTCCAGCTTGCGCAGGCGCCGGCGGGTCTGGCTCCAGACCTCTTCCAACTCTGCCAGGCGTTCCGGCGCCGGGGTCCAGGGCGGCTGGCCGTCCCCGCCATTGTCCTTGCGCCGGCGAGACTTCAGATCGCGGAATTTGGAGACGTTCAGGTTGGCCGCGGCTAGACACTTTTCCATCCTTTGCTGGTATTCCCGCACCAGGCGGCCGTAAAAGCGCAGCCGGTTGAGAATCACTTCCACGTAGCGGCGCTCCAGGCGGAGGCTCTTCAGGTTGTCCGCCATTTTGCGGCGTTCCTTGGCCACTTTCTGTTCCAGGTGGAGCCGGGTTTCGTCCTTGCGGGGCAGGGCCGCGGCCTCCTGCAGCCATTGGCGGATCTTGTCGTTTTGGCCCCGCAGCTTCTCAATCAGATTAAGGACCCGGGATTTATGGGTGGGCAACTCCAGAGGGTCGTCTTCGTCGAAGTCATCCAGACCGCTCTGGGGCGACAGCCGGTCCTGCTCCAACCGGTGGGCCAGGTCCATGATCTCTTGCAGGGTGACAGGCACCTCCAGCAGGGAGTGGAGCACTTCTTTTTCACCCTCTTCGATGCGTTTGGCGATCTCCACTTCCCCTTCCCGGGTGAGCAGGGAAACGGTGCCCATCTCTTTCAGATAAAGGCGTACCGGATCATCCAGCTTGGCGGTGGTCTCCACCTCCAGGCTCAAGTCCCCCTCCACCTCCCCCAGGGCCATGGGGGAGGTCATGGCCAGGCCGGCGACCTCCGCGGGCGGCAAGTCCAACTCGTCGAAGATCAGGATATCCTTCATCTGCTCATTCAAGAGACACTCGGGAGATAGGGAGCTGTTCAGGTCATCCACGCTGAGCAAGGCGCTGTCATCCCCCATGGGCATGATTTCCTGAAACCCATCCATACCGATTCCCTTGTTCATCCCATTTCTCCTTTTGCACTGACGCTAAGTTTTAAGGCTTCTAATTGGCGGTCGATCTCCTGCCGCTGAGCCAGCAGGGCTGAAAGATCTTCGTCGCCGCGCTCCGCGGCGGCCTGTTGCAGCCGTTCCTTCAGCCGGGCCCGGGTCTTCTTGAGACGGCGAATCTCAAGATCCCGGCGCCAGTCTTCGGCCAGGAGATCCAAATCAGGACCGTAATGTTCCTCCTCTGCAAAGGTTAAGGCGCAGATCTGCTGCCGCAGGCTCTCCCTCTCCACCTGCTGCACCAGCAAACCGTGGTCCAGTTTTCCGTGTTGTCGGCAAGTTTCAATAATGAGGTCCAACAGCTCCTTCAGTTCCCCGTTTTCAAACTCCGGCCGCCAGGCTTCCAACTCCTCCAGGGCCAGGGCCTCCGGATGGCACAGGACCCAGCGCAACAGGCCCCGTTCCAGGCTGACCGCCACCCCGGCGGCGGGCGCCAGGCGGGCTTTGGCAATGGGCGCGAAAGAGGCCAGGCTTTGGCGCAGAATGCCTTCATCCACCCCCAGCCGTTGGGCCGCAGCCTTGAGCCAGAGGTCCTGCTCCAACGGGTCGGCGATGGCCTGGAAATAAGGCCGCAATTCCGAAAGGACGCGCACCCGGCCCTCCACCTCCAGGCCATGGGCGCCGATCAATCCTTCCAGCAGGAAGGTGAACCAGGGTTGGGCCGCCTCCCAGGCGTTTCGGAAAATCTCCACCCCCCGGCTGCGGGCGTAGTCGTCCGGGTCCTGGCCGGCGGGCAGGGCCAGGGCCCGCACCGGCAGACCCTCCTGGGCGAAGAGCGGAAAGGCCCGCTGCATGGCCTTGATCCCGGCGGCGTCGCCGTCGTAAACCAGGACCACCTGGTCGGCGTGGCTCTTCAGCAGGCGCACCTGCTCCCGGGTGAGGGCGGTGCCGAGCGTCGCCAGGACGTTGGCGATGCCCTGATTCTGCAGAGAGATGAGGTCCAGGTAGCCTTCCACCACCAGGGCCACCTTGGTGAGGCGCAGGGCCTCGGCGGCCTGGGGCAGGCCGTAGAGGTTGCGGCCCTTGGAGTAGAGCAGGCTCTCCGGGGAGTTGAGGTACTTGGGTTCGCCCGGCCCGATGATGCGGCCCCCGAAGGCGATGACCCGGCTCTGGCGGTCGAAGATGGGGAAGATGATGCGGTGGCGGAAGCGGTCGTAGAAGCCGCCGCGCTCCCGGGGCATCAGCAGGCCCGCGTCCTGGGCGGCCTCCAAGGAGAGGCCCCGACTTTGCAAATGTTTGCGCAGGCTGTCCCATTCGTCCGGGGCGTAGCCCAGGTGAAAGGCCTTGATGACCTCCGGGGTCAGGCCCCGCTTGGCCAGATAATCCCGGCCCGGTTTCCCCGCGGCGCTGTGCAGGGTGGCCTCATAGAAGCTGGCCGCCACCTGGTTGATTTCGTAAGCCTGGGTGCGTTTGCCGGCCTGCTTGGCGCCCTCCGGCCCCAGTTCCCTCAGGGGTAACTGGATGCCGTAGCGCCGGGCCAGCTCCTGGGCCGCCTCCGGGAAGCTCAGGCGCTGGTGCTGCATCATAAAGGAGATGACGTTGCCGCCGGCGCCGCAGCCGAAGCAATAAAAAATGCCCTTCTCCGGGGAGACCGTGAAAGAAGGGCTGGTGTCGGCGTGGAAGGGGCACAATCCCAGAAGATTCCGCCCCTTTTGTACCAATTTGACGTGCTGGCCCACCACCTCTTCGATGCGGGCCGCGTCCTTGATCTCCAAGAGCTTGTCTTCCGGGATAAACGCCATGTCAGTAGCCAGTAGCCAGTAGTCAGTAGCCAGTGGTTATTGGTCAGATGTTAGTTTTCAGTTTTCAGTTATTAGTTTTCAGTAAACCTACCCCACAGCGATAATTTGGTAGCGCAGGCTTCCAGCCTGTGCTGTTCCTGGTGGCACAGGCGTCCCGCCTGTGGTTTTTAACCCCCCTTTTCTAAAGGGGGCAGGGGGGATTAATGGAAGCCTGATAATCCCCCTAAATCCCCCTTTAGGAAAGGGGGACTTTAAAACCCGCCTTCATAGGGCGGCCTGTGGCCGCCGTCTTCTCAGGTAGCGCGCAGGCTTCCAGCCGGTAGCGCAGGCCCAGCCGGTAGCGCAGGCTTCCAGCCTGTGCTGTTCCTGGTGGCGCAGGCGTCCCGCCTGTGCCTTTTTCACCCTCGTTCCTACTCTCTGCGTAGGAACGATTGACGTGACGCTCTGCGTCCCCTGAGGACGTACTATTTCTCGTTCCCAAGCTCTGCTTGGGAACGCCCTTGCCCGCCAAGCTCCTGCTTGGCCCAGTCTCTAAAGCTCCAAAAGATCGATTTCCAATGTCCCGGTCAGCCCTGCCCAATTCCGGGCGCTGGAATATGGCCAATCTTCCGGTTTCTCCGCCAGTCCGGCCCTCACCGGGTTATGATGCAAGTAATCCATTTTCTGGCGCAGCATCTCTTCTGAACTTATCTGCTTCGGATGATTCCCTTCCTGCCAGACCTGATGAGCGCTGCCGGCTTTGTGCTTAAGTCGGTAAAAACTCAACTGGTTCAGCAGCCAGGTCTTATGGTCCTGCTCAGCCAATTTGATGATTTCCCTGGCCGTGTAACTTTTAATCTCTTTAATAATCTTCGCCAAATTGTCTCCCTGGCTGATGAGATGGAAATGATTGTCCATGATCACATAGGCAAAAATCTTCAATCCTTTGTTGGTTCGTGAATAATTAAAGGAATTTATCAAAACCTCAAAATATGGTTTCCTGGTAAAAACCGGCAGCCATTCAATTATTGTCGCAGTGATGAAGTATATTTTGTCGGTTTCGATAATTTTATAACGCGTTCTCATCCCGGGCGCTCAAAGCAGAGCTTTGATTCCAAGTGCGTTCCCAAGCTCTGCTTGGGAACGCACCTTGCCCGCCAAGCTCCTGCTTGGCGCTTCCCGCTTACCCCTAATCCTTCAAATCCACCACCGTCACCCCGGGGTTTTCGTCGGCGTGGATTTCCTGCACCGCGCCGTGGCGGCGCAGGTGCTCCCAGACCGCCTTTTTGAGGCGGCCGGTGCCGACGCCGTGGATGATGTCCACGTGCTCCGCGCCGTTCAAGAGCGCCTGGTCGAGGAGGCGGTCCACCAGCGGCAGGGCTTCGTCCACCCGCAGACCGATAATGTTCAGACTTTGAACCAATTCCCGGGGCGGCAGACAGACCAGGGCCGGCGTCTTGCCGGCCTTGGGGCGGGCCGCGGCCCCGGCCGGGGCGACTTCCTCGGGCGCCACGCGAATCTTCACCTGGCGCACCTGTACTTGCAGACGGCCGTCCCTGTCATTTTTTGCAAGAATCTCGCCAGTCAGTCCCAGGGCCGGCAAGAAAACCTTCTGGCCGGGGACGTATTCCGGTAACGGCGGCGGCGGGATCGCCGGGGCCGGGGTTAATTCATCGAGAAGGTCGGCCTGGCGCCGGGAAAACTCCTGGCGCAGCCGCCCCCAGGATTCACCGCCGCTTTCTAACCGCTTGACGATCTCTTTGAATTGTCCCTCCGCCTCCTTGATGCGGGCCAGGGCCTCCCGCTTGACTTCCTCCTCCAGCCGCCGCCGTTCTTCCGCCAATTTCCGCTGCTCTTCCGCCAGTTCCCGGTTCTCGGCCTCTAATTCCTGCGCCCGGACCGTTAGCTCCGCTTCCCGGCGGGCCAGGTCCTGCTGGGCCGCCTCCACCTCGGACAGCAGCCGGTAGGCCCGCAGTTCGTCCTGGTCGAGGAAGCGCTCCGCCTGGGCCAGAATCTCCGCATTCAGCCCCAGCTCTCGGGCGATTTTCAAGGCGTTGGAGGCCCCCACCACCCCGTAGGCCAGGCGGTAGGTGGGCCGCCGGGTCTCTTCGTTGAAGACCACCGCCACGTTTTCGAAGCCCTCGGTGCGTTGGGCAAACCCCTTCAGCAGGGGAATGTGGGTAGTCGCCGCCCCATAGGCCCCTCGTTGATAAAAGACTTGCAGCAGAGCCAAGGCCAGCGCTCCCCCCTCGGTGGGATCGGTGGC
>CAZOCQ010000080.1:11905-12417 GCA_964578335.1 uncultured Desulfobacca sp.
CTGAGATCCCTCCCCGTCATGGTATTAAGCATTCTCAGCGCCCTTTGCAAGTGGGCCGAAAAGGTGCTCAGATTTTGCTGTAAATCCTGGGGGTCGCCGATGTCGGCGAAGATGTGGTCGAAGGGGCAGAACTCGCTGCCTTCGGCCACCGGCAGGGGGATGCCGCTCTGGGCCATGAGGGTCAGCAAACCCAAAGTCTTGAGGGCCACGGTCTTGCCGCCGGCGTTGGCCCCGGAGATGATGAGCCAGCGCCGCTCCGGGCTGAGGGACAGGTCAATTGGCACTACTTCGGGCTGGGCCGGATTTTCCCGGTGGCGCTGTACTAAGAGGGGGTGCCGGGCCTGTCTAAAATCCAACCCGCCCCGGCTGCGCCAGATGGGCTCTCTAGCCTTGAAGTCCCGGGCGAAGAGCACCCGGGCCTGGAGGCTGTCGGCCTCGGCCAGGGTGGCCAGGGTCTGGCGGATATCCTCCAGGTCGTTGCGCACCAGATCGGTGAGGCGGCGCAGCACCGC
>CAZOCQ010000081.1:0-12346 GCA_964578335.1 uncultured Desulfobacca sp.
GGATTCGAACCTCCGAAGGCTGCGCCGGCAGATTTACAGTCTGCTCCCTTTGGCCGCTCGGGAACCTCTCCAGTATATCGACACACTCCCTGGAGCTGGCGATGGGACTCGAACCCGCAACCTGCTGATTACAAATCAGCCGCTCTACCATTGAGCTACGCCAGCCTCGCGCCCCATGTTTTCCAGGCCAGAACTGCCCAAATTTTAACTTTATAAAGTTACCCCTTTGCCAATTGTTTGTCAACGGTTTTCGGAAATTTATTGCGCCGGAAAAGAATTCATTCCGCTCTGGGAGATAAAATGGGCTGGGGAAGATGGGAAAAACCGCCTCCGGCAAGACCTGTAATATATCTTTATATAATAGGAAAAAGAAGGCCTCCCGTCAAGAGGAGGCCGGAAGTTCTTAGGAGAAACGCAGTGGCCTTTGAGATGACGCGGGCCGCCGCGCCTGCGGCATGAAAATCCAAGAGTAGCGCCTTACGCACCGTTTTTCTGAGGGCCGAACCTTTCCCTGTTCCCCTACCCCATGAAAGAGGTTTCCGTTAAAAGGGGACGCAGCGCTGGGCCTGTCCTCCCAATTCTCGACCTAATCCTTATTTTCTTAATCTGTAGCCGGCTCCGAGCAGACCCAGGAGTCCGCTCCCTAAAAGCCAGGCCGCCGAAGGTAGGGGGACCGGAGAGCCGGTGAGGGTGACATTATCGAATTTCAAATCATACTCGGTGTAGCCGGGGCCAAAGTCATATAGAGCCACCTGGCCGCTGTAAATCTCGCCGCTCGAAAAAGAAGTGGTAACAGTATCAAACCCCGCGCCGGACAAAGTCGCCGAATAGGTGTCTCCCGTTACTTCTACTTTTACATGAACATTCTGTCCCGGAGTGAAGATATTATCAATTGTCCCCACTACACCTCCACCGGGGCCATGAAAATACATACCGTCAAAGCCGGTAAAATTTCCCCCTATTACCAAAAGCACACCGGTTTCACTGCCTCCATTATAAGCGCTGCGCAAAAAGACCCCGCCGTCTCCGGCGTTGATCATGTCAAACTCAAGGGTAAAATCACGGAGATTATAGGGCAGGGAGGTATAGGTGGTGGGAGAATTGTTGGGAAATTCAGCATCATACACTCCGCCAGCAGCCCGCCAGGAGCCTCGTTCATTTCCCCATAAGGCGGAAGCTCCGGAGTCAAAATTATCAATAAATAAGGGGGCGGCAGATCCGTTGCCTGCGAGGAGTAACAGGTTAAAAACGATCAAAGCTAAGGCGATGGTTAACTTCATTCCCTTTTTCATGGCGCCGCTCCCTGAATATTTTTAAAAATCTTTTTTCATTTTTAGGAGAGTTCCTCTTTTATGTCAAGCTTTTTCAAGTTAATTATTAAATTTATTTCAAACTTAAAAACCAGAAAGCAGGTAGAACCAAAACCGCCTTGTCCTCACCGGGCCTTCTTTCATTTGACAGACCTCTGCGGCAATGGCATATTCCTTGTGAAAGGAGCTTATATGGACCCGGCCCGCGCCCGACTCTTGCGGCAATTGCCCCAGGTGGACGAACTGCTGCGCCACCCCGACCTGCTCCCCGCGGTGACCTCGATGCCCCACGCCCTGGCCGCGGCCGCGGTGCGCCGCACTCTGGCGGCCAAACGAGCATGGCTGGCCGCCTGCCCGGCTGCTGAGTTGCCTTCCGATTTGCCTATGGAGGGTCTGCTGCCGGAGCTCCTAAAAGACCTGGAGAGCGCCGGGCAGACCTCCCTGCGCCGGGTGCTCAACGCCACCGGGGTGGTGATCCACACCAACCTGGGGCGCTCCCCCCTGGCCGCGGCCGCCCTGGCGCAAATCCAGCAAGTGGCGGCCCACTACAGCACCCTGGAATACGACCTGTCCCGAGGCGAGCGCGGCTCCCGCCACGACCACCTGGAAGGCATATTGAAGGAGCTCACCGGGGCCGAAGCCGCCCTGGTGGTGAACAACAACGCCGCCGCGGTGCTGCTGGCCCTGCGGGCCTTGGCCCAGGGCAAGGAGGTCATCGTCTCCCGGGGGCAGTTGGTGGAGATCGGCGGCTCCTTCCGCATGCCGGCCATCATGGCCGAGAGCGGCGCCCTCCTGCGGGAGGTGGGCACCACCAACAAGACCCATCTGCGGGACTACGAGCAGGCCATCACCCTGGAAACCGCCATGCTTCTCAAGGTCCATCCCAGCAACTTCCGCATCACCGGCTTCACCAGTGAGGTGGCCTTGCCGGAGTTGGCGGCCCTGGGGCGCAAATACGGCCTGCTGGTGGTGGAGGACCTGGGCAGCGGCTGCCTCATTGACCTGTCCCGCTACGGCCTGGAGCGGGAGCCCACCGTCCAGGAGGCCCTGAAAGCCGGGGCCGACCTGGTGACGTTCAGCGGCGACAAGCTCCTGGGCGGCCCCCAGGCCGGCCTGGCCCTGGGGACCCGGGAAGTAGTGGCGCGTCTCCGGCAGCATCCCCTCACCCGGGCCTTGCGTCCCGACAAGCTCACCCTGGCGGCCCTGGAGGCCACCCTGCGCCTTTACCTGGATGAGCCCAAGGCCCTGGCGGCCATCCCCACCCTGCGGATGCTCAGCCGGCCCCTGGCCGAATTGACCCGCCAGGCCCAAACCCTGGCCCGCTACCTGAAGCGCGCTTTTGGCCCTCGGGTACAAACCAGGATAGTGGACAGCATCGCCCGGGTGGGCGGCGGCGCCCTGCCCCAATCCGAACTCCCCAGCCGGGCCTTGGCCCTGGCCGCGCCGCCCCTGACCCCGGCGCAACTGGAAGCCCGCTTGCGGGCCGCTTCGCCGCCCATCATCGCCCGCATCGAACAGGATATGCTGCTATTGGACATGCGCACCCTGCTGCCCGACGACCTGCCGGTTCTCAAGGCGGCCTTGCTGGAGGCGCTGGCCGAAGTCCAACCGTAGCGTCTTACGCATTTAGCATCTGGACCTCGAATAAAAGGAAAAAGAATGCTGCGTAAGACGCACTCTAGAGCTTTCCTTTCGTGGGTTGGTTCGTAGGGGCGGTTCTCGAACCGCCCCTTCTGCTCTTTTGTAGCCGCAGGCTTTAGCCTGCGCTTTTTTGCGGTCGCCAGCGGCGCAGGCTGAAGCCTGCGGCTACATTTTTCTCGTTCCGTTAGATGACAAACGCCATCTCCTTCTTATACTTAATCTTAAAAACCATCTTGAATCCGAAGAAACCAAGCGCATAAAAAGGGGATAAATTATGGCTTTGGACCCTGAAGGCGGTTTCGAGCAGCTCATGGCCATGGGCCGGGCCTTCCAGGCCTCCCAGATGCTCATGACGGCCGTGGAATTGGCGGTCTTCGATTTCTTGGAAGAACCCCGCAGCGCCGTGGAGACCGCGGCCTATCTCCGCGCCGACGACCGGGCGGTGGGCATCTTTTTGAACGGCCTGGCGGCCCTGGGCCTGCTGACCAAGGGAGTGGATTACTTCCAGAATAGCAAACCTGCCTCCCGTTTCCTGGTGCGGGGCAAGGACGATTACCGGGGGACCATCATCACCCACATGGGCCACACCTGGGAGCGGGGCTGGCGCGATCTCAAAACCACTGTCCTGGTGGGCCATCCCCAGGGGGTGGAGCCGGAGACCTGGCTGGACACCCGGCCCCAGAGGGATGAGGACTCCATGCGGGCCTTCATCTGCGGCATGGACGCCATCGCCCGGGATTTGGCGCCCCAGGTGGCTCCCAAGTTAAGTCTGACCGGGGTGCGCCACTTGCTGGACCTGGGGGGCGGCCCGGCCACTTACGCCATCGCCTTCGCCCAGACCCAGCCCGGGCTGAAGGCCACGGTCTTTGACCTGCCCGGCCCCATCGAGATCGCCCGGGAGAACATCGCCAAACACGGCTTGGGCGGGCGCATCGCCACCCTGGCGGGCAACTTCCTCGAGGACGACATCGGCTCGGGCTACGATTTCATCTGGGTCTCCCAGATTCTCCACAGCCACAACGTGGAGCAGTGCCGGCTCATCCTCAAAAAGGCGGCGGCGGCCCTGGTCTCCGGCGGCCGCCTGGGCATCCAGGAATTCTTCCTCAACCCCGACGGCTGCTCACCCCCCGCCGCGGCCATGTTCGGGGTCCACATGCTGGCCGTCACCCCCCGGGGGCGGGCCTACACCTATGGCGAAGTGGCGGAGTGGCTGCAGGAGGAGGGCTTGACGGCCCCGGAGCGGATTCAAACCAGCCCCGAGACCGGGGTTTTAATAGGCAGGAAAAAATAGAAGGGATTAGGGGCCAGGGGTTAGGGGTCAGTAAATGCAGGTTTTACTAACCCCTAACCCCTGACTTTTTATCCCAACAAATCTTTTAAAGCCTCTTCGATGGTGGGGAAGTTGAACTTAAACCCCGCGTCCAGCAATTTCTTGGGAATAACCCGCTGCCCGGTGAGCAGGGCGTCGGCGAATTCCCCCAGCACCAGGCGCATCATGAAGGCCGGGGCCGGCAGCGCCGTGGGCCGGTGCAAGGCCTGGCCCAGGGCCCGGGTCAGTTCCCGGTTGCGCACCGGTTTAGGGGCGGTGAAATTCACCGGCCCCTGAATCTCGGGATGCTCCTGGACGAAATTGAAGGCCCGCAACTGGTCGGCCTGGTGAATCCAGGAAAACCACTGCTGCCCCGAGCCCAGCACCCCGCCCATAAATCTCCGGAACATCGTCGCCATCTGCTCCAGGGCGCCGCCGCCCCGTCCCAAAACGATGCCGAAACGGGTGACCACCACCCTAATCCCCAACTCCTGGGCCTTCAGGGCTTCGGCTTCCCAGTCCTCGGCCAGCTGGGCCAGAAAATAGGAGTCCTGGGGGGAATCCTCGGTGAGGATTTCATCCCCCCGGGGGCCGTAGTAGCCCACCGCCGAGGTGCTGCAGAAGAGCTGGCGGCGGTCGCCGTCGGCCAGGGCGATCACCAGGTTTTGGGTGGTGCGGATGCGGCTGTCGTAAACTTCCTTTTTATAGTCCGGGGTCCAGCGTTTGAAAATGGAGGCCCCGGCCAGGTTGATGATCCAGTCGTGGTCCGGCACCACCCCCATCCAGGGGCCTTCCTGGGTGGGATCGCCGGTGAGATAGCCAATGCCCGGCGCCGCCGGGTCGGGCGGCTTTTCCCGGCGGGTGAGGATGGTGATCTCGTGGCCCTGTTGGGCCAATTCCCTGGAGAGATAGCTGCCCACAAAACCGGTGCCGCCGGTGATGAAGATTTTCATGATTTAGCCCTCGCGCTCTTTTCCCTGCTCACTAGGTGAAATTTCTGCGGATTTTTCGCAAGGTAATCATTGTTGGCGGGAGTGGCAAGGAAAAATGGCTGGTGGCACAGGCTTTCCAGCCTGTGCCGTTGCAAGGCGCGGACTGCGCATTGATTCAGTACTAAGCGACGCCGGGCTCCAGGAACAGGATCTGGCTGCTGTCGTCGTAGGCCAGCAGTTCGGCGTAGCGCCCCCAGTCAATGGCGGTGTCCAACTGGCGCTCGGCCTCTTCTTCGTGGAACTCCAGTTCCAGGGCCTTCTGCACCACGTCCCATTCCATCTGCTTTTTATCGCTGGCCCGCAGCAGCCCCAGGAGCCACTTGAACAGGGGCAGACGCCGGATGCGGGTGGCGAAGATCTCTTTGCGGGAGCGGATGCTCGCTTCGGAAAAGGTCTCCCCCAGGGGGTTCAGGGTGATGTCGCCGTAGGCCACGGTGGCGAAACCCAACAGCTCGGCGGCTTCGATGTGGCGCAGCAGTTCATCGGAGTTCACCTGGAGTTCCTGGGCCAAAACGTAAATATCGGCCCGGTTGTTGGGCAGGCCGTCCAGGTGCTCCAACAGTCCGGTGAGGTCGTCAATGTTGATGTGGGGCAAGGCCCGGGTGCGGCCCGGTTCGCCCGGGGCGGTGCCCAACTCCACGTGCTCCGGCTGGGTCTGGCCCGCCAGGACCATGTAAACCCGGTCCACCAGGCCGATGAACCTGGGGTCCTTGCGGCTCCGGGGCAGAGGCAGGTCCACCTTTAGGTTCATGATGACGCGGCCCGGGTCCTTGTCCATCACCACGATGCGGTCGGCCATGAAGACCGCTTCCTCGATGTTATGGGTGGCCATGAGGATGGCCCTGGTGGGGATTTTGCCGCCGGTCCAGAGCTCCAGCAGTTCGCCCCGCAGGGATTCGGCGCTGAGGACGTCCAGGGCCGAGAAGGGTTCATCCAGGCAGAGCAGCTCCGGCTCCACCGCCATGGCCCGGGCAAACCCCACCTTCTGGAGCATGCCGCCGGAAAGCTCCCTGGGGTAGGCGGTTTCGAAGCCGTCCAACCCCACCCGGTCCAGCAGGTCCACCGCCCGGGTGGTGCGCAGTTTGGGGGGCACGCCCCTGGCCTTGAGGGCCACTTCCACGTTTTCCTGCACCGTCAGCCAGGGGAAGAGGGCAAAGGCCTGGAAGACAATGGTGGCATGGGGATTGACCCCGGTCAGGGGCCGCCCCCGGTAGAGCACCTGCCCGGCGGTGGGGGTCTGCAAGCCGGTAATGATCCGCAACAGGGTGCTCTTCCCGCAGCCCGTGGGACCCATCAAGGCGGCAAACTCCCCTTCGTGCAGGGTGAGATTGACCTCGCGGATCGCCGTGAAGGTGCTGTCGCCGCTGGTGAAAGTCTGATTGATGCTTTTCAGTTCCAACAGGTTCTCGGGCATGGCTCAATCCAGGCGGTAACGTTCTTCGGCCAACTGATACAGCCTTTTCCAAAAAAAGCGGTTGATGGCCACCACCAAGAGGATCAGGCTGAGGGTGGCGGCCAGCAGCAAGGGAAAATCGCCGGAGCCGGTGGCTTCGGCGATCACCGCCCCGATGCCGATGGTGTGGTAGGTCTGCCCGCCGAATTGGGCGTACTCCGCCACCACGCTGGCGTTCCAGGCCCCGCCGCCGGCGGCGATGGCCCCGGTGATGGTGTAGGGAAAAATGGCCGGGAGGATGAGAAAGCGCCAGCGCTCCCAACGGCTCAGTTGCAACAAGTTTGCAGTATAGCGTAATTCCCGCGGTATGGCGCTGGCCCCGGCGATAATATTGAAGAGCAAATACCATTGAGTCCCCAGCAGCATCAGCAGGATGGCGGCCAGGTTAAGACCGCCGGGCAACCCGATGACCAGCAGCAGCAGGATGGGGAAAAAAGCGGTGGCCGGCACCGAAGCGGCGATCTGCACCACCGGTTGGAGCCAGATGGCCAGGCGGGGGTTGCTGCCGATGGCCACCCCGACGGGGATGGTCCAACCCAAAGCAATGAGCAGGGAGGCCATAACTCTGAGAAGGGTGACCAACAGCCCCAAGGCCACGTTGCCCCATCTGGCCCAAGGCAGGGTCCAGACCATCCCGGCCGCCAGGAAAACGCCATAGAGCAGACCTGCCGCGCCGGCCAGCCCCAGGACATACCGGAACCACGGGCGCCGGCGGCTCGGCTGAGCCGCGGTTTCCGGTCCCGGCAACCGCCGGGTCAGCCACTCATCGAGCCGGGAGCCAAGCGGCCGCAGCACGGTGCGGAAGAGGGCGTTAAGGACCCTGGAATTGCGCAGAACGTCATAAACCCAAGAGGTGGGGGGATTGTCGCTCTCCACCAGGGACATGGTGAACCTTTCGGACCAGGCCAACAATGGCCGCCACACCAATTGGTCCAGAGTGACAATGGTCAGGATCAAGGCCGCCAACCCCCAGGCGATGGCCTCGTAGCTCCCCTGGTTGGCCGCTTCCTGGAGGTAGGCCCCCAACCCCGGCAGCCGGAAATTCCGGTCCCCGACGCTGAAAATTTCCGCCGCCATCAGAAAAAACCAGCCCCCGGCCCAACTGGCCATGCTGTTCCAGATCAGACTGATGGCCGCAAAAGGCAATTCCAGGACCTTGAAGCGCAGCCAGGGGTTGAATTGGAATACCGTACTGGCCTGCTTCAAATTGCGCGGGATGGTGCTCAGCGACTGGTACCAGGCGAAGGCGATATTCCAGGCCTGGCTGGTGAAGATCAAGACGATGGAGGAGAGTTCCACGGCCCAGGGAATGGGGAGTACCGCACTGAAGCTCAACAAGGCCACCGGCAAAAAGGAGAGAATGGGCACGCTCTGGAGCACGTCCAGCAGGGGGATCAGCAACATTTCGGCGGTACGGTTGCGGGCCGCCAGATAGCCGAAGACCAGCGAAAACAGCAGGGACAGCAGGTAAGCCCAGACCATGCGGCCCAAAGACAGGCTGACATAGTAAGGCAGGACGCCGGGGGCCAGGTTGATCTCCGGGCCTTTGATAACCGCCGGAGCGCCCAGACCCAGGCGGACCCCCAGATACAAGAGAACCACCAGCCCCGCCAAGACCACCGCGTCGCCCCAGGTAAGGGTGCGCCAAACGGGGAATTCGATCTTGAAGATGCGGGGCAGCAGGCCCATGACGGCTCCATCCGATTTTGCAACTTATTGGTATGGCAAATGAAAAGGGCCTACCCCGACACGGCAGGCCCCCAGCAAAACGGTAATCGCCCTGCCTCACTCGTGGAGCTTCGGCACTGCATAACGTAGAGTCAGCCCACTCAGCCACATTAAGTAAAACCTTAAGCCGGTGATACCTGTTCGGCCCATTGGCGTCTCTCGACGTTTCTGGGCAGCGGCCTGTGTTTATGCAGGAGCCTCACCTAACTGAGGTAACCTCAATATAGTCCAGGGAAAATGAGAAGTCAACGAGTCGAATTCCGAGGCTTATTTTTACCCCTTGACCTCAGCCCCAGCCGCTGGACATTGCCATTGCGGATAAGTATCTGATATTAAGAAGCATGAAAATTGGTGCCCCAATCCCTGGTTTCAAGATCTTACGCATCTTTATCTCATCCTACCTGATTCTCCTGCTGGCCGCCGCCGGCCCCGCCCTGCCCCAGCCGGCCCCTTCGGGGCCTGCCGGCCGGGAACAACTGGCCTCCGGCGCCCTCTCCCCCGCCTCCCTGCCCAAGACCCTGGAGGATGGCGCCGCCGCCCTGGAAGAGCAGCTCAAGTCCCTGGAGAAGCGCCTGGCCGAAAGCCAGCGGGAGTTGGCCGCCAGCCAGGCTGATTTAAAAAGCCTCCAGGTGGCGGTGGCCTCCTTGCGGGCCATCCTGACGGTGCAAAAGCCTCCCCTGGCTCAGGTGCAGGACCTGCTGGCCTCCCAGGCCTTCCTGAGGACCCGGGCCCAAGAGCGGTTTAAATCTTTGGGCGGCGAGATCGAGGCCTTGCAGCAAAACCTGGCCCAGCAGATCGTGGCGGCCAACACCCTGCGGAATCAGCTGGAGTTCCTGCAAGCCGCGGGCGAGCCCACCGCCTCCTCTCCGGAAATGCAGCAGTCTCTGAGCCGCTACCTGCAACTGGCCGATCGCCGGGATCGCCTGGAAACCCAGGTCTTGGCAAATTTGCAGCAAACCCGCCAGGTTTTGGAGGAAGAAAACCAGTTGCTGGCCGGCTTGCAGCCCGCCTTAAAGCAGGTGGAAGCAACCTGGAAGAGCGAACTGCTGAAGATAACGCCTCCCCAAATGTCTTTTCAGGAACAACTGGCCGGCCTCTGGCTCGGCCTGGCCGCCTTGCCCGGTACGGTCTGGACCTGGCTGCGCCAACTGGTGGCCTCAGGGGCGCTGGCCGCCTTTTTCCTGGCGCATTGGCTCCGCCTGCTGGGTTTGCTGGCTTTTCTGGTCCTGCTGATCTGGGGCGCCCGGCGCCTGCGGCGTTTGGCGACCAGCCGGTTCCAGGAATGGCGCGCCCGGCACGCCCACCTGGAGTTCCTGCCCCTGTTGGCCCTGGGAAAAATCCTGGCTGACTCCCTCGGTCTGATGAGCTTGATTCTGTGGATGGGCTTGGCTTTCTGGGATTTGGGGGTGCTCGGCGCCAATCCGGTCCAGCTTGTCCTTAATCTTCTGGCCGCTTGGCTGTTCTTACGGATGTCTCTGGCCCTGGTGCAGGCCTTCTTTGCCGGCCGGAAAGAGGGCGGAGTGCTGCCCCTGGAAGCGGCCGCGGCCAGGTTCTACCGCCGCTCCCTGAAAGTCTTCGCCGGCTACCTGATCCTGGGAATTTTCGCCCTGCGCAGCGCCCCGCTGCTCCGCTTCCCGGATGCCTCGCGGCTCTTCGCCGCGGACTTTTTTCTGGTGGGTATCCTGATCTGGCTCCTGTGGCTGTTGCGCCGGGATCACCTAACCCGGCTGCAGCCGGCCTTGCCCGATCCCGCCTGGGTCCGCCGGCCGGGAGTGCCCCGTTTCCTCAGGGGCGGCCTGCTCCTGTTGCTGACGGTCATCATCCTGGCCAGCCTCCTGGGTCTGACCAATCTGGCGTCTTATCTGGCCCAGGGGGCGGCCTGGACCCTCATGGCGGCATTCCTGTTCTGGTTCCTCTGGCTGGCGGGGGAGACCGTCATTTTCCACCTGCTGCATCCGGACCAGGGCTGGGCCCCACGGCGTTATGCGGACCAGCAGGAAATTATCCAACGGCTTTATGACTTCAGCCGCCTGCTGCTCTCTCTGTTGCTGGGAGCCGCGGTGGCTTTATGGTCTCTGGATTTCTGGGGCGTCCCGCCCAGCCGGGTGGCCGGGGCCTTCCGCTGGCTGACCTGGGGTCCGGTCCTGGGGCCGCTGAAAATCTCCGTCCTTAACGTCGGCGGGGCCCTGCTGGTCCTCTACCTGGGTTTCTGGTTCTCCCGCCTGCTCCGAACCCTCATCAACCTGCGCGTCTTCCCCCGCACCGGCCTGGACCGGGGAGTGCAGTACACCATCTCCACTTCGGTCCATTATGTTGTCTTGTTTTTAACGATTCTGCTGGCCCTCAACTTCCTGGGATTTCCCCTGACCAACCTGGCCCTGGTGGCCGGGGCCTTGGGCGTGGGCATCGGCTTCGGGCTCCAGAACATCGTCAACAACTTCATCAGCGGCCTGATCCTGCTCTTCGAGCGTCCCATCAAGGTGGGGGATATTCTGGTCATTGACGGCCAGTGGGGCACGGTGAAGGAGATCCGGGTGCGCAGCACCATCTTCGAGACTTCGGACCGCTACGTCCTCATCATCCCCAACTCGGAGCTCATCTCCGGCAAGGTGCTCAACTGGACCAGGTACGGCCGCGGCATCAACCGCCTCACCCTGAAGGTGGGGGTGGGCTACAATTCCGACGTGCGCCAGGTGACCCAGGTGCTCACCGAGGTCTGCCGGGCCAACCCCCGGGTGGTGGCCAAGCCCCCGCCCCAGATCTATTTCGCGGTCTATGGCGACAGTTCCCTGGATTTCACCATCTGGGTGCACCTCCGGACCCCCGACGACCGGATTCCAGCCACCCACGAGCTCAACAGCGCCATCTTCGAGGCCTTCCGGGAGCACGGCATCGAAATTCCCTTCCCCCAACGCGACCTGCACATCAAGGACTGGCCGGAACCGCCGGGGAAGTAATACGGTTTTCGGTTTTCAGTTTTCGGTTTCCGGTGAGAACCGGGAAGGTATTAATCTCTGAGGATGGGAATGGCCTTGGTGCGGACCTTCTGGGAACGGACTTCGATGATCTTGGCCTTGTGACGGGGGCGGACTTGCTGCTCTTTCTTTACCCCCCTACCCTGCTTTGGTTCTAGGACCTGGGCGACTTTTTGCACCCCGGCGGCGGCCCGGGCGCCGGCGGCTGGGCTGTTTAATCCCGCTTGGCCGCCTTGCGCGCCATAACTGCCCAGGACGTTGTTGACGAAGAGCTGGGTCTCCTGGTAAGGCGGAATCGTGGCGTATCTGGCCACCGCCTCCGGGCCGGCGTTATAGGCCGCCACCGCCAGGGGCAGGTTGTGACCGAAGCGATCCAGACAGCGCCGCAGATAGCCCACCCCGCCGGCAATGTTCTGTTCCGGATCGAAGGGGTCTTTGACCCCCATGAGCGCGGCGGTGCCGGGCATTAACTGCATCAGGCCCTGGGCCCCTTTGGGGGAGACCGCTCCGGGGTTGAAGCCGGATTCGTTGCGCATCACGGCGCGCACCAGGGCCGGGTCCACCCCGTAAGCCCCGGCGTATTTGTTGATCAGGGCGTCCAACTGGGGATCGCCGCGCCCCGACCAGGGACGTCGGAAACCGCGGTAGGTCTGCCAGGAGCTGCCCGTTCTGATAATAGTCTTGGGCCAGGACCGGTTTTTCTGGTTGTAGATGAAGACCTGAACCTCCCGGCCCAGCAGGTCGTAGAGGGTGTCGCCGGAGGCCTTGGTCTGACCCGATCCCGGGCCGCTTAGGACCAAAGTGGAGCCGTCGGCCCCCAATTTGAGGGCCTCGGAAGCGGCCGCCGGCCCCACGGACCAGGCCAAAACCAGCGTCAGGATTAATATACTTCTCCTCATAACCTATACTTATTGGACAATTTCCTTGATTTGTCAAGG
>CAZOCQ010000082.1:0-2909 GCA_964578335.1 uncultured Desulfobacca sp.
GGCAGATTTGACTATCATCTTGTCTTTTCTTATTGCAACAACCTTGCCGGACACTCCTTCTGCCGCCTCTCTTTAAGGGTTAATAATATACCATAATCAATCCGGGAAAAATATTTTTTCTCACCCTCTCCAACGTCCAGACAAAGAAAGGGGTAAGGACTCCGGGGAGCCATTACCCCTTTTGACTGCTTGCATAGACCTTGCCGGCGCGATCAATCAAAAAGCAACAGCAAGGGGATGGCCGCGTTGTAAGTAACGTTAGTGGCCACCACTGCGGCGATCCGCGCCCGGCTGACCCCGGCGTAAGTGCTGAAAGCCCCGCCGATTATGGCTCTGCGGTGATAGTCGTCATACTGGATGACATGGACCGCACCATCAGGCCCGGCGCCGGGATCGAAGCTGGGGTCCAGGGAGCCGTCCGCCTTCAGCCGGGCCAGGTTGTTCCGGGCCACCCCATTAACCGTAGTAAAGAGCCCGCCGATGAGGATCTTGTCGCTGGGCCACTGATCGGTCATGGCATAAATGGGGCCGTCGGGGCCGGCCGGGGTGAAGCTGGGGTCCAGGATGCCTTCGCTACTGAACCGGGCCAGGCGGTTGCGCGCCGGGTTGGTGACGTCGTCAATTATTTGGGTGAATTCGCCCCCCAAAACAAGCTGGCCGCTGTCTTCTTTCCCGGCCCCGCCCCTAATCTTGCCGTTAAAGATCACCACGTGCGGCACCGGACTGGGGCCGTTGGCGAAGGTGGGGTCCAGGCCGCCGTCTTGGAGCAGACGGGCCATGAAACCGCAGGTGGCGCCCCGAAAAGTGGCCCAGCCGCCCACCTTCATGGGGCCGCCCTCGTCGTCGTCCATGTGGGTGATGACGATGTCGGTAAAGCCCGGCATGGAGGCGGGGTTGAAATTGAAGCTGGGGTCCAGAGTGCCGTTGGCATTGAGGCGGGCCACGCCGCTCTTGGCCACCCCGTTGACTACGGCGAAATCCCCGCCCACGTAAATTTGGCCGCTGCCGTTCCAGGCATCTTGAACCATATAAACATTGGGGATACTACCGTCCGCTTTGGTCAGCACCGGATGGAAGCCGAGGTCCATGGTGCCGTCCAGATTGAGCCGGGCCACGCTGGTGCAGCTCACATAGTCAGTGCCGGTCCAGAAATGGCCGGAAACGAGCACCTTGCCGTCCGTCCGTTGGCAATTCAGGCTATGGACGACGTTCCCCCCCAGCCCGGCCAGGAAGGTTTGGTCCGGTTGGGCGTCGTAGGTCAACCGGGCCAGCCGGCGGTGCAATTTGCCGCCATAGCGCGACATGGCGCCGGCGATATAGGTGCCCTGGGGGCTGAACTGGATGGCGTAAACCGTCTGCGAGGCCGGCTGGTAATCGATGGTGAACGACTGGAACTGGGTATTGAGACTGAAGTCCGCGTTCAGGCTGGCCAAACATTGACGGGCCGAGCCGTTGAAGGATTGAAAGGCGCCCATGACGGTCCAGGTGCCGTCATCCTGGCGAAAGACGTTCCAGGTGCGGTCATCGGCCCCGGAGCCGAAGGTATTCAGCACTGCGCCGTTGGTGGCATTGAGCGCCACCATGAAGCCGCAGGGGGTGCCGTTAAACGAGGTAAAATAGCCATTCAGCATCATCACATTACCACTGATCGTCACCCGTTTCACGTAGCTGTTGGCGCCCGTGCCCACCTGATTAAAGGTGGGGTCCAGGCCGCCGGTGGACAGCAGGCGGGCGATGCCGCCCATGGGGGTGCCGTAAACCTGGGTGAAGGCCCCGACAATGACGATATTGCTGCCCTGCCAGGCCATGTGGGTAATGGTGCCGTTAACGATTTCGTCCCCGATGCGCTGCAGCACGGTGGCGCCGTCGGCGCCCAGTTGCAGATAGTGGTCCCAGTGAGTGGGGTCGGAGAAGCGGGGGATATCGCCGAACAGGCGCACCTGTCCGGGGGCGCCTTGGTCAGTCCAGAGTTGATAAATATAGCCCCCGGCGCCGGAGCGCATGGGATAGGTGGGATCCACGTTGCCGTTGGCATCGAGGCGCAGCAGGTAGAAGGTGGTGCCGGCATAGCCGTTCACCTGCATGCCGATGCCCCCGGCATAGAGCTTGCCATCCGACTGTCTCGCCACATGCGAGATGCCCTCGCCGGAGCTGAAGGCATGGTTAAAGCTGGAATCCACCGTGCCGTCGCTGTTTAACCGGGCCAGGCCATAGTAAGGCCCGCTGTTGGAGTCAATGACAAAGTCGCCGGCGATGAGCATCTGGCTGTTGGCGTCTCCGGGACTCAGCAAGATGCAACTGTTCACATAACCGGTGCCCGAGCCGTAGGAGGCGATTGCGGCATTGAAGCTGGGATCCACGCTGCCGTCCGGCAGCATCCGGGCGATGCCGGCGCGTTCATACCCCCCCAGGTGCTTGAAGGAGCCGGTGATCATCCACTTGCCGCTGAAGTCGGTGTAATTGGTGCGCCCCCAGAGCATGGGGCTGCTGGCCACCCCGGCGCCGGGATCAAATCTGGGGTCCAGGGCGCCGTCCCCGGCCAGGGCGGGGCTGAGCAGTAACAGGGCCAGGTAGCAGGCCCCCAGGATGAGCGCCAAACTTTGCCGTACCCGGCGGCGGGCGGAAGCCCGGCGCCGTAAAGCTCTTAACCAGCCCATCTCCATCAAACTGCTGTGTCTCATGGTCTCTCCTGCAATTCCGGCCGGGGGCCGGCGGTTGGGTTAACGGTCACTGCTCTCAGTCCGAAAAACCTGAGACTCCCTGAGACCATTTTTTTGGAATATTTAGACTAACCTCCCGTTTAAATTGAATATTTTTAAGAGCTCGCAAACCACTTGGAAGGGATTCAAGTATACCATAGTTCACTTATGTAAGATATCTTTTTTATAAGGAACAATATTCCTTGAGGA
>CAZOCQ010000082.1:3009-10000 GCA_964578335.1 uncultured Desulfobacca sp.
AAAAGGGGGACTGGATTTGCCCCCGACGAGTCCTATCTTTTGAGGAATTCATTTTTCATCAACCAGGTGGCGCCCAGCCTCGCGTCAGGAATCTCCGCCGGGGGACGTCATCCGGACGGTTGCATGGTCCGCCAAAGATCGCCGCATGGGGAAATGGTGGTTCCGTTGGCCATTGCCCTGGGAATTATGCTCTCTCCGGAGAACCTCGTCAGCTTGGGGCAGCAATCCGGGGCGTCCGGGCGCGCCCCCTGGCTCTGGTTGGCGGCCGCGGCGGGGATTCACCTGTTCACCGCCCGGGCCTACGCCGCCGGTGGTGGTTTGGCAACTCCCTCCCCGGAGGGCGGTCCGCGGCCCGCAAGTTTCCGGGCGCCCCTGGCCGCGGCGCTGCTCCTGGCCTCCCGGGGCGGCCTGGCGCTGTGGGGGGTCACCGCCGTCCTGGTCACCGCCGGTTATGTTTTCAACGAAACCTTTGCGCCGGCCTATCCCAATTTAGGCTTTTCCTTCACCCTGCTGGCGATACTGGTGGGGCTCAATCTGCCGGGGCCCCGTCTCGCCGCCATTTTTCAGGTCATTTTTGTCGGCGCGGCCCTGGCGGGTCTGTCGGCCTTAATGGTTATGGGCCTGTGGGGCTCTCCCCCACCCCTTCCGCCGACCGGGGCCGGCGGGCTGACCTGGCGGCAGGGCCTGGTCTTGAGCCCGAATTTTCTCCTGCTGTTCATCGGCTATGATCTTGCCGGCGTCCGGGGGGAAAAAGGCAGGGACCAGGCCGGAAGTCCGGCAGCGCCCATGTTAGCCGGGATAGGCGCGGCTTTCGTCCTTTTTGGCCTCTGGAGTTATCTTTCTCTCCGTTATGTGCCGAGCCTGAAACTCCAGGAATCCACGGTGCCGTATGCTTACGTGGCCGGGGCCATCGCCGGGGACGCCGGCCGCCGGCTCATGGGAGGCGTGTTGCTGGCCGGCACCCTGGCCGCCGCCAACGCCTTGATGATGACCGTGCCGCGGCTGGTCTCCGGCCTGCCTCCGGCCGGCTTGCTCCCGTTAATTTTCCGGAGTCGGCGCCTGACCCTGCTCCTGCTGGGCGGCGGCCTCGCCCTGGTCATGGCCCTGGGCCTGGGCGGCAGCCCCAACCTGCCGCTATTTCTCAAGGCCAGCGCCCTGCTCTGGCTGCTGACTTACGCCCGGCAACACCTGATTGCCTGGCGGCGGCCGGGGAGTCCGGAGCCCGCGGGGCTGGCCGTGGCCTGCGCCCTGGCGCTGGCCGGGGCCGCGGGGCTGGCCCTGGCGACCGACCCGGAATGGGCCATGCTAACCACTTACGGGCTCTTGCTCGTGGGGGCCCTGACCCTTATCGGCTCCATACCTTATGGGACCGGAAACCTAAAAACTGAAAAGGAAGACTCCACCACGAGATAAGGAGGCAGGTTATGCGGCTGAAACGGAGTTTTTGGAGCAGTCTGATTATTGGCGGGATGCTGGCGGGCCTGCTGTTCGGCGGGGCGGCCGGGGCCGCGGCCGCCGACGAAGCGCCCCGCATTGGAAAAGATCAGCTCAAAGGGAAAATAGGCTCGGCGCAGGTAACCATCATTGACGTGCGCGCCGGTAAGGATTGGAACGCCAGCGGCAAGAAGATCAAAGGCGCGGTGCGGGAAGACCCGGACAAAGTGGAGACCTGGGCCAAGAAGCACCGGCAGGATCAGGAATTGGTGTTGTACTGCGCCTGACCCAATGAATACACCAGCTCCCGGGTGGGGCTAGAACTCAAAAAATTGGGGTTCACCAAGGTGTCCGCCTTAAAAGGCGGCTGGCACGAATGGTTCCGGGCCGGTTATCCCACGGAGGATAAATAAGGGAGCAACCGGGGGGCAGGGAGGATATCCAGCCAGGGGATGGCGCCGGGGCAGCCCCAAGAGCACCCAGGACGGGCCCGGCGGGCCCGCCCCCTGGCGCGCTGACGAGTGGTAAAAGGTTAGCCGAGAATTCGCCGGGTTATTTCCTCATGGCCTCTGACAGGCCGATGTGGTAGGACTCCACTTCCACCAGGGCCGCGAAGACCTCCTTGATCCGATCTTCGACGGCTTCCCGGGCGGATTGGGCATAGAAGGCCACGGCCCGCTCCTCCCGGCCATGGGCCGCGGCGAAGTTGGCCTTGGGGTCCTTCTGGCAGGCCTGCTCGTCGGGCTTGATCTCCGGTTTGGCCACTTTGAGCAGCTTGCAGATGAGCGAGGCGTGCTCCGCTTCGGTGCGCCACAGGGCCTTGAACATGGCCTTGTCCAGGGGGTCGGGGGCGCAGTTGGAGGCGCACATATAGAAGGCGGCGTTGCGCACCTCCAGGTCCAGGGCCTTTTCCAGGTTGGCCCGGGAGACGGCGCTGAGGTTGGGAACGTCGTTTCGGTCCACGTAGTCCTCGGCGGGCACCATGTATTTTTGGGGGGCGCCGCAGAAGGGGCAGAAGCTGGGGGGTTCGCTTCCCAGATAAGGATCGCCGCAAATGCGGCAGCGGAATAGTCTAAATTCCATGGGTGACTCCTATTATGGCAGGGCTAAAACCTGCTTCAGGGCCTGGCCGATCCTGGCCAAATCTTCCGGGGCCATCTCTTCGATCCAGGCGGTTAGTCGGCTTTTATCTATCGCCCTGAGCTGGTCGCAAACCGCTCGCACTTCCTGCCCCTGGCAATGGACTTTGACGGTAAGGGGCGGCTTGGCCGACCCGCCGCGGGAGAGGGGAACCACCAGGACTGTCCTTCGGGCTTGGTTTAGGGGAGAAGCGCCCACCAGCACCCCAAGTCGAAGCTTCTTGATTTCCGCGCCTTGGGTGGGGTCAAGGTTGACCAAAAAGACGTTACCACGATTCAGTTTCGCTTCCATCTCCCGCAGTCACGTCCCAATCAGCCATCTCGGCTTGGAGTTGCTCATCGCGTTCCACCGCCAGGGCGCATTCATACAGTTCCCGTTCCCGACGGCGGACTTCCGCCTCCAACAGTTCGGCCACCAACTTGCTGCGTTGCCGCGGCGGGATCACCGCCTGCATCCGGACATATAACTCATCAGATAACGACACTAAGACCTTCATGGAGCTCCTCCCTAAATTATAGATATATTATATTAGATATCTATTATCAAGGGAGAGATTGGGGACAGACACCCTTGACGGCGACCCGATCCTTGGTCAATAAATGTCGTCAAAAGGCGTCTGCCCTGATTTAGTCGATTTTATTGAAGAATTTCTTCAGGGCCTTGCACACCGGGCAATTGTCGGGAGGCTCGCCTTCCACAGTGTGGCCGCAGACAGAGCAGACGTAGATCTCCACCAGCTCCTTTTTGTTCAGGTTGGCTAGGGCCTTCTGGAAGAGCTGAGCGTGGGTTTGCTCCACGGTGTTGGCGAACTCGAAGCTGCGCAGGGCCTCCTGGTGGCCCTCCGCCTTGGCTGCGGCGATCATGGCCGGGTACATCTCCCGGAATTCGGTGGTTTCGCCGGCAATGGCCTCCTTAAGATTGTCAGCGGTGGCGCCGATGGCCTTCAGGGCCTTGAGATGATTCATGGCATGGACCGTCTCGGCCGCGGCCGCGGCCCGGAAGAGCCGGGCCACCTGGGGGAAGCCTTCTTTGTCGGCCTTTTCGGCAAAGGCCAGATATTTGCGGTTCGCCTGGGATTCGCCGGCAAAGGCCGCCTTCAAATTATCAATGCTCTTATCCACCCTTACACCTCCATTATTTGTTTTGGTCGGTTAATTTCATGGGCGCGCCGCAGCAAATCAGGACGCCGCCCCCGGATTCCACCACTTTCACCTTGTTGCCGCAGATATTGCAGCGGTACACCTGTCCCACTTCGGTAGGCATTAAAGCTCCTTTACATTCTCCAACTCCTGACACCGTGGGCAAAGCCCCCACAGGGTCAGGGATTGATATTCCACCCTAAAGCCCCGGAGCTCTTCCGGGGCATAATCCCGCCGGCCATCCGGCTCCCAGGTCAGATCAGCGATGCTATGGCAGCGGCGGCAGACCAGGTGGGCATGCCGGCCCCGTTCGAAATCGTAGCGGGCCACTTCGTGCAGGGGGTTGACTTTGCTCACCAGCCCCTTCTGGCAAAAAGTCTCCAGGGTCTTATAGACCGTGTTGAAGGAGATGGCCGGCAGCAGCCGGCGCACTTCCTGATAAATCTGGTCGGCGCTGGGGTGGTCGCGGCGCTGCTGCAGGCTCTCCAGCACCGCCAGGCGCTGGGGAGTCGCGGCGATGCCGTGACCTCGCAGGATATGCACCAGGGTTTCCATAAGATAATTACCAGTTAATAATTATTACTGACATGTCAAGGGGTCTGGGGAACAAATCTATTGAGGGGAAAATTTTTCGGCAGGATGGCCTGGGAATGGATCGCAGGGGGAGGACAAGGGGCGAAGCTTGTCTTCGCCCCTGCGGCGGGAACGGCTAATAATAGTAATTCAGCCCGGCCATGAAGAAGTTGACGTTAAAGGCGGGGTTCTCTTTGTAAATCCCGGCATTGGAGGAATGGCGGAAACGATAGGCCACCGCCAAGGCTATCTGGGGAGTAAGGGCGATGTCCACGCCGCCCCCGAATTGGGGGGTGAAATTGAAGGCATGGGCCAGGGCCGGGCTGTTGATGCTCTCGGTGATCAGACCGGCGCCTCCTTCAATATGAAGCAGGACCTTGGGAAAGACCAGGCAGCTTAGCTTCAGCAAAGGGGTGATGCCCAACTCGAAGCCGGTGTCTTCGGCGCTGGCAATGCTGATGATGCCTTCGGCTACAAAGGAGAGACCGAAGGGGCCCAATTGTTTGCCGGGTTTGACCAAAAAAATACCCCAGTGGGGCAGCAACGAATAGAGTTGGACGTTGGCCCCGTGGGTGTTCTTGCCGTAGGCGAAGTTGAGGCCCGCTTCCCGGTTGAGTTTGCTCAGATCGAAATCCGCTCCCCGGGCCATGACCGGCAGGCCCAGGACTAAGGCCATAACGACGGCCAACAGAACTTTCCCCCCGACTTGCCGCATCGTTTTCTCCCCCTTGTGGATGCAGGCTCAGTTCCATCCAACGTTGCCAAAAGTTTTTCTTATCCCCCCCTACCCTATCCCTCTCCCCCCGCCGGGGGGAGAGGGGATCAAAGGAAGAAACCTTTGGCAAACACTATAAGTTAACCGCCAGAATAGCACCGGCGGGCGGCGTTGTCAAAAATAAAAGGCCGTCTTTACCGCTGCCAGAAGCGGTCCTCCCGGAAGCGGGCCGCGGGACCCAGTTCCGCTTCGATCATCAGCAGGCGGTTATACTTAGCGATGCGTTCGGAGCGGGAAACCGAGCCGGTCTTGATCTGGCCGGTATTCATGGCCACCGCCAGGTCGGCGATGAAGGTGTCCTCCGTCTCCCCGGAGCGGTGCGAGATGACGGTACGGTAGCCGTGGCGGACGGCCAGATTGATGGCGGCCAGGGTCTCGGTGACCGTGCCGATCTGGTTGAGCTTGATGAGAATGGCGTTGGCCGCGCCCAGCTTGATGCCTTTCTGCAAATATTCCACATTGGTGACGAAGACGTCGTCCCCCACCAGTTGCATTTTGGACCCCAATTCCCTGGTGAGGTGCACCCAGCCGTCCCAGTCGTCCTCCGCCAGGCCGTCTTCAATGGAGACGATGGGATAGCGGGCGCTCAGGCCCCGGTAATACTCGGTCATAGCCTGGGCGCTGCGGCGGGAGCCGTCTCCCTTTTTAAAGACATACTCCCCGCTGGCCTTATCGAAGAACTCCGACGCGGCGGGATCGAGGCTCAAGACCACGTCCACCCCCGGTTTATAGCCGGCCTGTTCGATGGCGGCCACGATGAGGTCCAGGGCGGCCTCGTGGGAGGGCAGGTCCGGGGCGAAGCCGCCTTCGTCGCCCACCCCGGTGCCCAGCCGGCGGGAGGACAGGACCTTTTTCAGGGTCTGGAAGACCTCCGCGGCCATCCGCAGGGCCTCGGCAAAGGTGGCTCCGCCCACCGGCATGATCATGAACTCCTGGATATCCAGGTTGTTGCCGGCATGGGCGCCGCCGTTGATGATGTTGAGCATGGGCATGGGCAGGGTGGCCGCACTCGTGCCGCCAAGATAACGATAAAGGGGCAGGCCGGCCAGGGCGGCCCCGGCCCGGGCCACCGCCATGGAGACGGCCAGGATGGCGTTGGCTCCCAGGCGGCTCTTGGTGGCGGTGCCGTCCAGGTCGCACATCAGCCGGTCAATGGCCACCTGGCGCGTCGGGTCGAGCCCCTGGAGTTGGGGGGCAATGACTTCGTGGATATTTTTCACCGCCTGCAGCACCCCTTTGCCCAGAAAGCGGGGGCCGCCGTCCCGCAATTCCAGGGCCTCGTTTTCCCCGGTGGAGGCCCCGGAGGGCACCATGGCCTGGGTGCGCAGACCGTTGTCCAACCGCAGTTCAGCCAGCACCGTGGGTTGGCCCCGGGAATCGAGGATCTCCTGGGCGCGAATCTCTTGAATAGCGGGCATATGTCCTCCTTTCGGCATATGGCTGCGGCTCCGGCGGAGCCGTTTCAGGGTAAGGTTCGATTGGTGGTTTTTCCCTTTATCCTAACAGAAGGGAGAAAAAAGCTCCAAGTTCTTAATGGGGAAAACGGAATTTTATCGGCCGGCCCATGGGCGGCTCTGGCAGAGCCCTTGGAATTCGACGGCAGGGAGAAAATAGCCCAGGCCTCCCGCCGTTTCCGGGGGAGGCCTGGGTGGAGTGAGGCAAGATCAGCAATCAGCTACAGGCGACCCGGCGGCCCTCCTTGGGGCGGCTGTTGCTGTTGCTGTTGGGGTTGAGGCTGCCGGTGCTGCTGCCCCTGCGGTTGCTGCCGAGGTTGAGGTTGAGGCCGCGGCTGAGGTTGCATCTGCGGTTGGGGCTGCGGACGGGGCTGCATCTGCGGCTGAGGCCGCGGTTGGGGCTGAGGCCGTTGCTGCATTTGGGGCTGAGGCCGCGGTTGAGGTTGCATTTGAGGTTGCGGCCGCGGTTGCGGCTG
>CAZOCQ010000082.1:10100-12231 GCA_964578335.1 uncultured Desulfobacca sp.
GGTTGTGGCCGTGGTTGCGGCTGCATCTGTGGTTGCCGCGGCGGTTGAGGCTGCGGCCGCGGTTGCACCTGCGGTTGAGGCCGCGGCGGCTGAGTCGGCGCGGCGGGTTTGAACTGACCGGGTCCAGGCTGGGCCGGAGCATGAGGCCTGGCGGGCGGCACGGCCGGCTTGCCGGGCTCGACGCGTGGTCTGCCGGGCACGGCCGGTTGGGCCGGAACTGCGGGCTTGGCCGGCGCGGCCGGTTGCACCCCAGGTTTGGCAGGTTGCGCCGGAACGGCCGGCTGGACCGGGGCCCCAGGTTTGACCATGCCGGGTTTACCCGGAGCCACCGGCGGGACGCCGGGTTTCACCGGCGCGCCGGGCTGCACCTGGGCCGGCTTGCCGGGGCCGCCGGGTTTTAAGGCGCCGGAAGGAGCCGGGCCGCCGGGGTGTACCGGTGCGGGCTTGGCCGTTGGCTGGGGACCAGGTTTGCCGGCCGGCGGCTGCCCCGCCAGGGAGGGTCTGGCCGGCTGGATGCGCCGATCCGGCGGCAGCTTCTGGATCTGTTGCTGCTGTGCCGGGGTCAACGGCATGACCGCCTTGGCGGGCAGGCCGGCGCCGGGGATGCCGCCCTTCACCGGCTGGGCCGCCAGAGGCGGGGCCTTGGGAATCTGGGCCTTCAGGGGCGGCACATTCTTCGGGGCATGGATAATGTTGGGTTTGTTCAGGTTGGCCTGGGCCAACCGGATATCCTGTATAGGTTTGGCCTGCGGCAAACGGCGGCCTTGCACCAGGGCCGGCGGCGTGATCCCCCGGATATGCGGGTTCCGGGTGAGCACCTGGCGAGGCGGCCGGATATTATTGATCCTGGTGATGTTAGTGGAGTTGTTGATGATGGTCCGGTTGATGATGGTCTGGTTGATGTTGGTCACCCGGGAGACGTAACGCACCGGAGGGCCCCAGCTATAGGCGCCGACGAATCCCGCGGGGAGGAAGCCTGCCGGGTAATAAGTCGGCATCACATAGGTGGGGACAAAAACGGTCTGGTGGAAAAACGTCGGGATGTAGGCCGGGGACACGAAGACCGGCGTCGGCTGGGCATAATAGGAATAACCCGGGGCGTAAGGTTGCCCGAAACCCAGCAGAAAGCTGGCCGCCCGGATGAAGACCCACAAGGGGGAGGCGAGCGCATCCGTCACGGGAGCTCCCGGATAATACGAAGCCGGGGCGTAGCCCGGCGGCGGCACGTAGTTGGGCGGCGGGATGGGGGCCCAGCCTATGTAAGAAGAATCCACCGGGGTGGTCTCGGGACTGGTGCGCCAATCCACGGTGGAGGGGTACCAGGTGCGGCCCGGCACCCATACCCAGCCGTAGCCGGGGGTGGGCATCCAGTTGCCGTAATGGTAAGTGGCCCAGCCCCAGGGCTCCTTGGTCTCAAAGACGTAGCCGTCATCGGTGGGCGTCCAGCGCCCGTCGGTATAAGGCCGCCAATCTTCCGAGACATTATTGGGGTGCCAAACCGGGCCATAGCTTTCGTAATCCACCCATTGCCCGTATTGGGACAGGTCGTCGTAAAACATGGCCACGTCTTCCGAAGCCGCCCCGGCCGTCCGGGCAAAGGCGCCGCTCAGGACGATAGTCAACCCCAAGGCCAGGATGGCGATGATCCCTGGAGGTCGAAGTCTTGCTTTCATTTCCTTGCTCCTTTAAGGTGGTTGGGGATCTGACGGTTCGAACCGCGGGCCGAAGTTCGGTTGCGCGGCAGGTTTTCCATCACAGGTGTCTTAACCGGGTCGTGATTTCTCCAAACTTCCCATCGCCTCCTTCACACGATCCTGGGTTGCTTAACTTAAGGCAACTATTCCGGGCGGTTAGCGCTGCGGTTCGAAACAACTGTAATGTTCCCAGAGGACGGTAATCACCCCGCCTTTGCCCGTTTAGTATATTAGATGACCATCCGATTCCATATATTAAGAAAATATTTGCAGAAACTTGGGGGCGAGCCGGCGCTTGGTTGATCGTGCCGCCAATACGGGCCTCCAGGCCCGCCGCGGGGAGTTATGGGAAGGCCTGGCCCACGGGCTGCCGGCGCCGGCGATGACCAGCACCGGCCCCTCCAGGGTAGTTACGGCCTGGTATTGGGCCTCGTTGA
>CAZOCQ010000083.1:0-12123 GCA_964578335.1 uncultured Desulfobacca sp.
CTCACTGCTCACTGCCCAAATAGGCCCTGAGCTTGATTTCGCCGAAATCCACCCAGAGATCGTAGAGGCAGCGCCGCACGATCTCCCGCAGGGCCTGGGCCGCGCTGACGTTCTCGAAACAGACCCCGATGGCGTACTCCGGGGTGAGGCTCTTGGCCAGGGCGAAGGAGTCCTGGTGCACCGCCGCCGACAGCCCCGCTTCGGCCAAAATGTCCGTCAGGATATCCACCGGATGGCTGGTGGCGTCCTTCACCACCCGGGCCTCCACCCGGGGGTTGCGGCCGGTGACCAGGATCACCCCGGTGGCCGCCTCGGCAGTCACCCCTTCCCAGGTCTCTTCACCGCTGAGATAGACCGCGGTGATGGCGCTGAAAGGCGCCCCGTAAACCTGGTACCGGTAAACCGGGGCCGCCGCGGTGAAGGTCCAGCGGTCCCCGGCCACCAGATCGGCGCCGGGGCTTGACTCCCAATAGACCGCCAGCCCCTGGGCCAACTGCACCGGGGAGTCGGCCCCGGCGCTGACAAAGCCGCTGTCTTCCCAGCTCCGGCCGCCGTTTAAGGACCAGCGGCAGGTGGCCGCGCCCACTTCGCCGCCGGTCTCCGCTTCCACGAGATATTCCTGGTCTGCCAGACCCCGGTAAGTCCCCAGGACCTTCAGGGTGGCCGAACCGCTGCCTGCCAGGACCGGCGGGCTCACTGCGGCCTCGGTCACTGCGGTCAACTCCGCCGCCGCCCGGTAGGCCCCCCGCAGGAAGGGTCGCCTTTCCCCGGCGGCGCTGGGGGCCCCGATCATTTGCCGCAACCGCACCGTCACCCCATCCCGGCTTTCCGCCTGCGCCCGGTGGCTCCCCTGCCAGCCGTGGGCCAGGCCGCTGAGACGCTCCCAGGTCCCCCGGTAAAGCAGTTGCCACTCCACCTGGCCCTCGGCCGGTTCCCAGCCGTGGTACAGGTCCACCTGCCGGCGGACCGGGTCCAGACCCCGCAGCCAGGAGGCCGCGGCGCCGTTGAGCCACCGGCCCCCGCGGTTGTCCAGCACCAGGACATGGCTCCCGGCCTGGAGCTCGCCGAAATCCCGGGCCAGTTCCACGCCCACCTCACCGGGGTCAATGATCTCGCTCTCCGGCAGGCGAAGGCGGCCCCCCAGGCGCAGGTTGGCCAAATAACTGTCCGTCGCCGGTAGGCCGTAGCTCTCGAAGCCGCCGTCCGGCGCCGCCTCCACCCCGTAAGCCGTGAACTCGTCGGCCTCCGCCGGGTTATCCACCGCCCAGACGCGGATATTTTCCCGGAACTCCACCCGCACTTGAAAGAACGGCGCCAGGACATATTCCTGGCCCTGGGCCAAGGAGAGATAGGCCGCCCCGGCCACTTCCCCCGGCGTCGCCCCGGTGCGGAGGCAGACCTCCACTTCCAGGTAATCCGACATCAATTCCCAGGAGGCGGTAAAGGATTCGAGGTAGGGCGAAAAAGCCGAGGCAACCGGCGAAGTCCAGGAAGCCGCGGTGTGATAGCCGGGGGCCAGGGCCAGTTTTCCCGGCTCCCCCCCGTAAACGGTCGCGTCATACTCGCCGCAGCCGGGGGCCAGGCCGTAGTCCAGCTCAAAGGGATAGAGCACCGCCTTCACCCGGGGCCGGGCCCCGCGCAGCCGCGTTTCTTCCTGCTGAAATGTTGTGCCGGCTGGTCGCATGTAACGTCTCTATGGGTTAGTTGAGGCAAGGGTAAAAGGGAAAACGGGGAAAGGGGGAAAAGGTTAATAACCTAATATGACAAAGCTTTTCCCATTTCCCCTTTTAACCTTTTCCCCTTTCCCCCCAAGTAGTTAAACTTCTTCCAGCACCACGCTCCCCGACCACAAACCCGGGGCCACTTCCCGGAAATCCAGGTCATTGGTCCAGACCCCGGTAAAAGTCTTGGGCCCGGCCGCGTCCCGAAAGAAATCCACCTCCGTCTGGACCGCTTTGATGGCCGCCAACTGCTCTTTCTGCGCCGCGGAGATGTACTGAAATTTCAAGGACCAGCGTTGTTTCAGGGGCCGGGCGTAGCTGCGCAGGGCGCCGTTTAGGGCCCGCTCCCGGTCGCCGTCGTCCTGGGCCAGTTCCTGATAATCCCAGCTAAAGTTGACCGGCAGGATATAATTCTGATAGCTGCCGTCCGCCGTGGTCCAGGCCAGTTTTGCCTTGGCCATTTCTCCCTCTCAGTTTCGCGTCTCTATTGTTGTTGACTTTTCTCGGAACTCGGAACTCGAAACTCGAAACTCGAAACTCGAAACTCGAAACTCGAAACTCATTCCTACCAGCGCCCCGCCATTTCTTTCTGCAAGACCGGCAGCAGATGCCGCTGCACCACCCGGTCCCAATCCAGGGCGGCCACCCCGGCGGCATCCAGGCTCTGCACCTGGATGGTGATATTGGCCGCAGGGGTCCCGCCGGCCCGGTTCAATTCGAACCGCCCGGTCCGCAGCGCCTCGAAGTTCTCCTCCCCCAGCCGGGCCATGGCCTCCCGGGGCAGGACGCCCTCGCCGCTCTGGGCCAGGATGAGCTGTTCATCTCCCATGAGCGCCCCGGGGGAGACCACCATGCCCTGGTGCGCCGCCACCACCCCGCCCTGGTGAAAGAGGCCGCCGAAATCCAGGACCTCCCCCACCAGTCCCAGCCAACCGCCGCCGCCGGAGCCGCCCCCGAGGCTCCCCATCCAGGCCGAAGCCACCTTTTGCAGGGTCTTCAGGAAGTTCTCCCCCCAATCGTCCACCTGGCCGGAAAGGCCGGTGAGGGCCTGCTCCCAGGTCCGGCTCAGCAGATGGGCCGCGGCTTCGCCCTGGGCGGCGATTTCCCCGAACTGATGCAGGGCCAGGGCCGACATCTCCCCCAGGCTGCCCTGCCAGCCCTGGGCGAAGCCGTTCCAACCCTCCTGCAGCCCGCGGATTTCCTCGTTCCAGGCCGCCAGGCGCTCCCGGCTGTACTCCCGGCTGAGGCTCAGCAGCTCCTCTTGTAAGGCCCGGTAGTCCGCCGCCTCCCGGGCGCCGGAGCCGCCGCTATCTTTGCTTTTGGCCATCTCTGCCTCGCTCGAAGCACCGCTGCGTCCATCCCAGCAGCAGCCACTCCTCCAGGGTCAAATCGTTGGCTTGAAACGGGTAACCCGCCCGCTGCAACTGATAAAGCGCCAGCAGGTGCCAGGTCCAGGGCGAGACCGCTTCGGGCCGCAGGTACTCGGTGCAGACCCGGCAGGCCCAGCCGGCGAAGGCGCCGTTTTCGGCCCGGCAACGCCGCTCCTGGGCCGGGCCGCACAGCCGCCCGGCGGCCAGCAGGGCCAGCTCCCGGTGCCGCGGCCAGTCCTGGCCGTCCGCCGCGCCGGGGCCGGTCAGTCCCGCCCCGGCTCCTCCCGGCCGGCCAGGCGCAGCCCTTCAAAAACCTGCTGGGCCAGGTAGGCCACCAGGTCCGGGGCGTGCTCCGCCAGGCGGGTCTTCCAGTCCGGATGCCGGGCCGGGTCCAGGGGCGTCTCCTTGCCGTCTTCGTTAATCTGAAAATCCCCCGGTCCGAAGCCCGTCAGGATCTCCAGCCCAAACTTGAGGCGGGTCTCCCCCAGGCAGAAGCGCCGCTCGCCCCCTTCCATGCGGAAGGCCGAAAGCTGATAAGCCACCCGCTCCTCCGTGCCGGGCCGGCGGTAGTGCAGGGTGATCACCGACCCCGACACCGGGTCGTGAACCTGGAGGCTATGCCGCTCTTCCCCAAGAACTCTGGCCATTGGTTCTCCTAAGCCTTGTAGGCGCGCCCTGCGCACCAGTAAAAATTGGTGGCGCAGGCGTCTCGCCTGTGCGGGACGCAAGTATCCCCCTACGCCGCGTAACTGCTCACCTGATTCTGCACGTAGGCGATCACCGAGCCGAAGTCGTCGTCTTCCAGGACGGCGAACTGCACCTCTTCCCCCAGGCGCCGTTGATTCAGGCGCACCGGGGCCTCCAACACCGCCACCCGGGGAAAGATCAATTCCACCTGGTATGGCAGCCCCGCCTCGAACTCCGGGCCGGCGGCCTTCAAATGGATCGCCAGGGTGTCGTTGTCCTGCAGGTGCCGGGCCATGAGGAAGTCCCGAAAATCCCGGTCGAATTTCAGGGTCTGCTCCCGGCCGTAGCGGAAGGCCCGGTTGGCGTAGCCGGCGCCGGCCCCCGGAGTGCTCTCCGGGGTCAGGTAATTCTTCACGGTCCAGGTGACGCCGCGCAGTTCCGCGGCCAGGGGCGAGCCCCCCACGAAGGCGCTGCCGTCCCAGCGGCCCCCCAGGGTCACCTCCACCCGGCTGACCTTCAGGGGCGGCTCCTCCACCCGGTCCGGGAACTCGGCCCAGCCGCTCTCCACCGGCAGGTAATAGACCCGGTAGTCGGTGGGGGCGGCCTCGCCCCCCGGCGGGCTGATGGTGAGGACCGCGGGCACGGTCCCGGACACGGCGCTGTAAGACACCTCCTCCCAGGCCTGGGTCGCCGGGTTGAGCACCTGCACCGCCTGCACGTTGGCCAGCCTTTCGGCGTCACTCGCTCCGGCTACACCGTTGCCGGCCAGGGTCAGGGAAGCGGCATTGTACGGCGCTGCAACTGTCTCCACGCAGGTATTGTCATCCACCTTGCCGGTGCCCTTGACCGCGGCGCTGAGCTTGGCCCAGCCGTCCTTGGGGAACTCCACCCGGACCTGGTCCACGAAACAGGAGGCGAAGCGCCGCTTCAGCACCTGGCGGCCCAGGCGCAGGGCCGCAGTGAAGGAGGGGTTGGAGCGGGCCGCGTCCACCTCGCCGTAGCGCGGGCGGATGGTGTGGCGGAAGCCGGTGGCCCCCAGGGGCGCGGTCTCCACCGCCCCCAGGCCGTAGGCCAGCAGGAAGGCGAAGTGCTGCGGCTGGGCCCGGGAAAAAGTCAGGTTCCCGGCCACCTTGCCCCCGAAATAGTGCAGCCGGTCCGCCTCTTCCTTGCCGGTCAATTCCTCCCGGTTGGCCGCCTTCACCGCCTGGTAATGGAGCATGGAATTGAGGTCGGCCAGCAGCAGGGTGTCCAGCTCCTGCTCGGTGTTGAGGGCCGTCTCCTGCTGCCGGGCCGACACCGCCAGGAGATTGTGGGTGGCCAAAAAATTCCGGATGGACCGGGTCATGTCTTACTCCTAAGAACGTTCAAAGTTCAAAGTTAAAGGCAACCTCGCCCTTGTCCTTATGTTCCCAGCCTTTCCTAAAACCTGAAACCCAAAACCTAAAACCTGTCCACCACTGCGCCGGTGCGGTACCAGGCGGCATAGACCGAGTATTGCCGGTTGTTGAGCAGCGGCTCCTCCCGCACCAGGGCCAGGGGCAGGATGTCCAAACCCAGGTCTTGATGCCAGAGGGTCTCCCGGATGGCGCCCAGCAACTGGTAGGCGCCGCCCACCTGGCGCCGGCCTTCGGTTTGCCCCCGAAGCTGCTGGACTATCACCAGCAGCCGGAGGTCCACCGTCAGATCATAGGAACGCAAGGCCGCGGCCGCCGCCCTGGTCCCCGCAAGCGACACCAACACCGCCGGCAGCCGCCAGGCCTCCAATTGCAGGTCGGCCCGCCAGTCCCCCTGGTAGGACTCCAGGGTGTGCGCCTGTGCCCCTAATTGGTCCCCCAGCGCCGCCAGCACCGCGTCTTCCAGGGCCGTCCAATCCAACTCGCTCATGCCCGCTTCCCGCTACCACTCGGACAGGTCGCCCCGCCCGAAGAGCCGGGCGGCGCCGGAGAATTCCGCCACCTGCCGGTGATCTTCGGCCGGGTCGCCGGCCCCGTCCACGATGGCCTGCCCTGCGGCCACCTGCTTCAAGAAGGCCACCGCGTCCTCGTATTTCCGGCGCCGCACTTGGGGGGCGATACTGCGCCGGCTATAGAGGTGGTACAAGGCCAGGTCCGCCGCCAGGTTCCGGAGCTGGGCCGGGGCCGCGGCCAGGGGTAGGGTATAGCGCACCCCCAGGTAGGCGTTGATTTCGGCCTCGGCCTTGTCAATGGCGTTTTCCGCCACCGTATAGTCCGGCAGGTCGCCGTCCTCCGCGGTTAATTCCGCCAACTCCGCCAGGGGGATCAGCAGCAGCAGATCATCTACGGTGCAATAACCCATGTCAGGCTCCTCCGGGCGCTTAATAGAAGTAAGTTATCCGCAAAGTGGCGTTGGCGTCTCCGGCCCGGACGGCCTGGAATTTTTGCAGGGCCTGGCTGCCCGAGAGCACCAGGCAATCCCCGTTCACCAGGTAATGGCCGTCACTGGCGCTGGGACTGCCGCCGTCGATGCGGAACCGCAGGTCGCCGTCCTCCGAGGACAGCATGGCCGCCCGGGCCAGCATCCGGGCATAAGGCCCGGTGGACGGCCTGATCTTGGCGGTGGACAGTTTGACCGCTTCGCTGGCCACCGTCAGCACCTCGTAGTCTCCGGGTATCCGGTTGTAGGTCTCCAGGGTGAAGCCGCCGAACCAGGCCATATGAGACTCCGTTTTCGGTTTTCGGTTTTCGGTTTTCGGAAAAACCGATAAAAGAAACCGTCTGTTAGGTTAGTTCGGGAACTACCAACAGGTCCGCGGTGCCCTGCCAGATATTAGTCTTGGAGCCGCCGCTGCTGGGATCGCCGATGATGAACTGGGCCTGGAGAATCTCCCGGGCCTCGGCCTCCAGGGCCGGCGGCACCACCAACAGGTTGGGCTTCAGTCCCAGGGGCCGGCCTTCGGCGTTCTTCAGCGACATCATGGCCGCCCGGGCCGCGGCATAGGTGGCGGCGCTCAGGTCCTCCTTGCTGGCGTAGGCCAACTGCCAGAGGCCATAGGCCGCCGCCCCCCGGTAGTCCACCCCGTAACGCAGCTTCTTGCGCATGAAGGCGTGTTCGTCGTCCTGGCGGTCCATCCGCACCAACTGCACTTCCCGCCGCAGTTGGAAGATGAAAGGCTTGACCGCCCGGCTGGCGTCCAGCAGGAACCAGGCGGTGCCGCTGCCGCCGGCGAAATTGGCCGCGGCGCCGGCCCCCACCGGGTGGTCGGTGGCAAAAAAATGCTTGCCGTCATAGCAGGAGGTGGCGAAGCCGGCCCCCAACAGGTCGGCGATCAACCGCTCCGGGTGCTTCCGGGCTTCCTGGGCCAGGGCCGAAATGATGGGGTTGTACAGCCCCAACTGGTCGTCTTCGATATCGTTGCGATCCACCTCGATGGTGGCTTCCCAGTCCTTGCTCTCCACCTGATAGGCCTTGGGCTCCAGGGAGCTGATCTGGCGGTCGCCGATCCACTCCCGCACCATGGGGAAATCCAGCAGGAATTTGTAGTCCATGATCCGGGTGTTGGCCGGCACCGTCATGGCCGCCCGTTCGTACCAGGTCTGGGTCTCCTGGAAAGCGGCGTTGAACACCGCGGTGAAGCCGGTATAGAGTCGTGCCAGAGCCTCTTGATTGATGATCATTTTTCACCTCATTATTGGGTATGGTCTTAACTTTGAACTTTGAACCTTGAACTTTGAACCTTTGCCTTCACCTGGCGATATCGATCCAGCCCTTGGTGGCGGCCACGTACTTGACCAGGACGCCCACCTTGATGTCATTGGCGGCCCCGCCGGCGTCGGCGAAAGTCTGGTCGTCCACGGCGTACATGGCGTTCCCCACCAGGGCCTGGCTGAGGTTGGCCGCATTGAATTCAAAGACGCCGCTGCGCCGCAGCCGCACCACCTGAGCCCCGTCGGCGCCGGCGCTGTTGTCCGCCTGCTCCAGGGCCACTCCCGCGAAGCGGTAGCCGCTGGTGTCCGCGGCCGGCACGGCATAGCCGGCGGCATTGAGGCACACCATGGAGCCGGCGTAGATCTTGGCGGCGGCCGCCACCCTGAATTCCATTTCCAGGCCCTCCCGATAGGCGGTGGCCCGGTCCCGGGTTAATGCTGTCATATCCTTCTCCCTCCAGTGTAGGGTGCGCACCGCGCACCATGATTTTGCCAGAAGGACGCTTCTCGAACTGTCCTTCCTTAAACCTTCCGGTCCTTGGCCTTTAGATATTCCTTCGGCGCCAGGTTCAGAGACCGGCACAAGGCCATTTCCTCCGGCAGCAAGTCCGCCGCGCCCCGGTTTTCACCCCGCAGTGTCAAGAGTTCGCCCACCGGCACCAGCTTCGGGGCCCGGGCCACGTAGGTGGCGAAGCCCTCCGGGTCCCGGCGGAAATACTCCAGGGCCCAGTCCTGCTGGGCCGGACTTACCTTGCCGGCCAGCAGCGCCTCCTCCACCGCCCGGCTGGCGCTCTCCGCCGCCAGGCGGGCCTTGAGGGCCGCCAGTTCCTCGGTGCGTTCCCGGAGCCCGGCCGCCCCGGCCTGCAAGGCCGCCGCCGCCCCCAGGATCTGCGAGACCGACGCCTCCGCCGGCAGCCCCAGGGCCGCGGCCAGCTCTCCCCAAAACTCCAACCACCGGGAAGCCACCGCGCTTTCCTCCGCCTGCGGGGTTAACCCCAGCAATTCCCTGATCTTTTCCATGCTCCTCCCTTGCTCGCCGGCCGGTTGCAGCCCCGCCGGGGCAGGTCCGGCCGGTTCAGCCGTGACGCCGGCGCCCCCGCCCCACTTGGCCACCAGGGGCGGCAGGCGCTTGATGGCCGGCACGTTGGTCAGCCCCAGGTGCAGCAAGGCCGTGGGGCGGCGGCTGTCCGGGTCCAGGCGCAGCACCGGCGAAAAATAACGGTATTCCTTGCTGAGCAGATACTCCCGGGCCTGCCGGGTCCACTCCACCCTGGCCCACAGGCCGTCGGGCCGCGCCTCCAGGTCCTTGATCCACCCCGCCGCCGGGGCCCGCTCCCCCTGGAGCGATTGATGCTCATAATCAATCACCAGGTCCACGCCCCGGGCGCGGAAGGCGGCCACCAGGGACGACAGGGACTCTGCATCCACCTCAAAAGGCTCCCGGCTGTCGGAGAGTTCCACCTTCCCCAACGGCAGGATGCGAATCCACTCCGGCAAGGAGCCCGACTCCGCTTTGCCTTTACTTCTTTCCGCCATTATTTCCTTTCTCCTTCGGGCAGTTTCGAGTTCTCAAGTTTGTGTAGAACACCCGCCCTCGGCTGTTCTTTTAAAGGGCAGGCGAGGGCGCCTGCTCCACAATTCTGCCTTTTCTGGAAACTCGAAACTCAAAACTCGAAACTATAAAGGAATGCCGAAGCGCTCCGCCAAATGCTCGGAGCTGATGGGCGCCCCCAGGGCCGCCAGGTTGCGGTAAACCTCCGACAGGGTCTTGAGATCTTCCTCTTCCTCATACTTGAAACGGAACCAGGGGACCGGCCGGTCCCAGCCGAAATTGAAGCCCACCAGGGGCCGCAGCAACTGCTCCCGCAGGGTGCTGGCCAGGGCCTGGGCGTCGGCCTCCACCAAGTCCCGGCGCACCTGGCCGTGCACCGCGGCCGCGGCGTAGGTCCCGGTGGCCCCGGCGGTGTCCGTGGTCAGGGTCTGCCCCAGCACCGCCTTGGACATCTCCCGGTTGCAGAATTCCGCCAGGGCCTGGTAGGGATTGGCCTTGCTGCCCGGGGCGCCGGCCTCCACGAATTCGATCTCGGTGGCCTTGCTGATCACCCCGGCCGCGTCCGACCCCAGGTTGCGGATGGCCTGCACCAGGGCCTCCCGGTCCGCCTGGGAGGCCGAGGGGTCGTATTTCCCCAGCCGCAGGGGCATGCCGAAGACCTCGTTGAACGAAGCCCAATCCTTCAAGGCAAAGTTCTTCAGGAGATACATCCAGCCCACCACCCGCAGCACCCCGCCCCGGCAGGCCGAACCGCTGCGGGCCTTGTAACGGTGGTAGATCACCTTCCAGGGCGGCGGCTCTTCCCCCTGCCAGGGGGCCTGGGGGGTCAGCAGCCGGGGCGTCAGGGAGTCCCTAAAGGTCACCTTCTTCTGGGGGAGCCACTTGAGTTCGGTCACCCGGGCCCGGCCGCCGCTCACTTCCCAGATGATCTCGGCCAGGGCGAAGCCCTTGCCGATGGCGTCCAGCAGGTCCAGCAGGGCCTCCTCCAGGTTGGCGATGCCGTAAACCACCTCCCCCGCGAAGACGGCGATGGCCTCATCCTCCGGGTCCTTGGAGTAGGGCAGGACCTCGTAGTCCTTGCTCAAGACCGCCAGTTTGCGGGTCTGCAGCAGGGAGGCCAGGTGGGCGTCCTTTTCTTCCATCTCCTCGAACAGCTCCATCTGGCGGTACACCTCCCCCAGGTCCGCCTCCCGGAAGATTTCCGCCAGGCGCTGCGGGGTCAGACCCACGCTGGGATAGCTGCTCCAGCGCTCCGCCAGGCTCACCGCCCCCAACTCCCGGGTCTCCGGCCTCGCCGTCTCCTTGAACATCCTGCCGAAAAAATCCCTCAGCCCCATGGAATCTCCCGTGGAGCGGGCGTCCCGCCCGCCGCGTAGGGTGCGCACTGCGCACCATCATTTCTTAGCTACTAAGGTTCTGGTGCGCAGTGCGCACACTACCCTAAAAAGCTCCCCGCCCTTGAAAATGCCGCGTCTTCGCCGGCGTATATTCGACCGCCGCCTCCCCGGTCAGCTCCTGGGCCAGCCTGACGGCCCCTTCCAGGGCGTCGGGGCCGTCGTCGTGCAGGGTGCGGGAGGGGAAATAGAGCAGTTGCTCCACCAGCAGCTCCTGGTCCGAATGGCCCCGGATAAAGCGAATTTTGCCCCGCTCCAGGAGCGGCGACAGGCCGGCCACCCGGGTCTCCTTGGCCACCCGGTGGGTCACCCCCTTGACGGGCAGCAATTGGCCCCGCTCCTGTCCCAGGCGGTCGAACTCCTTCAACAGCAGCCGCTGAAACAGGTTGTCCTCCACCCCCAGCAGCCGGTAGCCGTACTGCCGGTGTCGGTTAAAGATGGCCCGCAAGGTCTGCTCCAGGGTGGTTTTCCGGATGAAGGCGTCCATGACGTAGAACACCAGCTCCTGCGGATCCCAGCCCACCGTGACCACCGCCTTGTAATCGGCCCCGGCCCCGGTCTCCAGGGAGGGGTCGAAGAAGCCCGCCACCACCAGGTTCCGGTCCTTGAGGATGTCCGGGTGGTAGTAATGAATCCACTCTTCCTTGAAAAAGCCGCCCTCCGGGGTCGGTTCGTTCATCTTCTCCCGGTTGAAGGCCACCGTGCCCATCATCTGTTTCTGCCGTTTGAGACGGTCAATGGGATGCCGGGCCTCCCACAGGGAGGACCCGTCTTCCTGCACCGCCCGGTAAAGGCGCCGTTCAAAATGGCGATACGGCTCCTCCGGGCTGGTGAGCATCAGGTGCAGGGCGCTCTTCCACCTGAGAATGGTGCCGATGATCAGCAGGTTGCCGCCGGCGTCCAGGGCCGGGTAAACCGCGGACTTCACCCAATCCAGGACTTGCTGGACGATCTCGGGGTTGCGCACGTTGGCGTCGTTTTCCAGGTCGTCCAGGATGATCAGGTCCGGCCGCCATTGCCTGTGCTTCAGACCCCGCAGGCGCTGGCCCCGGCCTCGGGATTTCACCCGGATGTCGTTGGCGGTGACGAAGTCGTCCACCGCCCGGTTGGCCTTCACCAGCTCCCCGAAGTCCTGTTGCAGCCGTTCGTTATAGAGCATTTCCAGGTAGAGGTAGCCGGTGAGATCACTGGCCAGGTCTTCGGTGTCGCTGCCGATGATGATGAAATGGCGCCGCTTGAAACAGATCTGGTGCAGCACGTAGCCGAAGGCGCACACCGTGGTCTTGGCGAACTCCCGGGGCGCGGCCACCACCGCCGGCACGACGACACGGTTTTCTGTTTTCTGTTTTCCGTTTTCTATTGGCAGCGCAGGCGTCCCGCCTGTGTCTTGCTTTGGTAGCGCAGGCATCCTGCCTGTGCCTTTTGGTGGCACAGGCGTCCCGCCTGTGTCTTCTTCCGGTGGCACAGGCGTCCCGCCTGTGGGGTCGCAAAGCGGCCGCCGTTCCAACAGCTTCACCAACTCATAATGAAACGGGGCCGGCAGGTGGGAAAAGTAATGGGGCAGATAGGTGCGGCAGAAATAGAGGGGATCGGCTGCGGCCCTTTGCAGCCGCTGCTGGCGCCTCTCTTCGCTCTCCTCCCCGAACGGCCCCACTTCCATAGACAACCGCATGAGGAGGTCGTCGGCCCGCTGGCGGAACTCCGTCCGGGTAAGTTTCTTTTTCAGGGTCATCC
>CAZOCQ010000084.1:0-12011 GCA_964578335.1 uncultured Desulfobacca sp.
CCGGGGCGGTCCCGGCTTCACTTCCACCACGCAGATGCGGCAGGAGCCGATGGGGTGCAGGGCCTGATGGTAACAGAGAGTGGGGATGAAGATCCCGTTCTCCCGGGCCGCATCCAGGATGGTGGAACCTTTTTTGGCCTGGACGGCCCGCCCGTCGATGGTCAGATTAACCATAAGTCATTCCTGTGTACAACGCCGGAAATTATATTTGCCTTTTTATAGGGTGGGCGCCGCCCACCAGCTTCGATCAGTCGTCCAACTTTTTTAAGGACAGCACCCGGTAGGTGGGGGACTTGCTGGCCCCGCGATAATTCGGGTCACAGGCCAGCTTCACCTTCCAACCCAATCCCCGGCTCATCTTGGGGGTCAACACCGCCGTGGTGCCAGCCGCCTTGACCACCCCGAATCTCTCGGCGTCCTCCGGGGTCAGGCGAAACTCGATGCCGGGGTGCTCCTGCAACCGCAAGATATAAAAATTGGCATGTTTGCCGAGGTCCAGTTCGGTGCCCCGGGCGATCTCGGCGATGGCGCCGGTGAAATCCTTGGACTGGGCCAAGACCGGCGCCACTCCTGCCAGCAGCAGAACCAAGGCCAATCCCAGGATAATCTTGCCGTTGCGAGTCGCCAGCATTTATCTCCAAGCCGTAAACGCATCTCCGGTGCGCCGGGCGCACCCTACATGGCGGGCGAGACGCCCGCCCCAACGATTCTATCTGTCCACGTCGGCCAGGACGATGTCCATGGTGCCGATCAGGGCGATCATGTCCGACAGCAACCGGCCCCGGGACAACTTGTCGCAGGCCGACAGGTTGATGTAGCTCGGTCCCCGGACCTTGAGCCGGAAGGGCTGGGGGCTGCCGTCGCTGACGATATAAAAGCCCATTTCGCCCTTGGGGGCCTCGATGCACTGGTAGACTTCCCCCACCGGCGGCTTAAGGCCTTCCTGGATGAGCTTGAAGTGGTTGATCAGGGCGGCGATGTCGTTATAGACCTGGTCCTTGGGCGGCAGGCTCACCCGGGGGTCAGGGCACTTGATGTCACCCGGTTCGGTCTGCTGAATCTTCTCCACCGCCTGGCTGACGATGCGGGCGCTCTGCAGCATCTCTTGCATCCGCACCAAATACCGGTCATAGGTGTCGCCGTTTTTCCCCAGGGGCACCACAAAGTCGAATTCGTCGTAGCTGGAATAGGGGTTGTCCCGCCGCAGGTCCCAATCGACCCCGGAGCCCCGGGCCATGGGGCCGGACCAGCCCCAATCCAGGACCTCATCGGCGCTCATGACGCCCACCCCGATGGTGCGCTCCTTCCAGATGCGGTTTTGGGTGAGGAGGGTGTCGTAGTCCTGCCAGCGGGCGGGAAAGGTGTCGGCGAATTTCTTGGCGATGGGCAGAAAGCCGTCCGGCAAATCCGCCGCCAGGCCGCCGATGCGCAGGTAGAGCGGGAACATGCGGGCCCCGGAGACCATCTCGCACATGTCCATGATCTGTTCCCGCTCCCTAAAGGCGTAAAACAGCGGGGTCATGGCGCCCAGGTCGTGGCCGTGGGTCCCCAGCCAGAAGAGGTGGGAGCCGATGCGGGTCAACTCCGCCAGCAGCACCCGGATGTACTGGGCCCGCTTGGGGACTTCCACCCCCAGGAGCTTTTCCACCGCCAGGCAGAAGCCGAAGTTGTTGACCTCGCCGGCCAGGTAGTCCAGGCGGTTCATCAGGGGCATGCACTTGTGGTAAGTGCGGTATTCGCACATCTTTTCGATGCCCCGGTGCAGGAAGCCGATATCGGGATCGGCCTTGACGATGAGCTCGCCGTCCAGCTCCACCAGGACCCGCAAGACCCCGTGGGTGCTGGGGTGCGAAGGCCCCACGTTGAGCAGCATGGTTTCGGTGCGCGGCATGGATTGAGCTTGATTCATGGCCAGATTCTCGTTTTTCGTTTTTCGTTTTTCGTTTTTCGTTTTCAGTTCAGTTATGACTTGGAATCGCAGTCTGGTTTTTCTTTTCCGCCAAAAACCAAAAACTAAAAACCAAAAACGGTGTTAATGACCCCTTAAGGGATAGTCCTTGCGCTGCGGGTGCCCCACCCAGTCGGCCGGCATGAGAATACGGCGCAGGTCGGGATGGCCCTTAAAACGGATGCCCATCATGTCATAGACTTCCCGTTCGTGCCAGTTGGCGGTGGACCAGACCGGCGCCACCGAATCCACCACCGGGGCGGCGTCGTCGGCCAGCAAGGTCTTCAGGGTGACGCGGTTATGGTTTTTGTGCGAATAGAGATTATAGACCACCCCGAACCGGGGGCTCTGGGGCAGAAAATCGAGGCCGGCGATCATGGAGAGGTACCGGAAAGAGGTCTCCGGGTCGTCCCGCAGGGCGGTGCAGATCTCCACCAGGCGCTCGGGCTTGACCACGATGGTGGTCTCTCCCCGGAACTCCACCACCTCCACCACTTCATTGGGGAACTTCTTCTGGAGCAGGTCCACCGCGGCGCTCATGCGGCCTCCTCCCGCCGGGCTTGCAGGCGTTCTTTGTATTGAGCCGTCAGGAACGGGTCTTTCAGGATCTTCTCGTGGAGCTTGAGGATGCCGTAGAGCAGGCCCTCGGGCCGGGGCGGGCAGCCGGGCACGTAAACGTCCACCGGCAGGTATTTATCAATGCCCTGGACCACGGCGTAGGAGTCGAAGATGCCGCCGGAAGTGGCGCAGGCCCCCATGGCGATGACCCACTTGGGCTCGCTCATCTGATCGTAAACCCGCTGGATGGCCGGCATCATCTTCTTGCAGACCGTGCCGGCGATGATGATCAGGTCGGCCTGGCGGGGCGAGGCCCGAAAGGCCTCCATGCCGAAGCGGGCGATGTCGTAGCGGTTGGCCGCGGTGCAGATCATTTCGATGGCGCAGCAGGCCAGCCCGAAGGTGGCGGGCCAGAGGCTGCTCTTGCGGCCCCAGTCCACCAGCTTTTCCAGGGTAGTGGTCAAAACGTTGTATCCGAGGTGTTCTTCGATTCCCATCCCAAGCTCCAAAAAACCGTTTTTGGTTTTTCGTTTTTGGTTTTTCGTTTTTGGTTTTTCGTTTTTGATAAATGCTTGAGTTCAATTCCAAATGGTTGTTCGTCTTCTTTAACGAAACACGAAAAACGAAGAACGAAAAACCGCCTTTATTCCCATTCTAATGCTCCCTTGCCCCAGACGTAAACCAGGCCCACCACCAGGACGCCGATGAAGACCAGCATCTCGTAGAAGCCGAACCAGCCGAGGGGCTTAAAGACCACCGCCCAGGGGTAGAGGAAGATGGCTTCAATGTCGAACACGATGAAGAACATGGCGATGACATAGAAGCGCACCGTGTAGCGGCTGCGGGCGTCGCCGATGGGGTCCATGCCGCACTCATAGGGCAGGTCCTTGGCGGGAAAATGCTTCTTCTTGCCCAGGAGTTCGGACAACAGCAACATGACCCCGATCAGCCCGATGCAGATGATCATGTACATCAAAACCGGCAAGTAGTTGAGCAACATAAGTCAACCTTTGATTAATTGGTGCTGGCAGCGCCGGCCTCTGGCCGGTGCAGTGGCACAGGCTGGATGCCTGCGCTACCGGATTGCTAATGCGAATGCTCCTCCGCCTTGCAGACCCCCAGGGGGCAGTGGCCCGCCAGATGGGCCTCGTATTCGTCTTTGAAGCGTTCCATGGTGGTGCTGAGAAAGGAGTAGGGGCTCCATCCCAGGGCGCAGTTGGCGCTGTCCATCATGGCTTTGGACAGGAACAGCATCCGGTCCAGGTCGGCCTGGGCGCCTTTCCCCGCGGCCACCTTGCAAATCAGTTCGTAGAGCACCCGGGTGCCCCGGCGGCAAGGCAGACAGAAACCACAGGACTCATGCTGGAAGAAGTAGAGCAGGCACTTGACCACATCGACGATGCAGACGGTCTCATCCATGACCAGCATGGTGCCGGAGCCCACCGCCCCACCCACCTTGCTCATGGCCGCGTACTCCAGAGGGGTGTTGAGATGCTCGGGAGTGATGAAACCGCAGGCCGCCCCACCCGGTTGCACCGCTTTGATCTTTTTGCCATCACGGCACCCTCTGCCGATCTGGTCGATCAGGGCGGACAGAGGCAGGCCCATGTTGGCCTCCACGACGCCGGGGGTATTCACGTGGCCCGTCACCTGGAAGATCTTGGTTCCCTTGGAATCTTCGGTGCCCTTGGCCTTATACCAGTCGGCGCCCTGGACGATGATGCTCGGCACGCTGGCCCAGGACTCCACGTTGTTGACAATGGTGGGCTTGTACCAGACCCCCACCTGGCCCGGGAAGGGCGGCTTCACCCGGGGATTGCCCCGTTCGCCCTGGATGGACTCGATGAGCGCGGTCTCCTCCCCGCAGACATAGGAACCGCCGCCGGTTTGAATCTTGATGTGGAAGGTAAACCCGGTGCCCATGATATTGTCGCCCAGGAGGTTCTTCGCCACCGCGGCATCAATGGCGTTCTGCAGACGGTGCATGGAGAGGTAATATTCGCCCCGGCAGTAGATGTAGCCGACACTGGCCCCCACGGCATAGCCCCCGATGGCCATGCCTTCCAGGACCCGGTGAGGGTCCCCTTCCATGAGATAGCGGTCCTTGATGGTTCCCGGCTCCCCTTCGTCGGCGTTGCAGATGATGTACTTGGGGGTGATGGGGCTGGGCTGGGTGAAGGACCATTTCAAGCCGGTGGGGAAGCCGGCGCCGCCTCGGCCTCTCAGGCCCGATTCCTTGACCTCATTAATCACCTCTACCTGGGTCAGGTTCAGGGCCTTCTTCAGCCCCTCATAGCCCCCCCGGGCCAGGTATTGGTCCAGGCTCATGGGGTCAATCTGGTCCACATTCTGGAACAGGCTGATCTCATCGGGACTTGGGGGATAGTCGCTGAGGGCATTGGTGGTGCGAGGCAACTGCCGGTAGTCCGGGGCCTTACCGGCCCGGTAATCGGCCAGGATGTTTTTCACCCGCTCCGCGGTCAGGCGGCCGTGCACCACCTCGTTGATCTGCATGGCCGGGGCCACTTCGCAGACCCCCAGGCAGGCGGTGTGCTCCAGGGTGAAGAGGCCGTCCGCCGTGGTCTCTCCCACGTGCCTGAGGCCCAGTTCGGCCTTGACCACTTCCACCAGGTCGTCGGCGCCCCAGATATGGCAGGGGGCGGACTCGCAAAAGCGGATGATGAACTTGCCCCGGGGCGTCGGCGAGAACATGGTGTAGAAGCTCATGACGCCGTAGAGGTAGGGGTAGGGAATGTCCATGCCCTGGGAGATGAGCTTCAGGGCCTCCAGGGGCAGCCAGTTGCCGCACAGGCGCTGCACTTCGTGCAGGGCGGGCAACACCCCGCCTTTGACGGCCTTATGGCGGGCGGCGGCTTCCTGGATGGCGGTTACTTGCTCGGGGCTTAAAGGGGCGCTGACGGGGCGTTTGATCTCCAGCATTGCTTGATCCCGTATGGTTTTCTTGTGAAAATTTTCTTTATCGTTGAATTTTTAATCTCATTCCCCTGGGGTGTCAAGCATTTTTTCACCATTTAATAAGGGACTTTTAGGGTGGGCGGCTCAACCTGGTGGAATATGGTGCAATATCCGTTTCTGTCAGAGCCGCAGTGACAGAAAATTCGCCCTGGGCTTGACAGCAAATGGCGGCTTGGCCGACCGGGTGCGCTGATATTGACCGATTGCCGCAGATTAATATTTTCGTCCGCTTCTCCCCAGAAGGTAATTACCCAGGACCTTGACCCAGGCGCCGCCTTCCCGCAGGGCCATCTTCGCCAGCCACAGGTAGCGGCGCTGCCGCCAATAGTGGCGCACCAGGCCCCGGGCCGGCAGCGGGTGGAGCAGGATGCCGTGTTCCCGTAACCGCCGTCGGAAAATGAACCCGGCCCGGTGGATATGGACCGCATCAGTGACCAGGCCCACTGCCCGCAGATTCAGACTCTGCAACAGGGGCAAGGTGTTAAGGGCCGAGGCCGCGGTGTTGCGGCTGGCCTCCTCCACTAGCAGGCAGGATTCGAGGGTCTTTCGGGCTTCCTCGCCCCACTGTTCGGCCGCCCAGTTCAGGGCCCAGTCGGCCATGGCCCGGGCCTCGGAGCGTCCCTGGCCGGGCAGCACCCCGCCGGTCAGGATGACGCGGCTTCCGGGACAGTGCCGCCGCCAGCAGTGCAGGGCATGGGTCAGGCGCAGCCGGGCCACCCGGCCGGGTTCGCCGGCGGGATTGAGGCGTGCCCCCAGGACGATAAGGCAGTCTAAATCGGAAAGTTCAAAGTTCAAGGTTCAAAGTTCGAAATGAGAGTTTGCCAGCTCGCCAAATAACCGAATTAACTAAGTTAGTTGCGCTTACTGACCACTAACCACTAACCACTGACCACTGACCACTGTTCTTAACCCTTTCCCCTTTTGCCCTTTTCGCCTTTTGCCCCTTGATCTCTTTCCCCCTTTTTCCTTTGTTTTCGCAGGGCCCGGGCCCCGGCCTTCCAGTCGGGCTCGGCTTTTTTGCCGCGGCGCTGCGAGGGCTTGCCGGGAGGCTGAGACCAGTCCACGATAAAGGTCCCAGGAGTAGGCTGAGGCGGCGCGGCCTTGGGGACCTTCGGTTTTTCCTCCGGCGGCGCCGGGGTGGGCAGTTGCAGGAACTCCCGGGGCAAGGCCTCGGCCAAAAAGAGTTCCTCGCCGTAGGCGCTCAAGGCGGCGCCGGCCTTGGCCGCGGCCTGGGCCTGGATGGTGACCAGGATGGGGACGGGGGCCCGGCGCTTGCCCAGCTTCAGGGCCGTCTCTTTGCTGCGGGCCAGCACCAGCTCCTGGCCGGCCGGGGCCTTGAGGCCCTCCTGCCAGACCCGCTCGTGGGCCTTGGGGGGAAGGGCCAGATAGAGCAGCGGCGGCGGTTTTTCTCCGGGACGGCGCTCCGGCAGCCCTTGGGGATTGAGGCAGCGAATGCGCTCCTCCGCCACTTCAAAGGCCGGAGGCCGCATCAGACCCACCACCTGGTCCAGGTGATGGCGCCGCACGAACCCCCAGCCGGGCTCATGATTCAGGGCCTGGAGGAGCTGCTTGAGGGGGATGGAGCCATCGGCGGCCAGCACCAGCCCGAATTCGTCGGGGGCGCGGCCCAATACGTAGGCCAACATCTTGGCCAGGTTTTCCAGTGGTCGCGGCAGCTGACTCATGGTACATCCGGTTATTAGTGGTCCGTTTTCCGGGGTTGCCGGACTAGAAAAGAATGCCTACCTTTTGTTAACATAGGCGTCTCGCCTGTGCAAGCGCCGGTCATTCAAGCCTGATTATTGACAAGCCCAGATGGAATGATAAAATTATCTAGTTATGGGACAGCGCTATTTCCACCCACAGCATAAAGAGCTGCTGAAGGAGGCGGCGGTCATCGCCGAGGAGATGACCTTCGACTTCTTTAAGCTCCAGCCGTCCCATTGGCGCCGGGCCCGGTATGATATCCTGACCCTGGAGGGCCTGAGGCGGGAAGAGATCTCTCCCCATGCCCACGCCCTGGTGGCCAAATACCGGGGCTGCCCGCCCAACGCCTCATTGCAGTCCGCTTTCTTTGATTTTTACCGGGTCTGCCTCCAGGACCATAATATCCTGAAGACCCTGGAGTCCAGCCCGCAGATCTCCCTGTTGCCCTTGTTGCTTTACGTGGTCACGCATGAGCTGGTGCACGTCATCCGCTTCAGCCAATTCCTGGCCCTGTTCGAGGCTTCGGAGGCCGAGAAGGCCCGGGAAGAGAGACGGGTGCACCGTTTGACTCAACAAATATTGCAGCCCTTGAATTTTATCGATTTGCCGCCGGTAATTCGATATTATCAGTGATTGGCAAGGAGGTTGGCAGTATGCCCATTTACGAGTATCAATGCGCCGCTTGCGGCCGGGTAGTGGAAAAGTGGCAGAAGATTTCCGAAGAACCCCTGACCACCTGTCCGAATTGCGGCGGCGAGCTCAGCAAACTCATCAGTAACTGCTCTTTTCAACTGAAAGGCGGCGGCTGGTATGTAACGGACTACTCCGGGAAGATGCAGTCAACCAATATGGCCGGGACTGCCGGCGACTGCAGTTCCGGGGCCGACGGCCAGGCCAAGGCCGAAACCGCCAAAGAAGCGGGGTCGGATACTCCCGCTCCTCCGAAAAAATTCCAATGAGGCCCCAAATGTTGAGGCTCCCCGGAGGGGAGAGAAAGCGAGCAATCGTTGGCTGAAATCAAGAGCGCTTTGGAGCTGGCCCTGGAAAAGGCCGAGCGGTACGGCAAGGCTTCCCGGGAGGAGATGGCCGCGGCCCAATATCAGGAGCAGGGCCTCCAGTTGGCGGTGCGGTTCCTGAAAGGCGAAGGCGACCTGGAAGCCGAGCTCAAAGCCCTGCCGGCCGAAGCCCAAGCGGCGGCCGGAACCGCGGTTAAAGAGGTCTTTCTGCGCAACCTCGTTCTGCCCCGGGATGACGAACCGGATGAACGCCGAGACCGGGCCCTGGCCGGCCTGCTGCTGGTGGCCGCCGACCAAAAGAACATGGCCCGCTGCAAAGCGGAGCTTGAACAAATATTGCAGCAGTTCCTGCAGTTCCGCAACAATGCCCTGCAACAGCTGAAGGCCAGGTTCGCCCAGGGGGTGGGCCAGATGCAGCGGGCCATGGAGGCCAAAACCGGCCAGCGGGTCCGGGTGGAGGTGGAGCATCTGCCGCAATTCCAGGAAGAATGGCGGCGCTTCTACGGGCAGCTGACGGACCAGTTCGAGCCCGTGCTGGAGGACCTGAAGCAGAGGATGCTGCGGGCGTAGCAGGCTGGTGAAATCGAGGTGGTCATCCGGGCGGGCTTATCCCGCCTTTTTTTTTGCCTTCTTCGGCAGTAAGCCGCAAATTCGACGGAAATTGTCCCCCAGAATTTCCCGGGCCTGGTCGTTCGGTAAATGCAAGTCACATACCTTGGCCAGTTCGAATTGGGGCAGGCCGAAGGGGTGGTCGCTGCCGAAGAGCAGGCGTTCGCTGCCGTAGCGCCCCAGGAAGTCCTCCATTTCGGCCGGACCGGCCAGGGCGGTGTCGGCGTAGGTGCGGGGCCGCTGCCAAACCCCGGCCTCCCGCAGGGGCCGGTAGCCGCCGTTCAGGCCCCCCAGGTGGGGGATGATCACCGGCAGGTCCGGAGCCAGGCGTTCCAGGAAGAACAGGGTATTCTCGAAGGATTCCTCCAGGAGAATGGGGAGGCCGCGCTCCTGCACCACCTGCAAAAATTCCCGGCAGCGGGGGTGGTCGTATTGGTAGCGGGGCTCATCGGGGTGGCGGTGCCACTTAATAGCCGCGTATTCCGGCCCCAACTCTTCCCAGGCGAAGTCGTTCCAGACGAAAAAATAGGGAAAAATCTCGATCTCCGGGTCCTTAAGTTCCAGGAGATAGCGCTGGGCCCGGCGGCGGCAGGTTTGCCAGTCGGGGGAGTCGGTGAATCCGGGGTCATACCGGTCGTAGATATCCTCCACCGGCGGGATGACCCCCACCCCCCGGATGCCTGAGGCTTTAAGCAGGGGGCGTTTACGCTCCCAGCCCCAGGGGACGTGCTGCACCCCGCAGTGCAGGTGGCAGTCGATGATATGAAAGTCCATGAGCCGCAGCAACGAAAAAATGTTCAAGGTTCAAAGTTCAAGGTTCAAAGTTAAACCCCCGCCTCAACTTTGAACCTTGAACCTTGAACTTTGAACTAATCAACAAGTAAGGTGCAAGGCTGCGGCCAGACGGCGTTTGCCGGCCAGCTCGTTGATGCTGCGGCAGGCCTCCCGGGTGGGCCGGGCCACCAGCTCGATGCCCCGCTCCTTGAGATAGTCCGCCAGTTCCTGATCCACCTCCATCCGGCCGTAAGCCCCGGTGCCCACCACCAGCACCTGGGGATCGGCCGCCAGGGCCTCGAAGACGTCGGCCGCTTGCAGCAGGTGGGATTCGCTCCGCCACCAGTCATGCTTGATCTGCCCCGGCCAGATGAGCAGATCGGTGCGGTAGGTGCGGCCGTCTATGACAATGACGCCGAATTCATAGCTGTCGACGTGCATATCCCCTCCTAAAAACGGCTGCCGGCCCCCTTCCACGGAGAAAAATAGGGCGGGGTGTACCAGTACTCCAGGCGAGGATCATAATCATACCACTCCCGGGGCACGGGATAATACCATTTTTCCCAGGTTGGGCCTTGCCAGAAGCGAATCTGCCGGGCCTTCAGGAGCAAATAGCCGTCCTGTCGTCCCGCCACCGTTCCGGCCACCGTCACCTTGCTCCTGGGCAGGAAAATGTTGGAGTTCAACCATTCCTCACTCTCCACCAGGAAGGCGCCGCCGGAGACGGTTCCGCCGGGAAAGAGGCGGCTGTCCAGTTCCCGTTGATCCAGGCTGAGGAGGCTGCCTCGCGGCCCCCACGGCTTCACTTCCATCACTTCGCCGCCCAGGATCACCAGGCGCCCCTGGTATTGCTCCGGATGGGCCGCCAGGTCGGCAAAGCCCACCCCGGGGCCGGCCTGCTGCTGCAAGGAGGTGGAGATGGCCGGGCCGCAGCCGGCCAGGATCAATAAGAGCCCTGCCATCAACCAGGAAGTCCATCGCATCTGCGGTATTCCCCGACTTTATTACTATTATTAAGGCTTTTTAGACCATCTGCAAGTCATTATGCAAAGGGTTCGGCGCTCACCGAGTGAAGACGAAAGGGGGAGATCCCGAAGCAGGAGCTTCGGGGGAAAAGCAGCGTGCCCAAGCGGAGCTTGGGCGCGAGACAAAAGAGACGCCTGTGCCACCAGATAACAGGGGCGGCCCGGGTGGGCCGCCCCGTTTGGTTTGGTCGGTATAGGTTTTTACCGAAAACCGAAAACCGAAAACCGTCTTTTACGCCGGGGCCTGCTGGATGGCGGAGAGCTGCCAGGGATTGGGTCCCACCGGGCGGGAAAAGGTCCAGTATTCCTCGAATTTCACCGGTTCGGTCTTGCTGCCTTCCACCACCTGGCCGCTGGCTTCATCCACGTCATAATCCAGCAGGTTGGCGTAGATGCGGGCCGTGATGTAGTCCGTCCCCGACTCCTGCCAGGCTTCGGTAATATCCACCGAGCGCACCGCGATGTTTTCCAGGCGGTTGATGCGTTTCTGGGACTTCAGACGGTCCACGCCTTCCTGGAGATAACGGAAGACCTCGTCGGTGAGCAGATGCCGCACCGAAGCCATGTCCCGATTGGCCCAGGCCCCCTGGATCTTGAAAAACAGGTCCATGCCCTGATCCTGAAAGGCGGCTTCATTGAAGCTCGGGTCGAACTGCTGGATGTCGGCCAGGCCTTTTTCCAGGTCCTGGTCCGGCGGCGGTCCCATGGGCTGGTCATATACCGGCGGATACTGGGGCGGATACTGGGTGTCATAGGCCGGGCCGGCGCCGCTGCTCAGGGAATATCCCGCGGCGGCCGCGGCCGGCTCCCGCCGTTTTTTGATGAAGCGGTAGATCAGGTAGCCGATGCCCACCAGGAGCAGGATTTCGAACAGGCCGATGCCGCTGCCGCCCATACCGCCCATGCCGCCGCCGTAGGCGGACCGGCCGCCGAAAAGACCGCTGAACAGGAGGCCGCCGGCCATCCCGCCCAGGAGGCCGCCGCCGAAGCTGCGCCAGAAACTGCTGGGCTGCGACACCGGCGGGGGCGTGGTGGGCCGGTAGGTGGAGCCCATACCCGGTGACGGCTGGGTAGGCTGGGTTGGTCGGGGCGCGGTGTAGGGTTTAGGCGGGGCGGCCGACCGGGAACCGCGGCTGCCGAAGGAGCCGCCGCCCCGGCCGCCGCCGCCGCCGGCCCGGGCCCAGGCGTCCAGTTGCAGGGCCCAGGTGCTGAAAAACAACAGGGCAAAGAGGATCAGCAGACCCTTTGTCCATTTATTGGCCAACATTGCTTCCTCCGAGTTTTTAGTTTCAAGTTTTTAGTTTCAAGTTTTTAGTTTTTAGATCTCAGTGTTTTTAAAGATTTTAACAGATCAGATGAAGCCAGAAAATCGAAATCGAAACCAATCACTAAAAACTA
>CAZOCQ010000085.1:0-11981 GCA_964578335.1 uncultured Desulfobacca sp.
CCACCCCGCCGGAAATCCTGGCCTACCGGGAGCCGGGCACCGCGCCCAACACCCCCGGCTGGCTCCTCCGGGTGGTGACCAACAAATTCCCGGCCCTGGCTAAGGAGGGGGAAGAGGACCGCCGGGGCGAGGGCATGTTCGACAAGATGAACGGCATCGGCGCCCATGAAGTCATCATCGAAAGCCCCGATCACCAGGTCACCTTGGCCACCATTCCGGTGGACGGCTTCTTCCGGGTCCTCACCGCCTACCGGGACCGCATCATCGCCCTGGGCGAGGACCCGCGCATCAGATACGTCCTGATCTTCAAGAACCAGGGGCGGGCCGCCGGGGCCTCCCTGGAGCACAGCCACAGCCAGCTCATCGCCCTGCCCGTCGTCCCGGAGTTGGTCATGGAGGAGCTGAGCGGCGGCAAATTCTATTTCAATTACAAGGAACGCTGCGTCTTTTGCGACATGATCCGCCAGGAACTGCAGCAGAAGGCGCGGATAGTCCTGGAAAACGCCGAATTCGTGGCCATCTCCCCCTTTGCCCCCCGGTCTCCTTTTGAAATCTGGATTCTGCCCAAGAGCCATCACTCTTCTTACATAGATTTGAAAGAGGACTCTTATCATCTGCTGGCCGCCCTCTTTTCCGAGACCCTGAAGCGCCTGGAGAAGGCCCTGGGCAAGGTCCCCTATAATTTTATGCTGCACACCGCGCCCATCCGGGAACCGGAGTTGAAATACTATCACTGGCATTTCGAAATCGTGCCCAAGCTTACCTTGATTGCTGGTTTCGAGTGGGGCTCGGGCTTTTACATCAATCCCACTCCCCCGGAAGATGCGGCCCAGTATCTCCGGGAGATTGAGCTGTAACCTTAGAGGGATAACCCATGCGTATCCTGATGGTTACTCCGGAAGCCAATCCCTTCTGCAGCAGCGGCGGGTTGGCGGAAGTGATTTATGGTCTCGCCGGCGCCCTGGCCAAGCTGGGCCACGAAGTGCGGGTGGTGCTGCCCTTATACCGCCAGGTGCGGGAATCGGGCCGGCCCTTGACCGCCACCGGCCATACCCTTTCCATTCCCTTATCCTGGAAGAATTTGCCGGCGGAGATCTATACCTCGGAGATGGGCTCCAATCTGAGGTTCTACTTCATCGCCCAGGACGCCCTGTTCAATCGGGAGGGCCTCTACGGCACGGCCTACGGCACCTTTGAGGATAACGCCGAACGCTTCATCTTCTTCAGCCGGGCGGTGGTGGAGATGATGGAGGCCCTGGAGCTGGACTGCGACGTCTGCCATTGCCACGAATGGCAGACCGGCCTGGTGCCCGTCTATCTGCGCACCCTCTACAGCGACCGGCCCCGGTTGCAGCGCCGGGCCACGGTCTATACGGTCCACAATGTCGGCTACCAGGGACTCTTTTCTTCCTTCGACCTGCCCCTTACCGGCCTCGGTTGGGAGCTTCTCTCTCCCAAGGCCCTGGAATTCTACGGCAAACTCAATCTCATGAAGGGCGGCCTGGTGTTCGCCGATCTCCTCAGCACCGTGAGCACCAGGTATCGGGAAGAGATCCTGACCCCGGAATACGGCTTCGGTCTCGAGGGCCTGTTTCAGGAGCGGGCCCCGGAGCTTTACGGCATCCTGGAAGGCGTGGACTACGACCGCTGGGACCCCAAGGAGGACGCCTTCCTGCCGGCTTCCTATGACGCCCGGCGCCTGGAGGGGAAAGGGACCTGCAAGGCCGCCCTGGCCAAGCGTTTCGGCCTGAATCTGCCGCCCGCGTGGCCGCTCCTGGGCATGACCACCCGTTTTTTCGAGCGCAAGGGCATTGATTTAATCGAAAACATCCTGGATGATTTGATGCGCCTGGACCTGGGCTTCGTCATCCAGGGCACCGGCGAAGAGCGCCATCATTATCTCCTGCAGGGCATCGCCGACCGCTATCCGGCCAAGATGGGCCTGGTCATCGGTTACAGCGATGAACTGGCGCACCAGATCATCGCCGGCGCCGACATCTTCCTCATGCCCTCCCGTTACGAGCCCTGCGGCCTCGATCAGCTCTACTGTCTGCGCTACGGGACCATCCCGGTGGTGCGCGCCACCGGCGGCTTGGACGAAACCATCCAGGATTATGTCCCCGAAACCGGGGCCGGCACCGGCTTCAAGTTCACCGGCTGCACCCCGGCGGAACTCATGGGCGCGGTGCAGCGGGCCCTGGCCCTCCACCGGGACCGCCCGGCCTGGGAGACCCTGATGCGCCGGAATATGGCCCTGGATTATTCCTGGCGTCACACCGCCGGTCCCAAGTATGTGGAATTGTACCGGCTGGCCGTGGAAAAACGGCAGCGGCTGATCGGAGGATAGATTTCCATGCGTTCGGAGCGCGCTGCCTTCTTGACCCAGATGGTGGAAGTGTTTACTTCCACCGTCAGTTTTGGGGAGCGGCTCAATAACCTGGTCCATCTGCTGGCCCGCAACCTGGCGGTGGACCTGGCTCTCTACTTCGGCCTGGATAAGGCCAAAGAGACCCTGGCGCTGAAAATCAGCAGCCAGGGGCCCGTGGCGCCGCAGGTGCGTCTGGAATTTCCCCTCGGCTCCGGCCTGGTGGGCGAAACCGCCGCTACCCGCAAATACCGGGTGGTCCACCGCGATCAACCGGGGGTCCTGGAAGACAACGCCGCCCTGGAAAAGCTCCATCCGGCCTATCAAACCCTGGCCGCCTTCCCGGTGGCCGACGACAATTTTCTCTATGGCGTCATGCTCCTGATGGACCGGAATGACCGGCCCATCACGGCTTCAGAGCGCCAAAACATTCTGCTGGCCTGCCTGTTGTTGGCGGGCACCCTGCGCCAGGCCATCGTCCAGGAGGAGGCCAAGAAGCGCATCGCCGAACTCTCGGTGCTCTTCGAGGTGGGCAAGGCCATCGGCTCCACGGTGGAATTGGATGAACTCCTGGAGCGCATCGTCAGCACCACCGCCAAGGTCATCACCGCCCGGGGCGCGGCCCTTAATATCATTGACGGCCTCACCGGGGAACTGCGGGTGTCCTCCCGCTACGGCCAGATTCCCCCGGAGTGTCCGGCCCTGCCCCGGATACCGTCGGGGGTCTCCGGCGAGCCCCCCCACTTTGAGGGGCAATCCGAGGACCCCGCCGGCCGCAAGCACTATTGCCTGGCGGTGCCCCTCACCTTCAAGGGGCAATTGCAGGGCACCCTGGGAGTTTACGACAAGTTCTCCCCCAGCGGCGAATACCTCCCCTTTGACCCGGAAAACCGCCAACTCCTCGTTACTATGGCCGGGGTGGTGGTCAACGCCATCGAGAACGCCCTGACCTATCAGCAAGTGGAGGACCTGGCGGAAAAAAACGAACGCATGGTGGGGAACCTCACCAGCCTCCAGGAAATTTCCCAAGCCCTGCTCACCACCGTGCAGCAGGGGCGCCTGCTGGAGATTATCCTCCAGGGCCTCACCCTGGAAGATGGTTTGGGGTTCGATCGCACCATCATCTTCATGGTGGATGAGGCCACGCAAATCCTGAAAGGCGCCGCCGGAGCGCGCCGCGCCGCCGCCGGGCAGGTGATGAGCATCCAGGCCCTGTTGGCGCCGCCGCCGGAACCCATCCCGGTGGCCGACTGGGAGATCCCCCTGCGGGCCGATCAGGGTCCCCTGGCCCTGTCGGTGCTCCGCAAGCAGACTTACCATTTTCGCCAGGCCGGCCAGGAATTGGGCCTGCCCCTCTCCCTGCCGAAAACCTATAACCCCGGAGAGTTTTGCGTGGTGCCCCTGGTGGTGAAAGACCGGGCCACCGGGGTGATCGTGGTGGATAACCAGGATTCCGGGCGCCCCCTGGAATCGGAACCGCTGCACGTCTTGCAGATGTTCGCCACCCAGGCGGCCCTGGTCCTGGAAAACGCCCACCTCTACTCCACCATCGAAGCCAACAACCGGGAGTTGCTGCTCATCCGGGAACGCATGCTGGAGTCGGACCGTCTGGCGGCCTTGAGCAGCCTGGCTTCGGGCATGGCCCACGAAATCCGCAATCCCCTGGTGTCCATCGGCGGTTTCGCCCGGCGCATCGCCAAACTGGTGGAGCCCAATTCGCCCCTGCGGGGCTACGTGGAGGTCATCCAGGAAGAAGTGACCCGCCTGGAGAAGCTCCTCCGGGAGATCCTCGATTTTACCGGAGAGAACCTCTCCTATTACGGGGATCACGAACTGGGCAAGCTCATCGAAGACACCCTCATTCTCATCCAGCGGGACCTGGACGCCAACCAGATCAAGGTGGTCAAGGAATTTGCCCTGATGCCCCGGCTCCACTGCGATGACCGCCAGATGAAGCAGGTCTTCTATAACCTCTTCCAGAATGCCGTTCAGGCCATGCCCCACGGCGGCGCCCTGACCATCCGCACCTATCCCCTGGAAAGGGCCGACGGCCTTTATGAGGCCACGGCCATCAGCGATACCGGCGGCGGCATCCCCCTGGAAGTGCTCCACAATATCTTCAATCCGTTTTTTTCCACGAAAGACTACGGCACCGGCCTGGGTCTGGCCATCGCCCAGCGCATCGTGTCCCGGCACTACGGCCAGATCGAGGTCAACAACGAGATGGGCAAAGGGGTGACCTTTATTGTCACCCTGCCGGTGGCCAAATATTGTCTGGTGAAGGAGGGCGGACAGGAGGCGGCTCCTGCCAGCGCCCTGAAGGCCCCCACAGGAGGAAGGCGATGAAAAAGATCCTGGTGGCAGACGATGAGATGAGCATTCGCCTCCTTTACAGCGAAGAACTCAAAGAGGAAGGTTACGAAGTTTACCTGGCCGGCAACGGCCGCGAAGCTCTGGAAATCGTTGAAAAAGTCCCCCTGGACCTGGTTATCCTGGATATCAAGATGCCCGAAATGGACGGGATCGAGGCCCTCCGGCAGATCAAGGAGCGGCGGCCGGATTTGCCCGTGGTGCTGTCCACCGCCTACGGCGAATACCGGCAGGATTTCGCCACCTGGGCCTCGGATGAATACCTGGTGAAATCCTCGGACCTGGAAGATCTTAAAGCAGTGGTGAAGCGCTACTTGAAAGACTGACGCGCAGAGGGACGACCGTGAAGAAATTCAAATTGATCCTGCTCATTCTGGTGCTGGTGATCCTGGTTGACTTCGCCCTGGAGAATAAAGCCCTGCCGCCGCTGGAGCTCAAGCTCTTCACCTTCACCCTGGGACATATTCCCCCTTTTTTACTCGCCTATGCCTGCCTGGCCCTGGGCGTGCTGGTGGGTTGGGTCGGCCACGCCCTTAGGGTCCGGAAACAGAAAAAGTTGGCCGCCCAGGCCCTGGGCCAGGAACAGCCAGCCCAGTGAACCGTAGGGTGCGTCTTACGCACCATTCTGCCGGCTACTGACTACCGCCCTGCCGCCGCTTCTCAATCTCCTCTTTAATTTCCTTGGGATTGGGCAGGCCGAACCAGAGCATATTTGTCCCCCCCGATTTGTCCTCCAGATAGATATTGCCCACCTTGAGGATCGTCTGGGTCAGCCCCCGGCGCACCTGAACCTCTCCCAAGTCCTTCCAGGCGATCTCCTGCTGCCGGGGCGCGGGCCAGCGCCAGACCGTCATCGCCCCCCGGGGGGTGAGGCGGTACTCCCGGCCGAATCTCATATAGACTACCAGGGCCAACACCAGGAGGCCCAGGACCGCGCCCAGCGCGGCGGAAAAATCGAAGAGCCCCAAGATCCGGACATTGGGGTTGATCCGGGGACCAAACACAAAAATGGCTATGGCCACATAATAGACAAAAAAAGCCCGGGCGCAGGGTTTCAGCACCAGGTCCCCGGCCGGCGCCGGTTCTGTTGCCGTCATAGATTCCTCCATCCGCTGAAAATGGCAAGTATCTCTACTGTTCTTGAATGATTAATGACAAAAAAGTGGCCGGATCAACTATTTTAATTCCCTGATAATTTTTCAAACCAAGAAGATGCTGATCGCCCGAAACGATAAAATCCGCCCGGCCCTCCAAGGCGCAAGCCAAAATCATGTCGTCCGCCGGATCGTCGGGAATGGCCTTAACGGAAAGGTTGCCTGGCGTTAAGACGGCCGCCTTGAGGACTTTGGCTAGGCCCTCTTCAATCTCTCCCGGGGCTGTTTGCCGCTGGGCAAGGAACTTTTTAACTCTTGGGTAAGTCATGACTCGCTCAATCTCTCCGATGATTTGAGGGGAGATAATCAGCTTGATTTTTCCCTGCAAGGCCAGCTCAAGCACCTGAGCCGGCAGCCTTTTCGGATTGAAGAGGGCGCTGATGAAGACATTGGTGTCAAAAACCGCCCGGATCATTATTTCGGCGTTGCCTTAAGTTTTCTGGTGGCCTGAATCGCCTCTTCGATGATTTCCTCCACTTCCTCGGGGTCGGCTCCTGCCATCTTGCTCCAAATCGACCTTACGGCCTGCAAGGCCTCCTCAGCTTCTGCTTGCAGACGCTGGTATTTATCCATATCAATAATGGCTACCAGGGGCTTGCCGGCCCGTTCGATTATATAGTCGTCTCCCCGGATGGCCACCTCATTCATAATTTGTCCCAAATTCTGCCGGGCTTTCATGGCGGAAATCTTTTTCTGCATGGCTGTTCGCCTTCTATATTAATTAATATGAAATTAATAACCATTATAGTTATTAATCTATGGTTGTCAATTTAGGCTAAAACGGCCAGGAAATTCTCAATAAACCACCCGAAAATCCCCCAAATCTCCCCGGTAGGGCTGCCACTCGATCTCCACTTGGTCCACGTAGGAGTAGGGCGGGCCCAGATGACACCAGGCCAGCATCTGCTCCAGGACCTGCCGGTCGCCCTCGAAGAGGGCCTCCACCCGGCCGTCGGGCAGATTGCGCACCCAGCCCTTTAAGCCCCGGGCCCGGGCCTCGTCCCGGGTGGAGGCCCGGAAAAAGACCCCCTGCACCCGGCCTGCGATCAACACGTGCAGCCGCGCCTTGGGCCTTTCCGACATCACGAACTCCTCCGCAGCAATTCCTCAAAGGCGGACTCATCCAAAATGGCCACCCCCAATTCCACCGCCTTGGCGTACTTGCTGCCCGGGTCGGCCCCGGCCACCACGTAGTCGGTCTTGGCCGACACCGAAGAGCTCACCTTGCCGCCCCGGGCCGTCACCAGGGCTTTGGCCTCTTCACGTGATAGCCGGCTTAGCCCCCCGGTGAAGACAAAGCTCTTGCCTGCCAGGGGGCCGGCGGTCTTGGGTTGCGGCCTTTGCTCCCGCACCCCGGCCTCCCGGAGGCGGTGGAGCAATGCCTGGTTGTGAGGATTACGGAAGTACTCCACAATGCTGGAGGCCACCTGTTCGCCCACCCCTTCCACCTGGAGCAATTCTTCTTTATCGGCCCGGCTCAGGGCCTCCAGGTTCTGAAAATGCTGCGCCAGCATCTGGGCGGTGGCCTCGCCCACAAAGCGGATCCCCAGGGCGTTGAGCAGCCGCCGGAAGGGGGGATGTTTGCTGCCCTGGATGGCGCTGATGATGTTCTGGGCCGATTTCTCGGCAAAACGCTCCAGGGGGATGAGGTCGTCTTCGGTCAATTTATATAAATCGCTGACGTCCCGCACCAGTCCCGCCGACACCAGTTGCAGGATGATCTTTTCCCCCAGGCCGTCAATGTCCATGGCGGTCTTGCCGGCGAAGTGCATGAGGCTGCGGGTCCGGGACCCGAAGCAGTCGGGGTTGGGGCAGCGGGTCACCTTTTCGCCGGCGGGCCGCACCAGGGGGGTGTCGCACACCGGGCAGTGCTCCGGCATTTTAAAGGGTCTGGCGTCCGAGGGACGCTCCTCCAGGATGACCTTCACTACTTCGGGAATAACGTCCCCGGCCCGCTGGATCAGCACCGTGTCCCCCACCCGCACGTCCTTGCGGGCCACTTCGTCTTCGTTGTGCAGGGTGGCCCGGGAAACCGTCACCCCGCCCACCTCCACCGGCGCCATCACCGCCATGGGGGTGACCGCGCCGGTGCGCCCCACGTTGACCACGATGTCCAGCACCCGGGTGGTCTCCTGGGTGGCGGCGAACTTGTAGGCCAAGGCCCAGCGGGGGCTGCGGGCCTTGGTCCCCAGCCGCTCCTGCAAGGTCAGGGAGTCCACCTTGAGCACCATGCCGTCAATCTCGTAAGGCAGGCCGTGGCGCCGGCGCTCCAGGCGGTGGTGGTAGGCGATGGCCGCCTCGAGGCCCACCTCCCGCTCGATCAGCGGGTTGACCCGGAAGCCCCATTTTTTCAGGGTCTGCAACACTTCCCAATGGCTCTCGAAACTGCGGCCCCGCACCTCGCCGATGCCGTAGCAATAGATTTTCAGGGGCCGGGCCGCGGTGATATTTGGGTCAAGCTGCCGGAGCGAGCCCGCCGCGGCGTTGCGGGGATTGGCGAAGGCCGGCTCCCCCCGCCCCAGGCGCTCCTCGTTGAGCTTCTTAAACTCCTCCAGGTCCATGTAAACCTCGCCCCGGACCTCCAGCAACTCCGGGGCCGGCTCTTCCCGGCTGAGGACCTGCAAGGGAATGGTATGGATGGTCTTGAGATTTTGGGTGACGTTTTCGCCCCGGACGCCGTCGCCCCGGGTGGAGCCCACCACAAAGCGGCCCTGCTCATAGACCAACTCGATGGCGGCGCCGTCCATCTTGGGCTCCATGACGTAATGGAAGTCTTCTTCCCGCCGCAGAAAGCGCTTCAGGCGTTCGTCGAACTCCCGGGCCTCGGCCTCGCTGAAGGCGTTCTCCAGGGAGAGCATGGGCTGCCGGTGCGCCACGGACTCGAATTTTTCCAGGGGCGCCGCCCCCACCCGCTGGGTGGGCGAGTCCGGTGTCACCAGCTCGGGATACCGTTCCTCCAGCCGGGTGAGCTCCTGCAGGAGGCGGTCGAATTCCGCGTCGGAGACCACCGGGTCATCCAGGACGTAGTAGCGGTAATTGTGGTAATTGATCTGCTCCCGGAGCTCCTGCACCCGGTTGCGCACCTCCTGGGGAATGTCCTGCAACGCCATGACCGTTCCTTAAGTGGCCGGGGGCCGGAATGCGGCCAGTCGAACTTTGGCCGGCGCGGCCCGCGCCGGCGAAAAAGCCCCTTTTACAAAAATAATAAGGGGTTTTCCGGCGAATGGCAAGGCAGAAAGGCAGGAAGCCTAAAGGGCGGGGAGAACGGTGTCGAAAATCTGACAGATAATGTTAACTGATTGTTAAGTTTTACTAAACCACTGGCTACGGCCCACTGGCCACTGCCTTTACGGATGCGCCCGGGGCCCCAACCTGGCCGGCTCTTGGGAGGCTTCCCGGGTGAGCTGGCGAATATCGCCGACGATTTGCCGGATCTTTTCCAATTGCTCGCTGATCAGGTGCATATCCTGGGCCTTGGGATCGTCTTCCGCCAACTCCAGCAGCAGCAGGTCCACCAGGCCGGTGAGGATGGCCAGGGGCTGAGCCAGGGCGTGCAACGATTGCCGGATATCGAGCAGCTGATCCGGGGACGGTGGAATGGCCATATTTGGAACCTGAGCAAGATTCGGGCCAATAAGGGAGGATTGGAGAATTATGGACGCGCGACGAGGGCAAAAAAGTGCGAAAGTGAGGGCAGCTGGACAGGTTCTCGGTTTCAGCCTGGTCCGGCCGGCCACTGGCGCCCGGCTCAATCCCGGGGCACCGCCAGCATGCGCTGCACCGCGGTCAACGCCCGGTGCCGGGTCTCTTCCGGCACTGTGATCTGATGCCGGTTTTCCTTAAGCGCCCGCAACATGTCGGCCATGGTGATGCGCTTCATGGGCCGGCAGATGAGGCGCTTGGAGGGGGTGTAGAAGACTTTGCCGGGGTTTTCCTTCTGCATGCGGTGGATTATGCCTTTTTCGGTGCCGATGATGAATTCCCGGGCCGGGGCTTCCCGGACATATTGCAACATGCCGCTGGTGCTGCGGATGACGTCGGCCAGGTCCAGCACTTCGGGGTTGCACTCCGGGTGGGCGATGAAGACCGCCTGGGGATGGGCCTGCTTACTCTCCTGGACCTCCTCGGCGCTGAGGCCGTCGTGCACGTTGCACCAGCCTTCCCAGGTGATGATCTCCACGGTCTTGGGGGTGTGCCGGGCCACGTAGAGGGCCAGATTCTGGTCCGGCACCATCAGCACCCGATTGGACGTCAAAGAATTGACTACCCTGACGGCGTTGGCGGACGTGCAGCAGATGTCGCTTTCGGCCTTGACCGCCGCGGTGGAATTGACGTAAGTGACCACCGGCACCCCGGGCAGTTCGGCCTTCCGGGCCTTAAGTTTTTCGGCCTTGACGGACTCGGCCAGGCAGCAGCCCACGTCCAGCCGGGGCAGCAGCACGGTCTTGTCGGGGCAAAGAATGGCGGCGGTCTCGGCCATGAAATGGACGCCGCAGAAAACGATGACTTCGGCGTCGGTTTTGGCGGCGGCCATGGACAACTCCAGCGAATCGCCCACCAGGTCGGCCACGTCCTGGATGGGACCGGGCTGGTAATTATGGGCCAGCATGATGGCCCGGCGACGTTCCAGCCACCGCCTCACTTCTTGTTGCTGTGCGCTAAATTCCATGCTTTCAATCCAAAGTATATACTTCAGTTTCGAGTTTTTAGTTTTTAGATAGTTTGGTTTTTGGTGAAAATCCCGCTAAATACCCCTCAGGTTCTGGGAGTAGTCACTCGGTCTTACTGCTCACTGTCCCTCCCGCACCACCTGGACCCCCGGGGGCGGCTTGAAGTTGAAGAAATCGGGCTCCAGCTTGACGTTGAGATTCATCTGGGAGAAGGCGAAGCGGGTCTCTTCCCCCAGGGCGTTGGAGAAGGCCAGCTTATCCACCAGAAGAGTCCGGGGATCAATGGTCAGGGTGAGGCGTTTCAATTCCGGCTGCTCCTTTTTGGGGACCAGGTCGAGGACCAGCGGCTCACCCTCCTTGGGCGGACGGTTCCAGGAGATGGTGAAATCCTTCTGGAACTGGCCGATCCCCGAAAAAAAGCGCATCACCAGGTCGGAACGCAATACTTGATCCAGCTTATAGACCATGACCAGGTTGTCCTGGGGCATGTACATCCAGACCAGGCGGCCATCGGAGACCACTTCCTTTTTCTGGGCCGCCGGCATTTCATAGAGCCACTTCATGCGCCGGGGTTTCTGGAAATACATCCAGCCCGCAGCGCTGTCGGTCTGCTGCATCGCCTTAAGGCGGGACTCCTGTTGGAAGCGGGTCTTGAAGGCCCCGGCCTTGTCGTACTGGGTCTGGACCCTGGTCATCACCGCTTCGGGGCTGTCGGCCCCGGACGCGGCCCCGGGGGCGAACGCCAGGATTATCGTTAGCAGCAACAGGAAAATCTGGTTCTTCATCAGCCTGCCTTGCGCCTGAAATTGTCTGGGTTAAAATTAATAAATTTATCAGATGCCGAGATTTGCGTCAATTAAGCCGATTCTCTGTGAACATTTCTCTGTGTCCTCTGTGCCTCTGTGGTAAAAGATTTTTGAGATGCCCCTAATCCAAGATTTCGACTACCAGCTGCCGCCGGAACTGGTGGCCCAATTTCCTCTGCCCCAGAGGGACGCCTCCCGTCTCCTGGTGCTTCGCCGGGAAACCGGGGAGATAGTCCACGCCCGTTTCCGGGACCTGCCTGCTTGGTTAGACCCTGACGACCTGCTGGTGGTTAACGACACCCGGGTCTTTCCCGCCCGCCTCCAGGGCCTAAAGGAGAGTGGCGGCCGGGTGGAACTCTTGCTGCACCACCTGCCGCAGCCGGCCGGCAACGGCGCCGGCGGCTTCCAGGCCCGGGCCACCCACCGGGGCAAGCTGCGCCCCGGCCAGAGGCTCCGGTTCGGCGCTGGCTTGCTGGCCGAAGTCATCTCCCTGCCCGAACCCGGCGTGGCGGAAGTGCGGTTTGGGGCAGTGGCAGAAGAGGTCTTGGGTAAGGTCCTGGAGCACGGCGAAGTGCCCCTGCCGCCCTACATCCACCGCCCGGCGGCGGACTCCGAC
>CAZOCQ010000086.1:0-11971 GCA_964578335.1 uncultured Desulfobacca sp.
CTATAACCGCCGATGCGCGCAAATAAACGCGGATATTTTATTATCTGCGTCCATCGGCGTTTATCTGCGGTTATCGGCGGTTACAGCTTATAGCGCTCTTCCACGATCTTTTCCACCTCTTCTTCCGAAGGCATGGAATCCCGGTAGCCGGCCATGTACTGGTTCCGCAGCCAGCGGAAGAGGCTGACGGTCTCGTTGACCCGGACGATCTCCGGGATATCGCCGCCTTTCACCGCCCGGATATGCGGGTTGTACTGGCCCAGCATGGAGACCACGTCGAAGAAGGTGGCGGCGTCCCTTTTGACCCCCCGCTTGAAGGACTTACCTTCCTTGGGGTAGATCTCGTCGGGGGAAGGGTTGCCGGAAATGTCAATGCGTTGGAAGGGCCGGCGCACCGCCACCTGCCACTTGCGGGACTCCACCATCATCCGGGAGATCAGCGGCCCGGCCCAGTCGTGGGTGACGTGCCCGGTGGGGCAGGTGGAAAAGAATTCCACCAGGGACGGCCCGTTGTAGGCGATGGCCTCCTTGAGGATCTTGATGGCGTAGAAGGGATTATCAATGGCGAGCTTGGCCGCGTAGACGTGGGAGATGGCCATGGCCTGACTGATGATGCGGCGGTGCAGGGTGGTCTTGCCGGCGTATTTGCGACCGATGGGCGAAGTGGAGCGGTCGCTGCCGAAGCGGGTGGCCCCGGACTTCTGCATGCCGGTGTTCATGTAGCCTTCATTGTTGTAAATCACCCAGGTGATGTCATAGTTTTCCCCCAGGGCATGGTTGAAGGGGCCGTTGCCGATATCATAGATGGCCCCGTCGCCGGCGAAGACGATGATCTTGGTGAGCACGCTGTTGAAGCGGTTCTGATGGGCCTGGTCCAGGTTGAACTTGGCCCCCAGGGCCGCGGCCGAGGCGGTGCCGAAGCCGTAATGCCCCGCCGGATACATCCGGGTGTTGAAGGGGTTGACCAGTTCCGAGACCTCGTCGCAGCCGGTGGCGTTGATGGCGTAGATATTGAAGCCGTGGTCCAGCATGTGCTCGATGGCCCGCTTGTTGCGGTCCGAGAGGATCTTGATGCCCTGATAAAAAGTGGCGATCCCCTGGGGGTTGTTGCGCAACGACTCGGCCGCGAAGAAGGTCAGCAGATTGATGACCCCTTCGCTGCATCCCGGGCAGAGGGTATGTTTGCCGGGATAAAGCTTGGAAAAGACGAAGAGCACCTGGTGGTTGAGGGACATCTGCCCCACGAAGGGGGCGGCGCCCACGGTGTTGTCCCAGGAGCGGCATTCCACCGGCAGGAAGTCCTCGTCCTGCAGATCTTCCTTGGGCACCATCTTCAGGGCGTCGGTGGGGCAGACCTGGGCGCAGACGCCGCAGCCTTTGCAGGCCGCGGGGTCGGCGTTGAGGTTCAGGGCGAAGCGCTCCCAGGGGATGCCCTTGGGGGGATTCTTGAACTTTTTGAAATAGCGGGCCGCCTCGTCCACCGGCCGGTCGGTGATGGTGGAGATCAGGGCCGAATCCGGGCAGGAAGCGGTGCAGAGGCCGCAGGCGATGCACTTGGCGGCGTCATAGACCGGCAGGGTGGTGCCGATATAGCTCATGTCCCGGTAGCGGCTGGTGCCGGCCGGCACGATGGGCAGGAAGCGGTCCCAGGGGACCTTCTTGCCTTCCAGGATGGGCTTGACCATCTCTTCGTAAAAGACTTCCTGATACTTGGGCAACATCAGGTTCACCGGCTTGATGGTCCCCATCTGGTCCTTTTCCGTCAGCAGCACCGGCAGCCCCGCGGTCTTGGGGCCCTGGCCGAAGTTCTCCGGCAGCGGCGGGGTATAGACCGGGGTGGTGGCGTCGAGGGCCAGGGCGCCGGGGGCCTTCTCGGCCACGTGCCCGGAAGCCTGGTCAGCCCCGTATTTCAACAGGGAGATGTTGGCCTCCAACAGATCTCTTTTCTTGGTCCCCAGCTTCTTCTCCAGGGTCTTTTTGAACCGCTGCTCGAACTCTCGTTCCGGGAGGATGCCCATCTCCTTATTGATTAAGCCCAGGACCGCGGCGCCCGGCAGGTTCTTGTTCAGGTGCTTCAGGGCCGCCTTGGTGCCGTCCAGGGTCATGATCTTGATGCGCCGGTACTTGATCAGGGACTGCACCTGAGGCGGGAAGGTGGCCATGATATCGTAGCAGCTCTTGCCGGTGTTGATCACCAGCAGGCCGTTTTCCTTCAGGCCGCCCACGTATTCCCGCAGGATCTGGTCGTTTAAAAATTTCTCGTTGAAAAAGGCCAGCACGTCCCGTTCGGTGAGTTCGGAACTGTTGCGGATGGGCTGGGAGGAGATCCTGAGGTTCATGAAGACCGGGGCGCCCTTACGGGCGGCGCCGTAGCGGGCCCCCGACTGGACGTACTTGCGGCCGGTGCCGACGTCCTGGGCGTAGATCAGGGCGGCTGATTCCAGAGACGTCTTGACGCCTTCGGCGCCCACTCCGATCATGGTCATGCCCATCTCCCGCTCCAGGTAGCCGGCCAGGGGCGCCGGCCGCAGAGTCAGGGGGCCTTCGATGCCCACGTAAAAGTCCCGGAAGAAGCGGCGTTTCTTCTCATAAAAAGACAACATGTTCTCCACGACCGCGGCGGCGTCGTACTTGTTGAAGTCCTTGCTTCCCAGGCCGTAAACCCCGTGGAACAGGGTGGGCATGTCGGTGCGCCCGTAAACCCGGTGCTCCTTTTTGCCTTCCCGGCCGGCCCGCAGGGAAATCTGCAAGGCCGCCTGCACGTCGGCCAGCAGCAACTGGTTGTGGGCCGTGCCGGTGCGCTCCAGGACGCTGATCACCTTGGCCTTGCGCATGCCGTAGGCCAGCTCTTCGTAGCAGGGCGGATTGAACAGCACCGGGCGCACCACCCCGATCTTGTAGCCCTTGACGTCCCGGTAGTAGTCCACCACGTCCTTGACCACCCCGGCGGCGGAGCCCAGGATGACCACCACCATGTCGGCGTCCTCGGTGCGGTAGCACTCCACCACCTTAAGGTTGGTGCCCAGGGTCTTGTTCATGGCGTTCATGGCGATGACGAAGCCCCGCTTGAAGAAGCGGTAGGCCAGGTCCTGGGCCACCTGGCCCTCCATGGTCAGGTCGGTGTCGGTGAAGGTGCCGGTTAAAGTGCCGTGCTCGAAATTGGGCTGGTAGAGGCGGCTGGGCGGACCGATAAAATACTCCAGGAACTCGTCGGACAGCTCCTTAATGTTTTCAATGGCGTGGCTCTTGATGAACCCGTCGCCGATGACCATGGTGGGCAGCATCACCTGGCGCAGCTCCGAGACCTTGAAGGCGATGGGCAGCAGGTCGTGCAGCTCCTGGTTGTCCTCCGAGACCAATTGGGCCCAGCCGGCGTTGCGCACCGCGTAAAAATCGGTGTGGCCGCAGTGAATGGAGAGCGACCCCTTGTTCACCTCCCGGGCCATGACCGTCATCACCACCGGCAGGCGTTTGCCGGCCACGGAAAAGAGGTTCTTGGTCTTCAGCACCAAGCCCTGGGAGGAGGTGTTGTCCACGTAGCGCCCCCCCTGGCAGGCCATGGCCTCCACCGCGGCGATGGCCGAAAGCTCGTCCGAGGGCTGGAAGTACATGAGCTCGTGGCCGAAGAGGTTCTTTTGGCCGTGGGCTGCGGCCTTGGCAAAGTTCTCGGCGATGGGGGTGGAGGGGGTGATGGGATAACCGCAAAGACCGTCCACTACCCGGGTCAAGACCGACAAGGCCGCCTGGTTGCCGTCCATCAGGACTTCCTGGCGTTTGCGCATGTTCTCCAGGAGTTTTTCCGGGATGGTGCGCAAATCATAATTAAATAATTCGACGGCGTCGAAGCGCTCCCATTCCGTCTGCCAATCCACGGGAACAATCTTCTCCTTCTTGACGCGCCGCAGCTTGTGGTAGGGGAGTTGCTGGCGCAGGGTGTCGATCTCGGTGGTGGGTCTCATTGGATTATCTCCTTCTGGAAAAAAGGGGTATAAGCTATTTTCTCAGAAAAATTAATCACCGGCAATCAAAAATCAATTGACAAATATTCTTATCCTTCAAAAAATATAAAAAGGATAATTGAAGGATAAGATAATGAGGCTAACAGGGACGTTTATCGAATTAACCCTCGGCCAACGGCAGACCTATCAGGCGGCGGTGGCGCTCCATCAGGACTATTTGGCCGCCGTCAGCCGGGATCACCGCCTGAAGGGCGGCATGCATTGGAAGAAGATTGGCGGCCGGGAGTACCTCTACCGCTACCGGGACCGGCTGGGCCACGGCCGGAGCCTGGGGCCGCGCTCGGAGCGCACCGAAAAAATCTTCGGCGATTTCGTGCGAGCGCGCCGGGAGGTTAATTACCGTCTGCGGGACTTGCGCCTGCGGCTGGCGGAGCAGGCCCGCTTTTGCCGGGCCGCCTTGATCCACCGGCTGCCCCAGACTCCCCTCAAGATCATGCGCCGCCTGGAGTTGGACCAACTGGGAGGCCATCTCCTGATCCTGGGCGCCGCGGCCCTCTGCGCCTACGAATTCGCCGCCGGGGTTTTTTTACCGGGCGCTGACGGGCGTTTGACTGAAGCGCGCCGCCGTCTCGATCTGGCCGGGGATGGCAGCATCTCCTGGACTGACCTGCTGCAATTGCTGCGCCGGGGGGACCGCTCCTTTGCCCCGCTGCCGGGGGCGGGCTGCCGGGCGGTGAACCGGGACGGCTTTCAGGTGAGACTGTTCAAGACCGACGGTGGCCGGCCCGGCCGGCCCAAAACCGTCACCGCGCCCGGGGCCCGGCAGCCGCTGCCGCCGGAGGCCGGCCAGCTCCATTACCTCTTGACCGCGCCCAAATTTTCCCAGGTGGTCATCGGCCAGGATGGCGGGCCGGTCACCCTGACGGTCCCCGACCCCCGGGCCTTTGCCCTCAACCGCCTCTGGCTCAGCCAGCAGGAGGACCGGGAGCCGGCCCAACGGGCCCTGGACCTGGGTTTAGCCCTGGCCGTGGCTGCCCTGGTCCTGCGCTATCTGCCCCAATATGATTTTTCCGAATCCGAACTTGACATGTTTCCCCGTGAACTTGGGCGGGAGGGAGAGGATTTCTGAGGAATGGCGTCAATCCAAGAATTTAAAATGGTTATTAACTAATTCTGAAACGAAAACCGCCTTACTGGTTGCTGGCCGGCGGATTGGCCTGGGTATTGGGCTGATTGAACCGGCCGCCGCCCCCCATGCCCTTGGGTCCCCGGCGCCGCTGCTGGTTGCCCTGACCGTAATTAGGGGCGTTTTGGTTGCCCGGATTGGCGGGCGGATTGACCGCGCAGGTCCCTCCAGGCCCGGGTATGCACAACTGATTACCCTGGCCCGCCGGACCGCCCGGCCGGTTGCCCCCCTGGTTTTGCTGAGCCCAGGACGGCCCGGAGAAGAGCAGCATCCCGGCCAGGGCCAGCCCCCCAGCAAACATCAAACCTCGTTGATTCTTCATTAAGTCTCCTCATTTTCCTGATCCTACTGGGATTATTGACTTATTCGGGACATCCCGGGCCTTGGGGACCGGGACCCGGCCCCCTCTCCGGAGGGGGACCCATCCCAGGCCCGCGCCCCATGCCGGGGCCTCGTCTCAAACCGCGTCCCCCCAGGGGGCCGCAATGACGCTCCAGGGCCTTGTCCAGGCGGGTCTGCACCAGGTCCAAAAAGGTGGCGGTTTGTTCGGGCCTCAGGTTCTTTTTGAACTCCAACAGAAACCGCATCAGTTCCTCTTCCAGTTGCCTCTGCAGGGCGCTGATCTCTCCCACCTTGGCGCGGATGGCGGCCTGGTCCGGAGGTTCGCTTTTAATCAGCCCGAAAAGTTCCTGGCGTTTCTGAAACAAGGCCCTTCGGAGTTCTCCCACCTTGTCCCGGTGCTCCGGGAACAGGCCGTGCAAGGACCGGCGCTGGGAGGCGTCCAGGTTCAGCGACTTCCAGAGCGAAGGCAAGAGCAGCGGCGGCGGCAGCTCCCGTGCGGCTCTTTGGGTATGCTCCTGATAATGGAGATAGACAAAGGTGCCGATGGCCCCTAAGTTAAGAGCCAGGGAAAAGATCGCCAGATATGAGAGCCAGTTGCGTTTCACTTGCCGTTCCCGAGTCCCTCGTCAGCCTGATAGGAGGCGAGAATGGTGCCCATGGAGCCTTGGGGAAAGTCATGAAAGTCTTCCAGACTGGCAACTTCCAGATTCGCACCGTTTTGGACCGGCAAGGGATAAAAATTGTGGGTGAGGGCGCCGCCCAGGAAGATGCCCAGGATCAGGGAGGCCGCCAGGGCCAGGGACTGCCACCACTGGCGGCGGGGCCGCCGCAGACGGGAGAGCACCCGCTCCGGCAAGCCTGCGGGCGCGGTCAGCGGCAAGGCCCCCAGGGCCTCGTCCAGGACCGCCAACTGCGCCAGTTCCCGGCGACAGTCGGCGCACCTCTCAAGATGCCGGTCCAGCCGGGTCCGCGCCTCCGGGGCCAGTTCGCCGTCCAGCCAGGCGGAAAGGCGGTCCCGCACTTCGAGGCAATTGCTGGGCATACCCTTTTCTCTCCCGTTAATCATTCCTGTCTTGTTAAACACCCCAAATCGCCGAGCCCGGCGCGCTCCCGGAAATTTTTGGCAAGAATTAGGCCGCGACGGTCTCTGCGCCGGCTCAGGCTTAATGTTAACATAATTTTTCCACAATCTGTAGGGGCCGGGCCGCCTCCCCGAAATCAAGTGTCAGTCCGTCCGGGACCCCGCCGGTTATCCTTGACGATGGAGAATTCCATGCTTAGTTTGCTGGCAGGCGCCGGGCTACCGGCTAACGAATCGGTTAAGGAGGAATTATGCTGGCACAAACCCCCGTGGATTTTACCAAAGTCAAACCGGAGAACCTCAATAAAGAGATCCTGCGGTGGGCCATTATTGCCGAACTGGACGCCATTAATTTCTATGAGCAGATGGCGGCCCTGACCACCGACGAAGACATTAAAAAGGTCCTGCTGGACATCGCCCGGGAGGAGAAGACCCACGTGGGCGAGTTCGAAACCATGCTCCTGCGTTGGGACGCCGAGCAGATCAAGGAGAACGAGCACGCCAAAAAAGAGATCAAGGAGTTGACCGGCAAGTAGTCGGGGGCCTGGGATGAACCTCTAGGCCCGCCGCACCAACAAATAAGCGGGGCGGGTAACCCCGCCCCCTTTCATTCTCCATCCTTTCAGCGCCATGCACTACCTGGTCATCTGCCTCACCGCCTTTTTGGTCTCAGGACTGACCCTGTTTTCCGGCTTCGGCCTGGGCACCTTGCTGCTGCCGGTGATGGCCGTCTTCTTTCCCCTCGACGCGGCCATCGCCCTCACCGCCATCGTCCATCTGCTCAATAACCTGTTTAAGCTGGCCCTCCTGGGCCGCCACGCCGATAAAGGCACGGTGCTGCGCTTCGGCCTGCCGGCCGTCCTGGCCGCTTTGGCGGGGGCGGAACTACTCCTCTGGCTCTCCCACCTGCAGCCCCTGTTCTCCTACCACCTGCTGGGCCGCCCGCTCCAGGTGATGCCGGTGAAGCTGGTGGTGGCCTGCCTGATGGTCATCTTTGCCCTGTTTGAATTGCTGCCCCGTTTGTCCCAAATTTCGGTGGCCCGGAAATATCTGCCTCTGGGCGGGTTGCTGAGCGGCTTTTTCGGCGGCCTCTCCGGGCATCAGGGGGCCTTGCGCAGCGTCTTTCTGCTGAAATCCGGCCTGAGCAAAGAAAGCTTCGTGGCCACCGGGGTGGTCATTTCCCTGATGGTGGATATCCCCCGCATCGCGGTGTATAGCCTCAGTTTCCCTTTGCTGCAGCGCGGCGGCGGTCTGCCGCTGCTGGCCGCCGCCGTCCTGGCCGCCTTCTCCGGGGCCTTCCTGGGCAACCGGTTGCTCCAAAAAGTAACCCTGCGGGGTATTCAAATCCTGGTGGCCCTGATGCTCCTGGGCCTTTCCGCGGCCCTGGGGATGGGACTAATCTAAGCTGTATGGCCCGGACTTAAATGAATACGCCTGCCGCCAGCCGCTTTCACCCGGAGCCGCCGCCCTGGTTGTATGCCTTAATGGCCCGGGGGTCGCTCTGGCGCCGCCTCTACCGGCGTTTCGCGGCCGACCTGGCCGCCAGCTTGCCTTGCGCGGCCCGGGTCCTGGATGTGGGCACCGGCCCGGGCCATCTCCCGGCCACGCTGGCCCGGGAGCGCCCGGACCTGGATCTCTGGGGCCTGGATTTCGCTTACGGCATGATCCGCCGGGCCTCCCGCCTACAGGCCGGGCTGCACAAATGGCTGGTGGCCGACGCCCAGGCCCTGCCCTTCCCCGCCGGCGTGTTTGACCGGACCGTCGCCACCCTGAGCCTCCATAGCTGGCCCCGCCCGACCGCGGGAGTGCAGGAACTGGTCCGGGTGCTCAGGCCCGGGGGCCGGGCCTGGATTTATGAGCTGCGGCGGGAAGCCGGCGCAGGGGAGCTGCGGGATTTCGCCCGGGCCGAACGGCTGCCTTTTCCGTTGGTCTATCTCGGTTTCAAAGCCGTGAGCCGGCACCACTCTCTGAAAGAAGCGGAGTTTGACGCCATCCTGCGGGCAGCGGACGGTTCGCCGGGGCGCCTGGAACCGGTGCATCATCTCTTCTGGCGGGCCGAATTGTCACCACTTTAGCATTGCAGCAAAATATTCGAGGCCGAATCGCCTCACCGGCCAACCTGCCGGTCTGCTTGATGTTTTGCTGTTAGACCGCCGCCACCTCATAGCCCGCGGCCTTGATCACCCGGGCCACCTCCCCCGGGTCCACCGGGGCGGCGCTCTGGTAAGTCACCCGGCCGCGGTCCAGGTCCACCTGCACCTCCGAGACCCCCGGCAGGCTTTGCAGCGCCTTGGTCACCGCCGCGGCGCAATGTCCGCAGCTCATACCCTTCACTTTGATTTCCGGCATGTTGATCTCCTGAAAGGATCATCCGACAGCAACCTGCCCAAACTCTGCTTTCTAGGGAATCACGTCCAACACCTTGATGTTTTCCTTTTCCAGGGCATTGACTATGGGCTTGATATCGCACTTTTCCAGGCGGAAATAATAGGCCCGCTTCGAACCCCGGCGGGGCCCCAGGGCCAGGTTGAGAATCTTGCCTCCGGCGTTTTTGATGATCAGGGTGGCGGTCTCCATGGCCTCAGGGGTGTCTTCCAGGGAGAGGTCCAGGCGGGAGGAGGTCCGGAGCAGACTGAGCAGGGTGAGGAAGGCGCCGATCAGGTCCATCATGGTGATCACCCCCACCAGCCGCTCCCCCTCCAGGACCGGCAGGCCGCCCACCTTGTGCTCCATAATGAGGCGGGCCGCTTCCTCCACTCGGGTGTCCGCGGTGACGCTGATGGGGGCCTTGATCATGACGTCCTGCACCGTAATCTTCTCCAGCATGGAGGCCAGCAGGACTTCCCGCAGGTCCCGGGAGGTGAGCCACCCCACCATGCGTTCCCCCTCCAGCACCGGTAGATGGCGGATCTGGTGCTTGTGCATCAGTTGCAAGGCTTGGCCCACCCGCTTGTCCGGGGTGATGGTGACAATCTCCGCGCTCATAATTTGGCTGACCAGCATCTGCCCCTCCTGCAATCATGAGATTGTTTCCACCTTAAAACAGGCCGACAAAAATATCAACGAGATTGCGGCGCCTCCCAGGAGGGCGCCCGCCGGCCTTAAAGGCCCCAAAGCATCAGACGCGGCCCGGGGGCCGCGTCTGGGAAAGCTTTGGATTTTTTATCGGCGCTGCGCCGCAATGGTCCTACAGCGGCACTACCTTGCCGTCCTCGACCTGATAGCCCATGGTCTTCAGGATGGCGGACTGCCGCTCGCTGACCTTTTCCAGCATTCTCCTGAGCTTGCCGTCCGGGCTCTCCTGGAAGATGGCGGTTCGGAGGGAGCGCAATTCCTCCATGGCCTCCCGGGGAGTGAAGGACAGCCCATTACTGTTGAGGCGCTGGCACAGGAGGGTGAGGTAGGTCATGGCCACCACACAGACAAACAGGTGCACCCGAATCTTGGAGCCGGTCCAGTGGTACAGGGGCATCAGGGTCACCTGGATGGGACTCCGGACGTCCTGGTTTTCCGACCATTGGCCGTTGAGCCGGGCGCTATGGGCCTGAGCCTCCTGGAAGCCGCGTCTGGTAAAAGTCTCGTAAATCTCCGCCGGTTCCCAATCTTCCCGGTCGGTGATCAGGATATTTTTGCCAAAGTGCCGGACGTTGCTGGCCATCTGCCGGTGGTTGAGTTGCAGGACCAGGGCGGGGCGGCCGCCTTCCTGGGCGAAGACCAACTGGAACAGGCTGGGACTCAATTTCAGCCGCTGGCAGAGTTCCTCCAGATGGTCTTGGGCGGTCTGCTGGGCCTCTTCCCCGGCTCCTTCCTGCAGGAAGCGTTGCTGCATGGCCGTCATTTCTTTGCGCACCTTTTGGACCTTCTTGCCCAGCTCCTGGTAACTCTTGTGGAAGGTCTTGGGATCGAAGGTGATGATGACCCGGCGGGGGCGTTCCCAGAAATCGGCCCGGGTTTCGTAATAGAGCACCTTATCGTCTTCGCTGCCCAGATCGCTGAGGCGCAGATTGGTCCGGCAAGGCAGGGGGGTGAACTCCTTCAGGGAAATCTTGGTCAACTCCGGGGCGAAATCCGGGGTGCAGGAGGCGATGAAGTGCAACCCTTCCCGGCTGTTGAGCCGGCGCACCATCTCCGGAGAGTCAATGCCCCGGTGGAACATCAGGGTCACGTCCTGCACCGAGGCCCCCACGTGGTCGGCCCGGGCCAGTAATTCATCCAGGCCGAGTTCGAAAAACTTCCCTTCCGACAGGCTCGGAGAAAAGGTCTGATAATAGAGGGGGACCCCTCCTTCCCGTTCGGTCACCAGGGCCAGGCCGATCCCCGGCGGCTGGGGCTGCCGGCCGGCATATTCTTCTTCCGGCAGCATCTCATCCAAGGCCTTGGGAGGTTTGGGGGCGGACTGCAGCCGGATGGCTTCCACGAGCAAATGCCTCTCTTTGTGGGGCAAGAGGGAATTCACCCTCCTGAAAAAGGAGACCGTGATCCTTTCCAGGTCCGATTCGCTGATGCGATCCCAGTGGTTCCAAAAATTCTGCGAGTTCAGGGATTCCAGGCGCAGGGGGCGAATCCGTTGAATATCCGTGGTTTCGTACCAACTGGCCAATTGTCGCTTGCTGGTGGGGGCGATGGCCCGGTTCAAGGCGGCGTAAAATACCAGTTCCCCCAGGGACGGCCCTTTGGTGCGCTTCTTGGGCGGCAGGATATCGTTGACGATACCGGCCAAATCCAGGTCCTTGTCCAGTTCATTCAGGACAAAGACCGATCCGAACTCCTTGGGAGAAAAACCGCCGCGGTCCAAAAGGGTCTCCACTTTGTCCGCCGTACCCAGATAAACCTGGTTGATGGTGGTAGGTTTGCCATAAACCCGCTGGGTTTCCCGGATGTAGTAATACTCATGCCCTTTTTTGACTTTTTTGTATAGATGCGCCATAGCCTTCCAATCCAGAAAATTTATTTGATTTAATCTTAAAATATCAATACCAGTAAAACATTAAAGAATAAAGAGATAAAATACTCTTTTTCATTAGAGCAAAATACTCAAAATTTCCGCCAATCTTTCAGGCGGTTATAATTAATCAGTTAATTAATCTAGATAAGCGTCGGCGGGCGAAGACCCGGAATCAACCGTGGGCCGGAATATAACCCATCTGGATGGCGTATTTGACCAGATCGGTATTCTTTTTCAGCCCCAATTTACGCATGATCCGGGTGCGGTGATTTTGGATGGTGCGGAAGCTCAAAAAGAGCTGGTCCGCGATTTCCCGGCTGGATTTGCCCTCGGCGATGAGTTTGATAATCTCGATTTCCCGCCGGGTCAGCGGTTCTTCCGGTTGTTCCTGGACCACCCGACGGCTCTGGACGAAGAGGCTGGTCATCTCGTTGTACAGCAGGGTCGAAATATATATC
>CAZOCQ010000087.1:0-11941 GCA_964578335.1 uncultured Desulfobacca sp.
CACATGCACAACCTCAACGAATCCCTGGGCCGCCGGGAGAAACCTCCGCCGGGGCTGGTGCTGCCCCTGGACGGCTTCATCGGTTGCAGCCACTTCGTGGTGGAGCGGGAAGGCCCCCGGCTGGCGGCCGGCGCGCCCCTGCGCCGGGTGGTCTATAACGGGGTGGAGGTGGCGGCCTTCGCCTCCCTCTGGCAGGATGAAGCCCAGGTGCGGAGGGTGCGGGAGGCTTATCAACTCAGCGATGAGCCTACGGTGCTCTTCGCCGGCAAGCTCCGGGAGGCCAAGGGGGTGCACATCCTGCTGGCGGCCATGGAACGCGTCTGGCAGTCCCTGCCTCCGGCGGTGCTGGTCCTGGCGGGGGGCACCGAATACGGCCGGGGCCGCACCATGCGGGAGACCCCTTTTCTCCAGGAACTGCGGTCGCAAATTGGCCGGGCCCGGGGCCGGGTGGTGCTCACCGGCTTCATTCCGCCCGCCGAAATGCCGGGGACCTATCTATTGGGAGACGTTTTCGTGGGGCCCTCCCAGATCGAGGAGGGCCTGGGTCTGGTCTTTCTGGAGGCCGCCGCGGCCGGGCTGCCGGTCATCGCCACCCGGCAGGGCGGCATCCCGGAAGTGGTGCGCGACGGCGAAACCGGCCTGTTGCTGCAACAGAAAGACGACGCCGAAGAATTGGCCGAAAAAATCATCAGCCTGCTCCTACATCAAAAGGAGCGCCGTAAACTGGGGCAGCAAGGGCGCGAGTGGGTGCGGAGCAATTTTACCTGGGAGAAGATCGGCCGCGGCCTGGAACAAGTATATGATGAGGTGTTGGCGAAAAGGGTAAAAGGGGAAAAGGGTAAAAGGTAAAAAGGGGAAAAGGCGTCATTCTTATAACAGCCATTCATGGGCCTGCGTCTATCCAGGGTTTTGGCTGAAAGCTGAAAGCTAAAAGCTGACCACTTGTTTATTTCGCAGGGCCGGCCGGGGCCGCCGCCGCCGGCGGGGAAGCAGCGCCCGGCTGCACGGATTCATCCAGGGTGATTACATAGGCGCCCATGGCCGCCAGCATGAGGCCGATGACCAGCCAGGTCCGCCAATCCCGGTGCAGGCCGGAGAGGTTATATTTGGGGGCGGGATGTTTCTCCGCCTTGGGCGGGGTGTGTTTGTGACCGTGAGTTAACATGGTATCTTCCTTAAGATTGATCAGGGCACAGGGTGTCCTCATTATACCTCATTAAGGGGCAGAATTGCCAGCAGCCGTTAGGTCTGGCGAGCGAGAGGGTAGGGCGAAGGCAGGTCTATGTGGCACAAATTTTTAATGTCAGGCGTACGGTGGTATTTGAGCCGCCGGCTGCGCCGGCAGCCGCCCCGGCCCCTGTCGGACCTGGACCCGCAAAAAGTCCGACGGGTGCTGCTCATCAGTTCCACCGCCCTGGGGGACACCCTGTTCTCTACCCCGGCCATTCGGGCTTTAAAGGAAGAATATCCTGCCTGGGAACTGGAGGTCCTGGGGCACCGGGTCTTTGGGACGCTGCTGCTTAACAATCCCCACGTGGCCGGGCTGTTCGCCTATCCGGGCCGGAATCTTCAGCTAATCCGATTGGTCCGGGAATTGCGCCGCCGCCGCTATGACCTGGTCATCATCCTGCACGGCAACGACCCCGAGGCCACCCTGCTGGCGCACCTGACCGGCGCTCCCTTTATCATCGGTTCGGCGGGCAGCCCCCTGGCCTTTGCTTATGCCGCCGCGGTCCCGGCCCCGGCCGATCCTTTGACCCACGCCATCGAACGCCGCCTGGCTTACGTGCGGCTGTTGGGCGCGGATACGGCGGATAAACGCATGGACCTCTGCCTGACGCCGGAGGAAATCCGGGAAGCCGAAGCCATGTTGTCCAAGCATTTTGGGGCCAGGCCGCCGCTGCTCCTGGCCCTGCACCCCACCGGCTCCGATCCTTACAAATGGTGGCCCGCGGCGAATTTTGTCGAGTTGGGAAATTTCCTGTATGAAAACTACCGGGCGTCCCTGCTGCTCATCAGCGGGGTCCAGGACCGGGAGGTCGCCGAAGCCATTGCCGACCGGATGAAGGGACCCAGCCTGGTGACCGGGGGGCGCTGCTCTCTGCGGATGGTGGCCGCCCTGCTCAGCCATTGCCGGCTGCTGGCGGCCAACGACAGCGGCCCCCTGCACCTGGGGCTGGCCCTGGGAGTGCCCACCCTGGCCCTCATCGGCGCCGACCATCCGGCCCGCATCGGTCCTTATCAGGTGGATTGGGGCGCTTCCCTCCACAAACGGCAAGCGGTGTGCGCTTTGGAACCCTGCCTGCTGAAAAAGTGCCCGGAACCCCGCTGCCTGACCGCCATTGAGGTCTCCGAGGTGGCGCAACTGATTAAGGAGTGGTGGGAGCCGCGGTTTTTAAGTTCCGAGTTTCGAGTTCCGAGTTTCGAGAAAAAACCATAATCGCTGGGGCAGCCCTCCCTGCCCGCCGGCAAATTATGAAAAAGTCTGGTGGGGCGGGCCTCCGCGCCCGCCATTTTGCCGGGTACGGTGCGCTCTGCGCACCAGGCAATCACTTTGCCGTGGACAGAAAAATCTGCTTCCGCTTCATGGATATTAAAAATAGAGTAGTTATTTTTAGTCCAAGAAAGCCAGAGAAAGGAAAATACCCATGGCCAGCGAACTGACGAAATTAACCGCCCAGATTGTCATAGCGCATGCCTCCATGACGGAGTTGACTCCCCAGGAATTAGTGAAGGCCCTCAAGGAGGTGCATCAAACCTTAGCCTCATTGCCGACGGAGAAACCGGTTGCCGAGGCCGTCCCCAAACCCAGGCGCACCCGGAGAGTGCGCCAAGTGAAAATGGTCGAATCTCCCGAGGCCAAGGCGGTTGAAGATGAAGAGAAGTCGCCTTGGGGCGACCCGGATTACATGGAATTCATGGAGAGCCGGGAGGGGTGAGTTTAAGTTTCGAGTTTCGAGTTTTGAGTTCCAAGTTTCGAGTTGCCGCGAGAAGCGTCCCCGTCCCCTTGATTTTGTCAATTAAATTGACCGATAAGTAAGTTTGGTAGATAAACATTATCGCAGTGGATATGCTGCGGCCACGCAGGTGGGTTTCTGGGAGGAGCAGGTTTTTATGCCGCGGGCTCTTTCTGGATTTTTGCTGAAGCGAGTGATGAGATGACCGAAATCCGCCAAAAGGTTTTGGCGAGATTTAAAGAGTTGTTGGTCGCCAGGACGCCATTAAGTAGCGTAATTCTTTTCGGCTCCTGGGCCAGGGGCGACGCCGAACTTTATTCAGATGTGGATGTGCTGGTTATCCTGGAGAATTCCGCGGACTAACAAGATAGAGAGACCGTCAGTGACTGCGCCTGGGAGGCCGGTTTCGAGGCCGGCGTAATCTTGGCGCCGGTGGTATTTACCCGGGACGAATGGGAAAAGGGACCGGAACGGGCTTCTCTGCTGGCCCAGGCCGTGCGGTCGGAAGGGGTCAGGTTGTGAGCCGGGAGGAGGTCCGGGCGAAGTCCAATCAGAAACCGGAAGCGGTAGGAGAACAGATTTGGGCAATGGCGGCCTTAAGCTGGCAGGCCCGCCAGCCGAAGTCGGTGAGGCAGGCCACTCCTGGTTTAAGAAAAACCGCGTCATAGGGGTCGCGCAGCAGGACCGCCACCAGCTTGGGGGCGGCCTCCTGGAGGTCCTCCAGTAATTTTTTATTGGAGGGATAGAGGTGGGCGTCATAGCAGAAGAGGATGGTAAGCTCACAGGAGTGGGCCAGGTTCACCGCCTCCTGAATTTCCGCCGTGGTAGGTTCAATAGAGACGATCCGGATGTCGGGATCGAAACCGAATTTTCCAAACTCCCGCCGGATAAATTCCTTTTCCTGCAAAACTTCCCTTTCAATCATGATCTTAGCGTCCAGGGCGGAAAATTGCGGAAAGATCACGCCGATTCTTTGGGCTCCGCGCTTAAGGGGCAGCAATTTTCGGTCATCCTGGAGCACCCGCACCGATTCCCGGCAGATGCTGGCCGCCGGGCCGGCGCCCGCCGGTTCGGCGGCGGGTTCTCCCCCGGCGAACCTTTCTGGTCGCTTTAATTTCAACTTTTTGAGCCGCTCGTCGCTCTCTTCCAGTTCCTTCCGAGATAGTTGTCCGCTTTTATAGGCTTCCAGCAGGGCATGAAACACCTCTTTCTGGGCCTTAAGGTCGTGGCAGACCAGCAGCAGGTCGTGTCCCGCCGCGGCGGCCCGAACCCCCGCTGCGCCGATGGGACAGATGGCCTTGATGGCGCCCATCTCCAGGTCGTCGCTGGCGCTGACCCCCTGGAAGTTGAGTTCCCGGCGGAGGTAGTCATGAATAATTCTCCGGGAAAAAGTGGCGATCTGTTGGGGGCCGGGGTCGAGGTTGGGGTAATAGGGGTGCGAAGACATCACCAGGTCCACGCCGGCGGCGATGGCCTCCATAAAGGGCCTGAGATGCACCTCCTCCATTTCCCGCCAGGTGGAGGGGATCACCGGCAGGCCCAGGTGGGCGTCCACCGGGGCATGGCCCTTGCCGGGGAAATGCTTGGCGCAGGCGGACAGGCCGCCCTGTTGCATGGCGGCGATCCGCGCCGCGCCCATTGCGGCCACCAGGCGCCAGTCCCGGCCGTAGGAGCGGATGCCGATATTGGGGCTGTAGGCTGCGGTCAAGACATCCAGCACCGGGGCCAGGTTCACGTCCAGTCCCAGGCGGCGCAGTTCCTTGGCCTCGAGGTCACCCTGCTGCCGGGCATAGTCAATCTTTCCGGTCGCGCCCAGCGCCAGGTTATCCGGGAACACGGTGACGCCGTCCCGGAACATGATGACCCGGCCGCCTTCGTGGTCGGCCAGCACCAGCAGCCGGCGCTCGAGGGCTTCTTCCAGGCCGGCAATAAGTTTCTTGAGCTGGGCCGGCGACTCGAAGTTGATGCGGTAAAGGATCAGCCCGCCGGCGTGCAGCTCCCGGAAATGACTGACAATTTCCGGAGTGATTTCGGCGCCGGGGATGCCGATGACCAGCCGTTGGCCCACCAATTCGGCTAATTTCATAGTGCTCTCATTTTAACCATGCAAATAATTTTTCGATACGATAGTTTGGTTTCTGATGGAAATCCAGGCTATTTTTCCCGGCGGCGGCAGTCTCACCTGGCCGGATTACGCGGTGGTGGCGGCGCTCTTGGCGCTGCTGCTGGCGGTGGGCCTCTACGCCGGACGGGAAGAAAAATCCACCAACGACTTTTTCCTGGGGGCCAGGAAAATCCCCTGGTGGGCCGCCTGCCTGTCGTTTGTGGCCACCGAGATCAGCGCCGTCACCCTGATCTCGGTGCCCGCCGTGGCTTACATGGAAAACTGGGAATACGCCCAGTTTTTCCTGGGCTCTTTGTTGGCCCGGGTGGTCATCGCCCTGCTCTTTATTCCGGCGTTTTACCGGTACAACTGCACTTCCATTTATGAATTTTTAAACTATCGTTTCGGCCCGGAAACCCAGATCGCCGGCTCCCTCCTCTTTTTCATTACCCGGCTGCTGGCCTCGGGGGTCCGGCTGCTGGTGGCCTGCCTGGCGGTGAGCATCCTCATCGGCTGGCCCCTCATGCCCACCATCCTGGTTTTTTCAGTCATCTGCATTCTCTACATCGCCTGGGGCGGCATCAAGGCGGTGGTCTGGACCAACGTGGTGCAGGCCCTGACCTTCACGGTGGCGGGGGTGGCGGCCATCGCTTTTTTGCTGTCCCAAATTGACGGCGGCGCCGCAGCCGTGGTGGCGGTGGCCGGGGGGGCGGGCAAACTGAAAATCTTCAATTGGGGACCGGACCCGGCGGTGGCCGGCTGGCCGGGATTCCTGAGGAGCCTGTGCACCGACCCCAATCTCCTGGTGCTGGCCACCTTGAACGGCTTTTTCGGCTCCCTGGCGGCCTTCGGGACCGACCAGGAGACCATGCAGCGCCTGCTGACGGTGGAAACCAGGAGAGAGAGCCAGAAGACCATGCTGCTGACGCCCCTGGGCAGTTTTCTGGTGATGATGATCTTCCTGGTTATCGGGGCCTGCCTGTACGCCTTCTATGCGCAGCATCCGGGGCTGCCTTTGCCGGCCAAACCGGATGAAATTTTTCCGCATTTCATCGGGCAGGCCATGCCCCCCTTGCTACGGGGCTTGATGCTGGCGGCCATCATCATGGCCAGCATTGACTCGCCGCTGGGCTCCCTGACTTCTTCTTTCGTAACGGACATTTATCGGCCGGTGCTTTACGAGTCAGGCAGCGAACGCCATTATTTGTGGGTATCCCGAATGGCGGTGGTGCTTTTCGGCATCATCCTGGCCGGCGTCGCCTACTTTTTCAGCCATTTTGAAAAATTCCTCTGGCTGGCCTTCAAGATCGGCGGGGTCACTTACGGCTCTTTATTGGGGGTGTTTCTCCTGGGCCTGCTCACTAAAAGACGCGGCAATCGGGTCAACGTGGCGGCCATGAGCCTGGCCGCCCTGGCCATGCTGGGGCTGCTGATTCTCTCCGAGAAGCAGATTTTGCCTCTGGGCTGGACCTGGCTGTTGTTGCTGGGCACTTTTTTAACTTTTACCATCGGTTGGCTTTTTGGTAAAAAGGCAGAGAACGACGCGAACTTTGAGGGGAAATGTCATGCCCAATGATCGTGCCATTGCCTACTTCAGCATGGAGATCGCCCTGGAGCCCGGCATGCCCACTTACAGCGGCGGGCTGGGGGTCCTGGCGGGCGACACCATCCGGGCGGCGGCGGACCTCAAGGTCCCCATGGCGGCCGTCTGCCTGCTGCACCGCAAGGGCTATTTTTATCAAAGGCTGGACGCCCGGGGCAGCCAGAGCGAAGACCCGGTGTCATGGCCCGTCAACGATTTTCTGACCGAGCTGCCGGAGCGGGCCGCGGTGGCCATCGAAGACCGGCAAGTCCGGCTCCGGGTCTGGAGATATGAAGTCAAGGGGGTCAGCGGCTACATGGTGCCGGTCTATTTCCTGGACACCGACCTGCCGGAAAACAGCGACTGGGACCGGCGGCTCACCGACCAGCTTTACGGGGGCGACGACTGGTACCGCCTGTGCCAGGAAATCATTTTGGGCATCGGCGGAGTCCGGATGCTTCGGGCCCTGGGATATCAGGACCTCAGGCGCTTCCATATGAACGAAGGGCATGCCGCCTGTCTCACCCTCGAACTTTTGAACGAAGCAACGGAGAAAGCCGGGACAACCGCCGTCGGTCATCAAGAGATCGAAGCGGTGCGGGAAAAGTGCATCTTCACCACCCATACTCCGGTGCCGGCGGGCCACGACCAGTTTCCCCTGGAGCTGTTGGAGAAGATGGGAGAGAATTTTAAATTCGTGGTGGATCGGCAGGACCTCTTTGCCCTGGATGTGCAGAAGCATATCTTTCAATACGGCGGGGACTTTGCTCCGGTGGAGGAGTTGGCCCAGCGCGGCTTCCATTTGAACATGACTTACCTGGCCCTCAACCTGAGCAACTACGTCAACGGGGTGGCCAAAAAGCACGGGGAAGTCTCCCGGCTGATGTTCGCCGATTACCCGGTGGACGCCATCACCAACGGGGTGCATGCCGCCACCTGGGCCACCGAGCCCTTCCAGACCCTGTTTGACCGCCATATTCCGGGCTGGCGGGAGGATAACTTCAGCCTGCGCTATGTCCTCAACATTCCCGGCGAGGAATTGTGGGAAGCGCACCAGCAGGCCAAGCAGCAACTGCTCTCCTACGTCAACCATGAAACCAACGCCGGCCTGGACAAGGACATCCTGACCCTGGGATTTGCCCGGCGGGCGGCGACTTATAAGCGGGGGGACCTGCTCTTCAGCGACCTCGAGCGCCTCCGCCGGATTGCCCGGGAAGCGGGACCTCTCCAGTTAATCTTCGCCGGCAAGGCCCATCCCCGGGACGACCAGGGGAAAGAGCTGATCCGGCGGATTTTTCAGGCCGCGGAGGCTCTCAAACCGGAGGTCAAGGTGGTCTATCTGGCCAACTACGACACCTGGCTGGCGAGGCTGCTCACCGGCGGGGTGGATGTCTGGCTGAACACCCCCCAGCCGCCCAACGAGGCGTCGGGCACCAGCGGCATGAAGGCGGCGCTGAACGGGGTGCCCAGCCTGAGCATCCTGGACGGCTGGTGGCTGGAAGGCCACATTGAGAACTTCACCGGCTGGTCCATCGGCGGCCCGGTGACTCCGGGCTATGATTGCTCCGGCGACGCCGATTGTCTCTACGGCAAACTGGAAAAAGCCATCATTCCCCAATATTATGGGGACCGGCGCGCCTTCCGACAGGTGATGTACGGGGCCATCGCCCTCAACGGCGCCTTTTTCAACACCCAGCGCATGATCCAGCAATACGTGGTGAAGGCCTATCTTTAGGAAACGGCGCCCGATAACTTGCAATCAACCTCTGGGGTAATTAATTACCAAGGTTGAATAATTGCAGCCCGCATTAACCCCGGCCGGGATGGGGGGCCGGGTTAATTCCCGCACCGGAGGAGGCGCACCATGTTTAATTTATTATTCACCCGTCCCCTGGCCACTTTGCTCACCGTCGCCGGGGTCGCGGTGCTGGCCCCGGTGATTTTTCCCTTGGTGGGAGTTCTCCTGAAGCCGCTGGTCAATCCGTTAACCAATCTTTATCTCGATCTCTCGGATGAGATGGCCGACGCCTTTCTGGAACGGGAGGAGCGCAAGGGGGTGATTAAGCCGGGGGCCGATGAAGCGGAGTTGAAAAGGTTGGTGGAGGAGCGGGCGGAGGATAAAGTAAAATTGGTCCTGGACGCCGCCGCGGCCGCCAGCCTGGTGGAAAAGATTTAGGGCCTCCCGCCCGCGGCGATCTTTTGCCTTGAACCTTGAATCTTCCAGGAGCAGGCATGGCTGAGAGCGGAGCTCAGAAGGTCCGGTTCCCGCTACTTCAGGGAATTTTACCCCTTAAGCCTGCCCAGGTCCCCGCCGACCTGCTGGCCGGCCTCACCCTGGCCGCTTTGAACATCCCCCAGGCCATGGGCTACACCAAGATCGCCGGCACCCCGGTGATCACCGGGCTCTACGCCATCCTGCTCCCCATGTCCATCTTCGCCCTGTTTGGCTCCTCCCGGCACCTGGTGGTGGGAGCGGACTCCGCCACCGCGGCCATCCTGGCCGCCGGCCTGGCGGACCTAGGCGCCAAAAGTTCTTCCGAGTATATGGCCCTGTGCGGTCTCTTGGCCCTGATGGCGGCCGGGTTTCTTCTGCTGGCCCGCCTTATCAGACTGGGTTTCCTGGCGGACTTCCTGTCCCGCACCGTGCTGGTGGGCTTTCTGACCGGGGTGGGTATCCAGGTGTCCCTAATGCAGATCGGGGGGATGCTGGGGGTGCCCCGGGGCGGAGAGGGTCCCGTCGGGCACCTCCTCCATGCGTTACAACATCTCCACCAGACCAATTTCTACACCCTGGGGACGGCCGCGGCGGTCCTGAGCATGATTGCAGTGTCTCGCCGAATTTCCAGGAGAATTCCCGGGGCGCTGCTGGCGGTGATGGGCGCCATTACGGTGAGCTGGGTCCTCGATTTGAACTCCCATGGCGTGGCCACCCTGGGGGCGATCCCCCGCGGCCTGCCGGTCTTCGGCCTGCCCCAGGTGAACTTGAGCGTAGAGCTGCTGATGGACCTGGCCCCCACGGCCTTTTCCATCTTCGTGGTCATCCTGGCCCAAAGCGCCGCCACCTCCCGGGCCTACGCGGCGGGTTATAATGAACGATTCAATGAGAATCTGGATTTAGTGGGCCTGAGCCTGGCCAACCTGGGGGCCGGACTTTCCGGCGCCTTTGTGGTCAACGGCAGCCCCACTGCCTCGGAGATGGTCAACCACGCCGGGGGCCACAGTCAATTGGCGATGCTCGCCAGCAGCCTTGTCGTCCTGGCGGTGCTGTGGTTCCTGACCGGACCCCTGGCCTATATGCCGGAAGCGGTGTTAGCCGCGGTGGTTTTTCTCATCTGTGTGGATTTGGTCGATGTCAAGGGGATGCAGCGCATCTACCGAGAGCGGCCCTGGGAATTTTGGGTAGCCGTCATCACCGCCGCCACCGTGGTCCTGGTGGGGGTGGAGCAGGGCATCCTGCTGGCCATGTTCCTGTCGCTGGTTAGCCACACCCGCCACGGCTACCAGCCGAAAAATTTCCTCATCATGCCGGCCCGGCCGGAAGGCTGGCAGAGCGAACCGGTTCGAACCCAGGCCCAAATGCTGCCGGGTCTGCTGATCTATCACTTTTCCCACGGCATGTATTATGCCAATGCCCCATTGCTGTCCGAGGAGGTCACCAGGCTGGTCCGGGAGGCGAACCCTCCCCTGGTCTGGTTCTGCCTCGACGCCGGCGCCGTGGATGATATCGATTTTACGGCGGCAGAAACTCTGCGCCGCCTTTATGCCATCTTAAAGGAGCGCGGCATAAGACTGGTATTTTCCAAGGTGGCCCAGGACGTGTTTATCCAGCTTAAGCGATCGGAGATAACCGATCTGGTGGGCCAGGACGCCTTTTTTGCCGATAAAGGTGAGGTGATTAGCGCCTACAAGAGGCTTATTCATAATGAGTAGGTCGCGGCTTTTTCATTTCGCCTGGGAACTTCATGACCGTGTGCGGGCGGTCCTGTCCCTCGCGCTGGGGATGGTGTGGGGGGTCATCTCCTGGAAGTGGCTCGGTTTCCATTGGAAAGTCGCCTCCCTCAGCGGTTGGATCGCGGCCCTGGCCACTTACCTGTTCCTGCTGGGCATCGTCATTTACCACGCCGATCCCTCCATGACCAAGCAGCGGGTCTCCCGGGATGAACCGAACCGGGTCTTTCTGCTGATCGTGCTGGTCCTGGTGGCGCTGCTGGGCAATATCAGCGTGGGCATCATTCTCACCTCGGTGGGCAGTGCGCATCCGGCCCATGCCCGCCTCCTGGTGGGTTTGAGCGTCCTGGCGGTGGTGCTGTCCTGGTTTTTGCTGCACACCGCCGTGGGCCAACACTACGCCCGGCTGTATTACGAGGACGCCGACGCCCAAGGCCGCCCGTTCCCGGACGGTATGCGCCAGGGTTTCGTCTTCCCCGGCGAGGATCCCCCCAACTACCTGGATTTTATGTACATCTCTTTTACTGTGGGTCTGACCTACGCCATGAGCGACGTTGATATCACTTCGGCGGCCCAACGGCGCATGGTGCTGCTCCATAGCGTAGTCTCTTTTTTCTTTTATTCCACCATCCTGGGAGTCGTCTTGAACGCCATTGTGACTTCCTGAGTTTGCGGCCGACTTATGAAGCTGTCACGCTTACATCCGACCAATTTCTGGACCATCGAAAGCGGCCTTACGGGCCTGCTGATCTTTACCCTGGCGTATTTTTTTGTCGTCTGCGCCCTGGGTCACTTCGTCTTCGGCAACTTTGTGGCCGACCTCTTGTTCTCTCTGATCATCGTGGCCGGCGTCCTGACCACCTTTCAGCAGCGCTGGTTGCATTTCCTGGCCATCGTTCTGGCGGTGGTCATCCTGACTCTCACCTGGTGGAATCATTTCCACCCGGAGGACAGCCTGCTCTTCCTGGACACCCTGCTCAAAATAATTTTTCTGGGGCTGCTGTTGGCGGTATTGATCGTCCAGGTTTTCGGAGCGGGACCGGTGACGGCCCACCGCATCCGCGGCGCCATCGTGGTCTATCTGCTCCTGGGGGGGATGTGGAGTCTGTTTTACTTTCTGGTCGCTTTAACCATCCCCCAGGCCTTCCACTGGCTGGACGGCCGGCCCCCCGGCAATCCGCCGGCCCTCCAGCGGGCCCTGACCTACTTCAGTTTCATCACCCTCACCACCACCGGGTATGGCGACATTACCCCGTTCAGCCCCCTGACCCGCACCCTGGCCATGTTCGAGGCCCTGACCGGGCAGCTTTACCTGGTCATCACCATGGCCCGGCTGGTCTCCCTGGCTAT
>CAZOCQ010000088.1:0-11925 GCA_964578335.1 uncultured Desulfobacca sp.
CACGATCAGGACGCTGCAGGGCGCGTGGCGGCTTACCTTCTCGGCGGTGGTGCCCAGGAAGGCGGCCCAAACCCCGGAGAGGCCGGTGTGGCCCACCAGGATGAGATCAAAATTGCCCTCTTTGGCCACCGCCACGATGGTCTGGGCCGGGTGGCCGGGACGCATGAGGGTCTGCAACTTCACCCCCGCGGCCCGGGTCTGGGCCTGGGCGCCATCCAGCAGCCCGCGGTATTGTTGATTGGCATACTCCTTCTCTTCCTGGACCTCGTCAATGGTGCCGCTGAAGCGAGGCAGCCGCTCCTGCACCGCCAGGGCCGTGAGCTCGGCGCCGTGGACCTTCGCCAGTTCGATCCCCGCCGCCAGGGCCTTTTCAGCGCCCTGGGAGCCGTCATAGGCCAACAAGATTTTTTTGAACATTGTCCCCCTCCGCCAGTTTTTCGGGAAAATTTACTCTTCCGGCGTGTGCAACAAGTGGTCGGCTGAACCGCTATCGAAGACCACCGCCTCCTTTTTGAGACCCACTTCTTTCGGCTGGAAAAAGACCTGGGCAATGACGGTGGGAATCACCGCGGAGGCGATGACCACCGTCACCAGGATGGAATACTGGGCCTGGTCGATATAGCCGTAGTTAAACCCAAACAACGCCGAGATGCTGCCGAAGGTGAGGCCGGTGGCCATCATCAGGGTGGTGTAATTAGTCTCTCGCCCCGGAATCTTGAAAAGGCGGCACATGGGCCAGACGCCGACGATCTTGGTCACCATCTTCACGCCAAACAAGATGACCAGCAGGCCGAAGCCGGCGATCAGGGCAGGCAGCGACACCAGGGTGCCGGCCTTAAGGAAAAAGAAGGGGGTCAGTAAGGCGAAGACGATGGCCCGCATGCGGTGGATGAGGACCTTGTCGTGGACGAAGAGGCCGGCGATCACCATGCCGAAGAGATAGGCCGGCAGCACCGCTTCGCTGCGGGCGGTGACGGCCAGGGCCCCCAAGGCGCAGAGCACCAAGAAGATGAACTTGATCTCGGGCTCGCTCACCCGGCCGCCCCACTTGGCAAAGACCCGGCGGCAGAGGGCCGGCAGACGCCATAAGGCCACGGCCGTAACTGCCACAAAAATTAGCAGCCAGTAATCATATTGAGCAAAGATCAAGCCCAGGGCCAGCACCGTGCCCAGATCAGTGACGAAACAGGCAGCCAAGATCAGTTTGCCCAGTTCTGTTTCATTAAGGCCCGTCTCCACCATGACGGCGTAGACCACCGCCATGGAGGTGGTGGACAGGGCGATGCCGGCGATCTGGGCTCCTTGTAGACTCCAACCGCTAACGTAATAACAATAGGCCATGGCCCCCAGGAATGGAAAAAGAAAGGAGACGATGCCGATGGCCAGGGTGGGCTTGAGTTGACGGCGAAAGGATTCCGGCTCGATCTCGGCCCCGGCCAGAAAGGTCAAGACCACCGAGCCGAAGCCGGCCAGGAAGTTGACCCAGGCATTGGGTTGAAAAATGGCGGAACCGAAGTAGGCGCCGCAGTTGCCGGCGACAAAGCCTAAAAAGATCTCCACCAGGGCCACGGAAATGCCGACGCGGATGGAAATGAGGCTGGCCAGCAGGGCCAGGGCGATCCAGGCGGTGGCGGTGTACCAGACTTGCTCCAAGTTATCCTCCTGCAACCGGTGCGGCGCGGCAAATAAAAAGCCCCTGACCCACGTAACCGGTGAGATCAGGAGCCATCAGTGTTACCACGGTTCGGGCAGACTCTCCTCCTCCCCGGCGGACTCCAGCGCCTAGTTTTAAGATAACTTACCTCTGCCCCTCTGGACTGGTCAAGAAAAATGTGCAAATTTTAAGAGAAATACCAGCCAAGGCTTCTTTTGAGGTTGACATCCAGGCGGTTTTCAGGAAAATATTTAAATTATTGAGGCGATGAAGTCCGCCAAAATTGCCCATCTTCGTCAGGTGGGCTGATGACTTCTGTCCATTTTGGGGCAGAAGTCTTTTTTTTTGCTCCCAGGCCAAGGAGACCTAATGGCAGATTACCGTAACCTGAAAGAAGCCCTGGAAGAGCAGATCAGGCGAATTGCCGCGCTGCCGGAAGTGAAGGGCCCGCAAATGGCCCGGCTTTTGGAGAAGTTGCGGGAAAACCGTTTCAACCTGGTGATCCTGGGGGCCTTTAAGCGTGGCAAAAGCACCTTGATCAACGCCCTGCTGGGGGAGGCGGTGCTGCCCACCGCCATTGTGCCCCTGACTTCGGTGGTCACCATCCTGGGCTACGGCGAGAGCCTCGACATTCGGGTGCAGTTTCAAAACGGCCAAAGCCGCTCTATCAGCCAGGGAGAATTGGCCGATTATATCACCGAGAGAGGCAATCCCAAGAATAATAAGGGGGTGCGGGAGGTCCAGATCGCCTATCCCTCGGAGTATCTCCGGGACGGAGTGCGCCTCATCGACACCCCCGGGGTGGGCTCGGTCTATAGTCACAACACCGAAGTGGCCTATAATTATCTGCCCGAGGTGGACGCCGCGGTCTTCGTGGTCACCGTGGACCCGCCCTTGTCCGCCGCCGAGCAGGAATTCCTGAAGGATATCCGGGAATATGTCCATAAGCTTTTCTTTGTATTGAACAAGGTAGACTATGTAGACGCGGCGGAGCGGCAAGAGGCCCTGGACTTTACCACCGAGTTGCTGAAAGAAAATCTGGCCGCCCCACAAGTGATGATTTTTCCCCTGTCGGCCAAGCTGGCCCTGGAAGGCAAGACCAACGGCGGCTCAGCATCATTGCACGCCAGTCTGCTGCCTCAATTTGAGGAACACCTGCGCCAGTTTCTCTTTAAAGAAAAGGGCCGGGTGCTGCTGACTTCCTGTATTAACGGGGTCTTAAAGGCCCTGAGCGACTCCACCCTGGCCCTGAAAGTGGAACGCCAGGCCAGCGCCATCCCTCTTAAGGAGTTGGAGGAAAAAATTTCCCGGTTCCACCTGGAATTGCAGGGTCTGGAGAAGGAACGGGAGATGTCTCTGCTGCTCCTGGATGGGCGCCTCAAGGGGGTGGTGGCGGAGTTGAATAAGGACCTGGAGGTTTTTCGGCGGGAGACCGAGGCCCGGCTGCGCCGGGAGGTGGAGGCCGAGTTCCAGCGCCAGAGCCGCCTGGCCGGCGACCTGCGCCAGGAGATGGAAAAGTACCTGTTCGCGGCGTTAAGGGACGTTTTTACGGATTGGCGCCGGCGGGAAATTGACCGACTCGCCCTGATCCTGACGGACACCCATCAGGAGTTCGTCGGCCGGGTCAGCGGCATCCTGGAACGCCTGACCCAGATGACCGCCCGCATCTTTGACTTCTCCCTGCGCGGCTTCGCGGCCGAAGAAGCCTTCACCGAAAAGAGCCGCTTTTGGTTTAAATTCAAAGAAGACCCGGTGGGCCTGGAAATCCTGCAGATGACGGTGACGGCGCTGCTCCCCCGGGCTCTTACCAAAGGCTTGCTGCTCAAGAAGCTCCTGGAGAACGTGGCGGAACTGGTTGATAAGCATTGCGGCCGCCTGCGCTATGATTTTCAGCAGCGGCTCCAGGATTTGGCCCGGGATTTCCGCCAGGACTGGCTGGCCAGGATCGACGATACCACCCAAAGCATTTCCCAGGCTTTGGAGCGGGCCCGGGCCCAGAAGCAGCGCAGCACTCAGGAAGTATCGCGCCGCACCGGGGAAGTGGAGCAGAGTCTAACCGAAATCCTCAAGGCCGAAGAGGCGCTGCTGGCCTTAAAGAGGCGCATTGAGGCCTCCCTGCCCTAGGGAAAAATTAACAAACACGGAGAAAAGGGGAACTATCCTTGAAACTTGAGCGCCGCAATCTTATGTTTTAACCAAGCCCTAAACCATTCTCCTCAGGAGGTGACCTATGAAAGATTTTGAAAAAATCATCAAAGAGAAGAAGCTCCCCGATGTGGGGCAAACCGTACGCAGTAAGAAATACGGCACCCTGTGGCGCGTCCTGGAGAAGAAAGAGGTCTGGCAGAACATCGAACCCGACCCCAAGAGCGGGGAGACCCGCATGATCCCGGCCATTTATCTGAGCTACTGGAAAGTGCAGGAAGGAGCCATGCCGGGGGTAGGCCGGATGATGGGGTTCCTGTATACCCTGTACGACAACACCTTTGCACTTAACTGGGACCTGGCCAAGGAATAGTTTCTGGAATTAATCTCCTGCCGGCTTGGAGGAGAACTTCGGCATCGAGTCTCAGGTTCTCTATGCCGAGATGATGAGTCTTGTGGCCTCTTCATAAGGATTGCGTCCTTTATCCATAGGGAGGCGACGGCCATGCAGGAATACGAAGAAATTGTGCGGAAACAGGGGCTGCCCAACGTCGGCCAGCTAGTGCGCAGCAAAAAATTCAACACCATTTGGCGGGTCATGGAGAAGCGGGAGGTCTGGCACGCCCTGGAAGAAGATCCCCAGACCAAGGAGCCCCGCTGGACTTACGCCATTTATCTCTCCTTCTGGAGAGTGCAGCGGGGAATGGAGCCGGGCATGGGCAAAACTATGGGGTTCTTATACACCCTGGATGATAACACCTTCCCGGAGAACTGGGCGATCATTTCTTGAAACAAAGACCCGGATTTCCGAAACCGCAGGGGCGCCGATTTCCGTCGGGGCCCCGGTTTTTTTATCAGTCAGGCCATATACTCTCAGGGCAAGCTGCGGTATAGTCTCTCCAGTAAGTTACTCCAAGGAAGCCTGAAGACCGGATAATAGCTGGAGCGCAGCCCCTTCCTTCCGTGGTGAGGGCGAGGACGCAGCTTGCCGGGCCTTAATATTTTGAATCAACCGTGAAGGAGGACATATGACCCAGATCATCCTGGTGCGGCACGGCCAGACCCCCTGGAACAAGGACAAGATTTTTCGCGGTTCCCGGGATATTCCTTTAAACGACCAGGGTCGGGAAGAGGCCCGGCTGGCCGGGGAATGGCTCAAGGGCGAGACTCTTCACGCCGCTTATTGCTCCCCCCTGTCCCGGGCCCGGGACACCGGCGAGGCCATCGCCCGGCACCACGGCCTCACCGTGGAGGACCTGCCCGGCCTCAGCGACCTCTGTTACGGCGACTGGGAGGGCCTGCCCCTCACCGAGGTCAAGGTGAAGTACGCCGACCTTTACCGCCAGTGGGAAACCGCCCCCCACACCGTGCGCTTCCCCAACGGGGAGACCCTGGACGAAGTCAAGGACAGGGCCATGGCCGCGGTGGCCGAAGTGCTGGGCCGGCACCCGAACCAGACGGTTCTGCTGGCGGCCCACCGGGCCGTGAACAAGGTGCTCATCGCCGCCTTCATCGGCCTGGACAACTCCCACTTCTGGCGCATCGGCCAGGACACCACCGCGGTCAACCGTTTCCTCTGGGCCGGCGGCGCCTGGCAGATCATGGGGCTCAATGACATCTGCCACCTGCGGGACCTGGCCCGGGGCGAGTACGTCGATTTTTGACCGAAACGGCCATGATGGAATCGGTGCCGCCGGCGGAACTCGCCTCCCGGGTTGCGGGCCTGCAACCGGCCCTGGCCGGGAATGATATCGACCTGGCCCTGGTGCGCCAGGGGGCCGACCTCTTCTACTACGCCGGCACCCTGGTGGACGGCTTCCTGGCCCTGGCTCCCGAGGGGAGCCCGCTGCTGCTGGTGCGCCGGCCCCGACAGCGGACCGCCAAGCCTCTAAGCGTCTGGCCCCAGGTTTTTTATCAGGACCCGAAGGAAATTCCGCAGCTCCTGGCGGACTCCGGTCTCCCACCGCAAGGGGCCTTGGGACTGGAGCTGGACGTCATGCCCGCCGCCTTTTACCAGCGGCTCCGGGAGAAGCTCTTTCCGCAGCGCCCCATCCGGGACCTCTCTCCCCTGATCCGGCGGCAGCGCATGGTCAAAAGCCCCTATGAAATTGAGCAGTTGCGCCGGGCCGCGGCCATTTTGGACCGGGTCCATGGGGAAGCGCCGGAGATGATTCGGCCGGGGATCTCCGAACTGGAACTGGCCGCCGCTTTCGAGTACCGTCTCCGCTCCTTGGGCCACCAGGGTCTGATCCGGGTGCGCAACTGGGACCTGGAGGTCTTTTATGGACACGTCCTGTCGGGGACCGAGGGCCTGCAAGCCGCCTATTCCGACACCCCCAGCGGCGGCCGGGGGTTCAGTCCCGCCTTCCCCCAGGGGCCGTCGTTGAAGCAGCTGGCTCCCGGCGAGCCCATCAGCATTGACCTGGCCGCCTGCGTCAACGGCTACGTGGCGGATATGACCCGGATGTATTCCCTGGGTCCGTTGCCGGAGAAGGTCCGGGAGAGCTGGCAGGCGGTCCAGGAACTCTACGCCGCCTTCGAGCAGGAGGCCCGGCCGGGGGTAGTCCCCGGTAAGCTCTTTCACCGCCTCTGGGACCTGGTGCGGGCCCGGGGCTTACAGGACCGGTTCATGGGGCGGGGCCTCGACCGGGTGAGCTTCCTGGCGCACGGAGTGGGGCTGGAACTGGACGAATGGCCCCTGATCAGCGCCCGCTTTCCCCATATCCTGGAGGAGAACATGGCGCTGGCCTTCGAGCCCAAGTTCTTCCTGCCGGAGATCGGCATGGTGGGCCAGGAGGACACCGGGGTGATCACCGCCGCCGGGGTGGAGTGGCTCACCCGCAGCCCCCGGGAAATCAGGATTATTTAGGCGACGGCGTTATTGCCGCCGCCAATCGATTCCTCTGGTGAGGATGATGGGCGAATAATTTTTAAATAAGTATTAAAAAATATGCGATAATGGCAATTATTGTTAAACGCCTCGATAAGCAGGGATGAAGCGCCGGGGAGTAACGAAGGATTAACCAGGGCATCCGGCAGACGGGGCCGAATTAATGGCCCACCAGGCTTAGGGAGAAGACAGATGAAGCGCAACCTGTTGCTGGCCTTGGCAATTTCTTTGTTAATCTTCAGCCCCGTCCGGGCGGCCGAGAAGCTGGTGGACACGGGTCAACCCGCTGCGACCAGCGGCGGTGTTCCACTTAATTATCCCTACACGCTGTTTGCCCAATTTATCCTGAGCCAACCGGCCACCGTGGGCTCGATTCAAGGATGGGTGGCCGGCTCGACCGCCGGCAACCTGCGCATCCATATTTATCAGGATAACGGCGACGTTCCCGGCAACCCGCTGTATGGCCCCAAAATGATCAATGTGCCCAGCACCGGGGCGCAATGGGCAACCGGGGCGGGGTTGAACTGGCCCCTCTCGGCCGGCACCTACTGGGTGGCCTTCGGTGGAACTATGGGTGGTTTAATGGGCACCATGCCGGGCCCGGCCCCGGCTCCCCTGGCCCAGGAGGGAGTCATTTTTATTCCCGGCACGGAATTTGTCCGCAACGACAGCATGGACATCGGCGTCAGGATAATTGCTCTGCCGCCACCCAACCCCAGCCTTACCTTGCTGCTTGAATAAGCAACAATCGCGCCGCGGCTAACCTTTTATCATGGCGAAGTTCTAGCGATCAGCCTGGCGGCATATTGCGGCCTATGGACATCGGTTGTGCCGCCGCGCTCTCTTGAGTCCCCTTTTTACTCCCCGCCCAAATCATGATGGTTTCCCGGCCTTCCCAACCTCGGAGGCAAAGGCGCCGCCGGCCCCGGAGAACCGCGCCTCGCCCGACTTCAAGGAAATGCGGAGAATTGCCGAAATTATAAGAAGCAGGCCGCCTTGGCGGAAATGCCACTTCGCCCAGGTTTCGAAGGCTGCCGGGAAAGAAATAAATATTGTAAAAATGCGCAGGCCGGTCTTGAAAATAGAATAATTTCTTGCATTTGATCTGAAATGCATTAAATTGGTGCAAATTTTTTCTCGGTAATGACCACGGCTATTTTTATCAAATATGTTAGTAACTTTAATACTTTTCATATGTATTTCTGTGGCCAATGGCCGAGATTTTAAGCATTGACGGGAAGCTAAGGAAGATTAATCAGAAAATGGACTGAATCAATTTTGATAACTCAAAAAAATCTTAAAATTCTCTTTATCGCCTTATTTTTTGGGGGGCTTGCCTGGTTAGCCGAGGCTTCCATTGATTTCTGGCTCAAACCCCACTCCGCCGAATTCGATCTTTTTTCCCTGAATTTATCTCAGCGTGATTTTTTTAAGCGCCTCGGTCTGCTGTTTTGGGTGACGGCTTTAGTGGCCCTCACCCTGAAGACCAGTTCGCGCCACCGCCAAACCAAGGAAGCCTTATGGCAAGGCGAGCGTTTGGTGGAAAGCATCTTCGAAAGCGTGCAGGATAGTCTGGTCATTAAAGACCGCGACTTAACCATAATGCGGTTTAACCCCACCGCGGCCCGCTGGTATGACTTCGCCATGCCCCTGTTGGGCCGCAAGTGCCATGAAGTTCTGAAAGATTGCGCAGGTCCCTGCTCGGACTGCCCCACCGCCGAGGCCCTCAAGAGCGGCAAGCCCGCCCAGGGAATCATGCCCAAGCCCGGGGCCGGCGGCCGGCCGGCGGGCTGGCTGGAAATCTTCGCCTATCCGCTGACGGATCACGCCACCGGAGAAATCTGCGGCGTCATCGAATTTGCCCGGGACATCACCCAGCGCAAAGAGGCGGAGGCGGCCTTGCGGGAGCGCGAAGAGCAATACCGGCTGCTGGTGAATAATATTCCGGCGGTGGTGTTTAAAGGATATCTGGATTGGAGCATCGAATTTATCGACAATAAAATCGAGGAATTGACCGGCTACCACCAAGACGAGTTTAACTCCCGCCGGCTGAAATGGCGCCAACTGATTTTGCCGGAAGACTTCGAAGGCGCCCGCCGGGCCTTTATCCAGGCGTTAAAAACCAACAAGCCCTATGTCCGGGAATACCGCATCCGGCATAAAGACGGCCACCCCATCTGGATTCAAGCCCGGGGCCACATCCTGTGCGATCTGCAGGGAAAAGTCGAATATATTTACGGGGTCTTCTTCGACATCACCGAGCAGCAGCAGGCCGAAGAGGCCCTGCGCCAAAGCCGGGCGCGTCTGGATGAGGCTCAGCAACTGGCCCGTCTGGGCAACTGGGAATGGCGCATCCCGAGCAACGAAGTCCTCTGGTCGGACGAGGTTTACCGAATCCTCAGCCTTGACCCCGGAGAGGCGGCCCCGTCCTTCGAGACCTATCTGAAAACCGTGCCTCCCGAAGACCGCAGCTTGATCAAAAGGGCCTTCAGCGACGCCCTGCATCGCCAGAAACCCTATAAGATCGAGCATCGGGTCAGTCGGTCCGACGGCTGGGAGAGCATTGTCTATGCCCAGGGAGAAATCTTTTACGATGCCGCCGGCCAACCCCTCCGCATGATGGGGACCATTCAGGATATCACCGAGCGCAAGCGGGCCGAGAGGGCCCTGGCCGAAAGTGAAAGGCGTTACCGGCTCCTGGCGGAGCACGTCACCGACGTCATTTGGACCATGGATTTGCAGCTTAATTTCACTTATGTGAGCCCCTCCATCCAGTGGCTCACCGGTTATGAAGCCCAGGATTATCTGCAACTGCCCCTGGACCGGGTTTTGACCCCGGCCACCCTGGAGATGGTCAGAAGCAGGCTGCAAGAAGAGCTGGCCAAGCCCGAAGATCCCCTGGACCCGGCCAGAGCGGCCACCCTGGAATTGGAATTGTATCGCCGGGATGGCTCCACCGTCTGGGCCGAAGTCAAGGCCTCCCTGCTGCGAGACGGCCAGGGCCAAACGGTGGGCATCCTGGGGGTCAGCCGGGATATCACGGTGCGGCGGAAGCTGGAGGCGCAACTCCAGCAGGCCCAGAAGATGGAAGTGGTGGGCCGCCTGGCCGGGGGGGTGGCCCATGACTTCAATAATCTGCTCACCGCCATCCTGGGCTATAGCGGACTCCTATTGGCCGGACTGGATGAGGGGGCCCCAAACTACCAGGAACTGATGGAGGTCAAGAAAGCCGGGGAACGGGCCGGCCTTCTGACCCGGCAGCTCCTGGCCTTCAGCCGCCGCCAGGTCTTGCAGCCGAAACCCCTGAACCTTAATAAGGTGCTGGAAAATCTCGCCAAGATGCTGAAACGGGTCATCGGCGAAGATATCCAGTTAAACATAACGTACGGCGCCGGCCTGGGTCTGGTGCTGGCCGATCCGGGGCAAATGGAGCAAGTCATCCTGAACCTGACCGTGAACGCCCGGGATGCCATGCCCCGGGGCGGCCAGCTCAGCATTGAGACCGCCAACGTGGAACTGGATGACGCCTACGCCCGGAGCCACGCCCAGGTGCAACCCGGCAAATACGTGATGTTGGCGGTGACTGACAGCGGTTTCGGCATGGACGCCGCCACCCGGGACCATATCTTCGAACCTTTCTTCACCACCAAAGATGTGGGCAAAGGCACCGGTCTGGGCCTGTCCACCGTCTATGGCATCGTCCATCAGAGCGGCGGGCACATCTATGTCTATTCGGATCCGGGTCTGGGGGCCACCTTCAAAGTTTACCTGCCGCGGGCGACCTCCCAGGGCCAAGCCGACTTGGCGCCCAAAGACGCCGAGGAGGCCTTCCGGGGTCAGGAGACCATCCTGCTGGTGGAGGATGAAGACGTGGTCCGGGAGATAGCCGGACGGATTCTCCGCAGGAGCGGCTACCAGGTTTTGGAAGCCCGGGACGGCCACGACGCCTTACAAATCTGCCGGGAGTATCAGGGGCCGATTCATGCGGTCCTGACCGATCTGGTGATGCCCGGCATGAGCGGCCGGCAGTTGGTGCTCCGGTTAAATTCCTTGCGCCCGGGCCTCAAGGTGGCTCTCATGTCCGGCTATGCCGAAGAGGATATGGCGGACCAGGAAGGTTTGGGCCGAGGCCTGGTCTTTATTCAAAAACCCTTCGAAGCCGGGGTGCTCACCCGGAAGATTTGGGAGCTGTTGCACTCCGCCTAGCTGACTTTCCCTCTCCGGGACAAATCCTTCCCTGGCCGCATTGCCTTGCCCCCGGCAATGGGTTAATATTATTTCAGCAGGTTTGGCCGAATAATTATCCCTCTGGAGCCGGGCCGCCGGCAAAAGGCTGCCGGCCCAGCGGCCCACGGGGGCTGGAGGATTGACTCGAAGTGACCACGATGTCCTTTTTGGAACATCTGGAGGAACTGCGCAAACGCCTCATCATCTGCATCGTCGCGGTGGTCATCGGCATGGGGGTGGCCTGGCCCCTGGTCCCCTGGGTGCAGCAGGTCATCACCCGACCCCTGAATGAGCCTTCCATTACGCAGAGGTGGCATTACGAAATAGAATCATTTTTGCTGCAGAAGTTCCCCGACGCCGCCAAGAATTTCGGCCTGGATAAGCCGGAGCCCCCCAAGGTCACCCCGCATCGCCTGAATTACATGGCTCCGCTGGAGCCGTTTTTCGTGCAAATGAAGATCTCCCTGGTCGTCGGCCTGGCCCTGGCCTTTCCCATGCTCCTTTATCAGATGTGGCTCTTTTTCGCCCCGGCCCTTTACCCCAAAGAGAGAAAGATGGTCATCTTCTTCATTCCCATCGGCACCGTGGCCTTCATCCTGGGAGATCTTTTTTTCCTCCACCTGGTGTGGCCGCTGGTGATTTCTTTTTCCCTGCGGTATGAGAGCGCCGTGCTTTTCTCCATGCTCAACCTGACCTCCTTCGTCAACTTCTGCCTGCGCCTGCTGCTGTTGTTCGGCTTGATCTTCGAACTGCCCCTGATCCTGCTGATCCTGGCCCGGGTGGGGATCGTGGAGGTGGATTTCCTGCGGCGGCAGCGGCGCCTGGCTATTCTGCTCAGCGCCGTGGTGGCCGCCTTCCATGCCGACGTGCTCACCATGATGGCCATCGCCATCCCCATCTACCTGATGTATGAACTCTCTATTCTGACGGTGCGCCTCTTCGGGCGGCCGCGGACCGCGGAGGAGGAGGAAGCGGCTGCCGCGCCGGCGGAGACGGGAGTCGGCCCGCC
>CAZOCQ010000089.1:0-11876 GCA_964578335.1 uncultured Desulfobacca sp.
GTATTTCCGCCACCAGTTTTTCCAGGCCGAATTCCCCGGCCAGTTCCACGATTTCGTTGATCAACAGGGTGCCCAGGCCCCGGCCCTGGTAGTCCTGGGCCACCACCACCCGGACGTTGCCCAGGTGGCGCTTCCAGCCCACCTTGCGCATGTGCAGGGTGGCGTCCCCGACGATGCGGCCGTCCGCTACGGCCAGCAGGGGAAAGACCCTTTGGTAGTCCAGGTGCTCAATCCAATGGTTGATGACCGCCGGGTCCCGGACGTCGTGGCGCAGGAAGAGCCGGTCCCGGTCGGCCAGGTTTTGGTAAAACTCCAGCAGCGCGGCCCGGTCGTCTTTGGTCATGGGGCGCAGAAGCACCCGGCTGCCGTCCTTTAATACCCCTTCTTTCCGGTAAGGCGCCATGGTTTCCCCCTGTCAGTAGCCAGTAGCCAGTAGTCAGGTGTCAGTGGTCAGTGGTCAGTGGTCAGTGGCCAGTTGCCGCGTTGCAGCTCATGAGTTAATTTGCGCATGTTACACTAATATAATTAATAATTCCAAGGCTATTATCAAAAACATCGCTTGCCGAAAACCGAAAACCGAAAACCGCTAACTGCTTACTGCTCACTTTCCCAGCGCCAGGCGCTCGGCCAGGTAGGGCGGCAGTTGGGCCGCCAGGATGCGCCGCTGGGCGCCGGCCACGTCGTAAGGCACCGACTTGAAATGAATGGAGAAGTCCTCGTCGTCGAAGATGGCGTAGGCCGCCTCCGGGTTGCCGTCCCGGGGCTGCCCGACGCTGCCGGGGTTGATAAGATAGTGGCCCTCCCGGGGAAGCTCCAGTTTGGGGCGGTCGAGGGCCTGCTGGGCCACCTTGCCGCGGATATCCCGGTACCATAAGGCCCGGCGGTGGGTGTGGCCGAAGAAGCAGACCCGAATGTCCGGGGTCCGGCTCAGTTCCCGCAGGAGTTTTTTGCCCTGGAAGTGGTAGGCGATGTAGGCGTCGGGGTTGGCGGGGGTACCGTGGCAGGCCCAATAACCCGGCCCCGCCAGGGTTAACGGCAGTTCCCGGAGGAATTGCCTTTCTTCCCCGGGCACCTGCTCCCGGCACCACATCAGGGCCTCGTAGGCGATGATATTAAAGAACTGGGCCCGTTCCGGCTCCAGCACCGCCAGGTCGTGGTTGCCCGCCAGGTGCCGGATATCGGGGCGGCTGCGAAGTAAGGCCAGACACTCCTTGGGGCTGGCGTTATAACCCACCAGGTCGCCCAGATTCAGGATAAACTCCACCCCCTCCCGGGAGAGCTGCTCCAGGACGCTCTCCAGGGCCTCCAGGTTGCCGTGGATATCGGAGATGACGGCTATACGCATTAGGGTTTTCGGTTTTCGGTTTTCGGTTTTCGGTAAAAGGCCAAGCCCGGCTCCGTACGGCAAGTTTCCTGAACTTGATGTTATTTTTACGCAAATAATCGGGACAATCAAACAGATTTCCGGAAAGAAGGGCAACTATTGTTGACCGGGCTTTTTCAACCGAAAACCGAAAACTGAAAACCGAAAACCGCTTCATTGACTTTTACGGGGATTCTGATAATTTCTGGCCCACATGGACCCCGGCAGCATCGTGGAATTCTTTGAGGACAAGCGCCTCCTCTGCGGCATCGTCTTGGAGCGGAAGGGAGAGCGCTTGCACGTCCTGGCCCAGACGAGCCGGGAACTCACCCTGCCCCCCAAGCGCCTCCTGCATGTGGGACCGGTTCACCCTCTGGACCGCTTGAACCGCCAAGAAGTTTTGAAAATCCTGGAGCAGACCGCCAGTAAGCGGGAAGCCCTGAAAGCCGCCATTAACTTGGAAGAACTATGGGAACTGCTGGCCCAGGAAAACCAAAGCAGCACCGAGCCGGAGTTGGCGGAGCTCTGGTTCGGGCGCTCCGCCGCCGATGAAGTGGCGGCCATGGGGCGCCGGCTACGGGAAGACCGCTTTCTCTTCCGCAAAAAAGATGATCTGGTCGTGCCCAATTCCCCGGAGTCGGTGGCGCAACTGAAAGAGCAGCATGAACTGGAACTGGCCCGGCGCCGGGAAATGGCCGAGATCGGCGCCTGGCTGCAGGCGGTATGGGAGGGACGGGAACTGGAAACGCAGGCCCTCTGGCGGGACTGGGTGGTGGATATCCTGCGCCAAATGGCCCTGTTGGGGGCCGAGGCGCCGGAGTTCGCCCAGGGCAAAGCCTATCTGGATCTGGCCCGGCTTAACCCGGCGGAGGCGCCTTTCCGTCTGTTGGTGCGCCTGGGGGTCTTTCAGGAAGATGAAGACCTGGACCTGCATCGCCTGGAAGTGCCCCTGGAGTATTCCGCCGAGGCCCTGACCCAGACCCGGCAATTAACCCGGAGCGCCGCCCCCGACCCCTATGCCGCCAGCCGACGTGATCTCACCGGACTGACAACCATCACCATCGACGGGGAGCGCACCCGGGACTTCGACGACGCCCTCAGCCTGGAGGAACTGCCGGACGGCTGGCGACTGGGCATACACATCGCCGACGTGACGGCCATGATTCCGCCCGACAGCCCCCTGGACCGGGAGGCCCAGGAACGGTCCACCTCCATCTATCTGCCGGAGCGGCGCCTGCCCATGCTGCCGGAAGAAATTTCCGAAGACCTCCTCAGCCTCCTGGCCCGCCAGGAGCGCCGGGCTCTCAGCTTCCTGGTGTCCCTGAACCGGGCCGGAGAGGTGCAGGACTGGGAAATCGTTCCCAGCCTCATCCGGGTGAGCCGCCGCCTGACTTACCAGGAAGTGGACCGGCTGCTGAATCAGGAACCGACCCTAACGGCCTTGTCCCGCTTAACTGAAGGGCTCAAAGAGCAGCGCCTGGCCCGGGGGGGCTATGAACTGAAGCTTCCCGAAGTCTGGGTGGTTTTCGGTCCCCAAGGGGAGCTGCAGGTTACAGTGGAAGAACAGGAGACCCCCAGCCGGCAGTTGGTGGCCGAAGCCATGGTGCTGGCCAACTCCCTGGCGGCCCGTTTTCTGGCGGAGCGGGAGATCCCCGCGGTCTATCGCAGCCAGCCTGAGCCCCGGGAGCACATCCACCGCGAAGCTCACAAAGGTCTGTTGGAACTATGGCAGGACCGGCGGCGCCTCAGCCGGGTGGTGATGGACCTGGAGCCGCTGCCCCACTGGGGCCTGGGCCTGGAGTGCTACACCCTGGCCACTTCTCCCATCCGCCGCTACCTGGACCTGCTGATCCATCGACAGATCATGGCCGCCTTGAGTGAGAAGCCGCTCCCTTACTCCCGGGGTGATTTGGAACAGATCATCTCGGTCATCGAGCCGCCCATGCGCCGGGCCGGGCAGCTCAAGGCCCGGCGGCTGCGTTACTGGCTGCTGAAATACCTGTCGGGCCGGGTGGGGGAAAGGCTGGCCGCCCTGGTGCTGGAGGCCCTGCCGCACCGCTACCGCTTAATCTTCCCCGAGTTGCTGCTGGAGCTTTTTATCCCGGCCCCGGCCGGGATGCGGCTCTCACCCGGAGATAACATTAAGGTGCGGCTGGACCGGGTTTCACCGCGGGAGGATCAGATCAAGGTGAGTCTGGCTTAGATCAGTAGCCAGTAGCCAGCAGCCAGTTATAATAGCATGTGTCGCCCGCGGGGTGGCGGGAAGGGAGCCATCTGAGAAAAATCATTGACAGCGTCGTCTGGGCAACATATAAAAAAATTGAGTTATGTAATAGGCGCCAGCCACCCAGACTCGCGGGGTGGCTTTTTTCTTTTCCTAAAACCTAAAACCTAAAACCCAGAACCTGAAACCTGCCTTATGCGTTTGTTGATGATCGACAACTACGACTCCTTCACCTACAACCTGGTGCAGCTCTTTTATGAGTTCGACCTGGAGGTCCTGGTCTTCCGCCACGACGCCATCACTCTGGCGGAGATCGAGGCGCTGCGGCCCAATTGGCTTTGCGTTTCTCCCGGCCCCAAGGCCCCGGCCCAGGCCGGCATCAGCAAGGCGGTGATTGAGCATTTTTATCAAAAATTGCCCATCCTGGGGGTCTGCCTGGGGCACCAGGCCCTCAATGAGGTCTTCGGGGGGGCCACGGTGCGGGCCCCGGTGCCGGTGCACGGTAAGCGCTCCCAGGTCTTTCACCAGGGCCGCGGTCTGTTCGCCGGCCTGCCGTCGCCCTTTGCCGCGGCCCGCTACCACTCCCTGATGGCCGCGCCCACTTCTCCGGAACTGGAGGTCACCGCCCGGAGCGAGGATGGAGTGATCATGGGCCTGAGCCACCGGAGCTACCCTCTGCACGGGGTGCAGTTCCACCCGGAATCCTTCCTCACCAGCCACGGCCTGGACCTGGCGGCGAATTTTTTGCGGCTGGGGTGATATTTATGTAGGACAGCCGCCCCCGGCTGTCACTGGACAGGCGAGGGCGCCTATCCTACATTTCAACGATGATTCGGAGCATCGGTGTTCGGACGGATAATCGATATTAAAGTGGAGCCTTATATGCCCCCGCCGGGAGTGCGGGACCTGGCCGACCTCTTCGCCGCGGTCCGGCAGCGGCCCTACGCCATGCTGCTGTTGAGCGGCGGCGACCTGGACTGCGCCCGTTATTCCATCATGGGTTGGGACCCCTTCCTGGTGCTGCGGGCCCAAGGGGAGCAGATCAGCCTGCTGCGGGGCGGCTACCGGCAGGTCTGCCGGGGGAATCCTTTTCTGGTCCTGGAAGACCTGCTGGGGGCCCTGGAATTGCCGGGGGAGCCGCCGCTGACGCCACTGGCCGCCGGGGGCCTGGGGTTTCTGGCCTATGAGCTGAAAAACCACCTGGAGCGGCTGCCCCAAACCGCGCTGGACGATCTGAACCTGCCGGAACTGGTTCTGGCTTTTCCGCGACGCCTGGTGGTGCACGACCGGCGGGGCGGGCGCTTCTGGCAGGCGCGAGTCACTTATGAGGACCCGCAGGGACGCCTGCTCCTTCCGGGGGATGACGAGCTTACTCTGGCCGCACCGGTGGGCGGTTACCGGGTCGGTCCGCCCCGGAGCAACTTCACCCGGGAGGCTTATCTTCAGGCCCTCAGCCGCATCCGGGAATACATTGCCGCCGGCGACGTTTACCAGGTCAATCTGACCCAGCGCTTTTCTTTTCCCCTGACCGGGGAGCCTTATTACCTGTTTCAGCGGCTCTTCGGGCTGAACCCGGCCCCCTTTTACGCTTATCTCAACTGCGACGATTTCCAGGTGCTTTCCACCTCCATGGAGCGCTTCCTGTACCGCCGCGGGGACTACCTGGAGACCCGGCCGATCAAGGGGACCCGGCCTCGCGGCGCCACTCCGGGGGCGGACGCGGAATTGCGCCGGGAGCTGGCCGAAAGCCCCAAAGACGACGCCGAACTCTCCATGATCGTGGACCTGCTGCGCAACGACCTGGGCAAGGTCTGTTTGCCGCGCACGGTGCGGGTCCAGGAGCACAAGCGCCTGGAGGGCTACCAGAACGTCTATCACCTGGTGTCCATTGTGGAAGGCCGGCTGCAGCCCGAAACCACCGCGGCGGATATTTTGCGGGCCAACTTCCCCGGCGGCTCCATCACCGGCTGCCCCAAGATCCGGGCCATGGAGATCATTGACGAACTGGAGCCCCACGTGCGCCACGTCTATTGCGGGGCCATCGGCTACCTGGGCCTGCACCGCAACCTGGACCTCAACGTGGCCATCCGCACCGCCATCATCAGCCGGGGCCAGGGCCATTTCGCCGTGGGCGGCGGGGTGGTTTACGACTCCCGGGAAGAAGACGAATACGAGGAGACCCTGCACAAAGGCAGGACGCTGTTTCGTCTGATTGAAGGGGATCTGTAAGGCGGGAAAGCAAAGCGCATCCCGCCGTGAGCAACTGCTTCGAAAAGTTGCTCCGGTAGCGCAGGCTTCCAGCCTGTGCAGTTTAAGATGAAGCCTCCAAAGAGGTTGGGTTGGAGCTAAAATGCCCCAATACGTCTGGCTCAATGATGACCTGGTTACCGTGGGGGAAGCCCGGGTGTCGGTGAACGACCGGGGCTTTCTCTATGGAGACGGCTTGTTCGAAACCCTGCGGGGCGAGGCGGGGGCAGTATATTTCCTGAAAGAGCATCTGACCCGGCTGGCGGCTTCGGCTGCGGCCTTCCGGCTGCCATTTCCGGAAAATATGGATTGGCAGGAGCGCCTGGGAAAATTGCTGGCGGCCAACGGCCTGGGAGAGAGCCTGGCCCGGATAAAAATCTTGTTAAGCCGGGGAGAGGCCGGCGGACTGGGTTTGCCGGCAGACGCCCGCCCCACCGTGGTGATCTGGGCCTGGCCTTATGAGCCGCCCTCGCCGGCGGAGTTCGCCGCCGGCTGGCCGCTGGCGACTTTCCCGGAGCGGCGCAGCACCTTCCTGGGGCGCCACAAGAGCCTCAACTATCTCTTCTATCTGGCGGCCCGGCAGTACGCCCTGGAGCGGGGGGCCAAAGAGGCCCTCATCCTGGAGGCCGAGGGCCTGGTGTCCGAAGGCGCGGCCACCAGCCTGGTTTATCTTAACAAAGGAAAATATTTCACCCCGGCCGCGGCCAGCGCCCTGCCGGGGGTGACGGTGGCGGCCCTGGGCCGGGCCCTGGACCGGCAGGGGATGAGCCTGGAAGCGGTTCCCACCACGATGGAGCGGTTGCGCCAGGCCCAGGGCCTCTGGCTGGCCAACTCCCTCATGGGCCTGATGCCGGTGGCCGCCCTGGACGGTCAAAAAATCCCCGTCTCCGAAAAGTCGGCTTTCTTGCAGGAAATCTTGTGGGCCGAGGCCCGGCGGGGAGTTTAGAACAGCCGCCCCCGGCTGTCCCGAAACAGGCGAGGGCGCCTGTGCTACACTTTTTCCGACAAGGCTTGCCGCAGTTGCGCCGCGGTCTTCTCCAGATCCCCCGGTCGGTAGCTCTCCTGGGGGAAGAGGTGGAGGCCGTCGCTGAAGTAACGCGGGATAACGTGCAGGTGGGCGTGGAAGACCACCTGGCCGGCGGCCTCGAAGTTGTTCATGCCGATATTGAAGCCCTGGGCATAAAGGATGGTGCGCAGGGCTTGGGCCACCCGGCGGCTCACCTGGCCGATTTCGGTCCAGAGGTCGTCGGGCAGGTCCAGAAAATTCCGGTAATGGGTCTTGGGGATGACCAGGGTGTGGCCGTAGTTGACCGGGGCGATATCCAGAAAGGCCAGGACGCCGGGGGTCTCCAGGATGCGGCCGGCCGGCAGGTCGCCGGCGGCGATGCGGCAGAAGATGCAGTCGTGCATGGGTTTTTAGTTTCGAGTTTCGAGTATTTAGTTTCGAGTAATTAGTATTTCCTTATCCCGCCTGAATTGCAAGCGGTCATTCAGGGGCCGACAACTTTGAACTTTGAACCTTGAACCTTGAACTCCTGCGCAATTCCAGCCCCAGGCGCACCAGGGCCGCCTCCAGGTCGGCGAAGTCACGGCCGGGGGCGGGGCGCGCCTGCCAGCGGCGTCTTAGTTGTTCCAAGGCTTCTCGGGGGGAAAGACCCGGTTTCACCCACTTGAGATGTTCGGCCGCGGTGTGGGCCAGAGGGCTCAGGTCCGGGTCGGCTTTTCCCCAGATACCCCGCAGTTCCCGCAGGAAGATATTGACCGTGGCGGGACCGATCCCGGGGGCCAAATCCATAAGCCGCCGCTCCAGGTCCTCGGGGTCCGCCGCGGCCTGGTGCAGTTGCTCCAGGGAGCCCTGATAGTTTTTCTGCAATGTTTCCATCACCTTGAGCAGCTTGGTGGCGGTCTTGAAGTCGTAACGGGTGTAGCCGCCTTCATCCAGCAGCACCACCAGGTTGTCCCAGCCCTGGTTCAGGATGGCCTCGGGAGTATAGACCCCGGCGGCGGCGAAGACCCGGAAGGTGCGGGCCGCCAGGACGCCGGAGATGCGGCCGCCGTAAAAGATGGCGGCCAGGAACCACTGCTGGCGGGCGGCGGGGCCGGATTTGAGCTCCAGGCCCAATTCCGCGGCAAACCTGCCCTGATGCTTATCCAGCAATTCCACTATTGCTTCCATGAGCTTGACTCGCCACGTTTATAATATTGTCAATATTAATAAAAAGTAGTAATTAAAGCTTAACCCGGCAAGGGCTTACCGACGGGTCCAGGAGGTCGGCCATGTGCCTGAACGAGCGGCGCACGTGCGAGTGCGGCGGCAACTCGGCGTACCTCAGTTTTCGGGATAATCTGCTGCCCCCGGAGATTCTGCTGACGCTTTATTGCCCCAGGTGCCGGCCTCCGGAGGTTTGGGATGACGCCACCATGCTGGCGGACTGCGGCTGGATCCTGGAGTACGACGTGGAGCGGGCCCAGGCCTACTTCGACTTGCGCAGCATCAAGGCGAAGGCCACTCCGGCTTTCCTCTTTGATGAAGGCTATCTGAGCTGGCAGAGCCTGGCCCCCGGAGACGAGGAAGTGAACGCCCGGTTGCACCGGCGCCTGGAACCTTTAGTCCGGCAAGATTATCTCCTTTATCTCAAGATGCTGAAGACTGAGTGGACGGCTCACGTGGCCGCACTCAAGGCCGCCGGCTGGCGCAAGGCCCAGGCCACCTGAGGACTACCTCCAACCTTAACTGCAAAAGGAGAAAGACCGTGCGCAAAGTCACCCTAACTCTGTCAATCATGGCAATACTGGGCTTTTTCCTGGCGCCTTCGGTTTCGGCTCAATGGGGCGCCATTCAAAGAGGCGCCGATGCCATCCGTCGGACCCAGGAGCCGGAGAAAAAGCAGCCGCCCACCCAGGCCGCCGAGGGCAAGTATTCCTTGAGCGATAAGACTGGCGCTTCCAGCGCGCCGGCGACCTACAAAAACAAGGTCCGGCCTTTCTCCTACACCATTCCGGCCGGTTGGCGGCTGGAGCGGGGCGACCCCACCGGCAATGCCGAAAGAACCAACATTATCTTCATGAAGCCCGGCACCACCTGCGGTTTTAACATTCATTGGACCCAAATGGTGCCCAGCTTCCCCCGCAAGGCCGCGGTGGACGCTTCTTACAAGCAGGCCATGGAGGAAAAATCCATCGGCAAGTACATGGCGGTGAAACGCCGGGATCAGGGGGGCAAAGACGGGGTCATCGGCTGGGAGACCATCGAGACCGCGGAAAAAGGCTCGGGCGGTTTCCAACGCATCCAGTGGCAGTGTTACGACGGCCAGAATTATATGTACAGCTTCATGGCCCACTCCGAACCCAAGGATTTCAACGCCAACCGGGCGCAATTGCAGCAGATCATCGATTCCATCCGGTTTGGGCGCTAAGCAACGCCTACGGCAATAGTTGCTGATTGCCGGTGGGAGGCGGGCGGTCTTCTGCTCCTCGGGAGGCCGCCCTTTAATACGGTTTTCGGTTTTCAGCTAAATACCCTGTCCTGTAGGGCGGGAAAGCGAAGCGCATCCCGCCTTGGGAACCGAAAGGAAATAAGATTCCCATTGATCACTTTAAAAGATATTGAAGCCGCCCGGGAGCGGCAGCAGGGGGTGGTCCTGCACACCCCCTTGATCTATTCCAACACCCTGAGCCGCCTGAGCGGCCGGGAAGTATTTCTAAAGCTCGAAAATCTGCAAACCACCGGCTCCTTTAAGCTCCGGGGCGCCATGAACCGCCTTACCCTCCTGAAGGAGCGGGGCGAAGGGGAGCGGGTGGTGGCCGCCTCGGCCGGGAATCACGCCCAGGGGGTGGCCTACGCCGCCGGCCAACTGGGGTTGGCGGCCACCATCGTCATGCCCCAGGGGGCCTCCATTTCCAAGCAGATGGCCACCGAGGGCTATGGGGCCGAAATCATCCTGCACGGCCAGGACCTCTCTGAGGCCCTGGAGAAGGCCCGGGCCCTGGAGGCCGAAGGCTACGTCCTGATTCATCCTTACGACGACCCCGAGGTCATGGCCGGGCAGGGCGCCTTGGGACTGGAGATCTTGGCGGACCTGCCGGAGGTGGACACCGTGGTCCTGCCGGTGGGCGGCGGCGGCCTGGCGGCGGGCACGGCCCTGGCCCTGAAGGAGAGCCGCCCCGAAGTCAGGGTCATCGGGGTGCAGACCGCCCAGGTCCCTTCCCTGGCCGCCGCCTATCTCAAAGGGACCCCCACTCCGGTGCCGGCAAATGCTACCCTGGCCGACGGCATCCGGGTGCCCTTGACCGGCTCCCTGTCCTTCCCGTTGCTCCGCAATTACCTGAGCGACCTGGTGTTGGTGGAGGAACAGGAAATCGTCCAGGCGCTGCTCTTTCTGTTGGAAGGGAAAAAGGTTCTGGCTGAAGGCGCCGGGGCCGTAACCACCGCGGCTTTTTTAGGTCCCCTGGCCTCCTGGTGGCTGGGGCGGCAGGTGGTCCTGCTGGTGAGCGGCGGCAACATCGACATCCCGCTCCTGGAGAGAGTATTACCCCGGGCCTTGTTGGAGAAACGGCGTTTGCTGACCCTGCGGGTCGCCTGGCCGGATATCCCCGGCTCGCTGGGTAGGCTCACCACCCTCCTGGGGCAGACCGGGGCCAACATCCTGCACCTGTTCCACGACCGCCTGGGCCGGGAACTGCCCCTGGACTACACCCGGGTGGAAATAAATCTGGAGACTCGGGGCCCCGAACACGGCGAGGCGGTGCTGGCGGCCCTGAAAGAGGCGGGGTATCAGGTGGAGGAAAAACCTTAGAGGCAGGTTTCAATTCAGGTTTCAGGTTTCAGGTTTCAGGTTTTAGGTTTTTGTTTTAGTTTCGAGTTTCGAGTTTTTAGCCGTGTATCAGGGTGCGCACTGCGCACCAACAATCCTGTATCAGGGCGCCAACAGTCAACAGTCAACAGAAAACAGATAACAGGAATTTAAGGATGCCGATATCGTCTCGCCTCAAAACCACCATGCAGAACGCCTCCTGGATTCGGCGGATGTTCGAAGAAGGCCGGGAACTGAAGGACAGACTGGGGGCGGATAAGGTCTTCGACTTCACCCTGGGCAACCCGGATTTGGAGCCCCCGGCCCGATTCAAGGAGGAACTGGCGGCCGCGGCCCTGGACCCCGGCCCCAACCTCCACGCTTACATGCCCAACGCCGGGTTGGTGGAGACCCGCCAGGCCGTGGCCCGCCACCTGAGCCGGGTCCACCGCCTGGACTTCCGCACCGACGACGTCGTCATCACCTGCGGCGCCGCCGGGGCCCTTAACGTCATCCTCAAGACCCTGCTGGACCCCGGGGATGAGGTAATCATTCTGGCCCCTTATTTTGTGGAATACCTGGCCTATGTGGACAACCACGGCGGAGCGGCCAAGGTGGTGGAGACCGACGCGAACTTTCAGCCGGACCTGACGCGGCTGGAGCAGGCCCTGAGCCCCCGGACCCGGGCCGTCATCATCAATTCCCCCAACAACCCCACCGGCCAGGTGTACTCAGCCGAGACCTTGGAAGAGCTGGGAAAGTTTCTCACTCACCATGCCGGGCGCCACGGCCGCCCCGTTTACCTGCTGGCCGATGAGCCTTACCGGCGCCTGGTTTACGACGGCCATGAACTCCCCGGCATCTTCGCGGCCTACCCGGACACCCTGCTGGCCACCTCGTTTTCCAAGGACCTCTCCATTCCCGGGGAGCGGGTGGGCTACGCTGCGATAAGCCCCCGGGCCGCGGGCCGGGGGGAAATTTTCGGCGGCCTGGTGCTGGCCAACCGCATCCTGGGGTTCGTCAACGCCCCGGCTTTGATGCAGCGGGTGGTGGCGAAACTGACCGAGGTCTCCATTGACCTTGAACCTTACGCCCGGCGGCGGGAGCTGTTCTGCCGGGTGTTGGAGCAGGCCGGTTATGAGTTCATCAAGCCCCGGGGGGCCTTTTATCTCTTCCCCAAGGCGCCGGGAGGCGACGACCTGGCCTTCGTGGCCCGCCTCAAGGAGGAGAACATCCTGGCGGTGCCGGG
>CAZOCQ010000090.1:0-11571 GCA_964578335.1 uncultured Desulfobacca sp.
AAGGTGAGGGTCTTGCCGGCTTCCAGGGCCAGGACGGCGGCGCCGGCCTCGATCATGGTTTGGATGGTGTTGAGGCCCACCGCGGGCACGTCGAAGCGCAGGTCCTGGTTGGGCTTGCTGACTTTCACCACCACCGCGCCCGGTCCGGCCAAAGTCCCGGCCCGGCGGATGCATTCGTCGGTGCCTTCCACGGCCTCCAGGGCCACCACCACCTGGCGCCGGACCACCACGGTCTGGCCGATGTCCAGACGCCCGATCTCCTTGGCGATCTGAAAACCGAACTCGATGTCCTGCAATTCTTCCTTGCTGGGGGCGCGTTTCCCCAGTTTGCCGCTTGGAGCCAGCAGGTCTTCCAGGAAGAGGGTGGAGGGGGCGATAACGATGCCTTCGGACTCGAATTCGGCGGCCACCGCGGAGAGCAGGCGGTCGTCTTTGCCGGCCCCGGCCCGGCGCACCACGCTCAAGGCCCGCAAGTCCGGGCGGAATTCCCGGAACAGGCGGCCCCGGCTGAGGCCCCCGGCCATCACGGCCCGGCGCACCCCGGCATTCTTGAAGAGGCGGATCATTTTGCCCAACTGGCCCACGTAAATCCAGTGGATTTCGTCCACCAGTTCAGCCAGGGCGGGCTCGGTTTCGTGGCGGTGGGCCGCGGCGATGACCCGGACCCCGTGGTCCCGGGCGGCCCGGGCGAAGAGCAGCGGGAACTGGCCCTTACCCGCGATTAAGCCGATGTTCTCGGACATCTGCCGGCAGCAGACCCCGTTCCGAGGTCTCCAGAAATTTTAGCAGGTGTTGGACCTCCGGACTGTCGGGGATTTCCCGGTGAATCTGGTCCAGGGCTTCCTTCTGTTTGAGGTCGGAGAGAAACAGAAGTTCGTAGGCCCGTTTCAGGTAATGCAGGGAAGAATCGGTGAAGCCGGCCCTCTTTAAGCCCACCAGGTTGAGGCCGACGATCTTGGCCCGGTTGCCCACCGCCATGGCGTAGGGCGGCACGTCCCGGTGCACCGCGGAGCAGCCGCCGATGAAGGCGTAGCGGCCGATGCGGCAAAACTGGTGCACCGCCGAGAGGCCCCCCAGGTTGGCGTGGTCCTCCACGATGATGTGGCCGCCCAGGGTGGCGTTGTTGGACATGATGACGTGGTTCCCCACCTGGCAGTCGTGGGCCACGTGGGTATAGGCCAGGAAGAGGTTGCCGTTGCCGACCCGGGTGACGCCCCCGCCCCCGGCAGTGCCCCGGTGCATGGTGGCGAACTCCCGGATGGTGTTGTCGTCGCCGATGATGAGCTGGGTTTCTTCGCCCTTGAACTTTAGGTCCTGGGGGACTTCCCCCAGGACCGCGAACGGAAAGATGCGGCAGCGGCTGCCGATGATGGTGAAGTCCCGGATGACCACGTGGGGGCCGATCTGGGTGTCGGGGCCGATGCTGACCCGGCCCTCGATGATGCTATAGGGACCGACGGTCACCCCGTCGGCCAACTTTGCGGCGGGATCAACGATGGCGGTGGGATGGATCGCCGGCATCTCAGCCCCCTTCCCGGCTCACCGCGGCCATCATCTCGCCTTCCATCACCAGGGTGTCCCCGACGTAGGCCTTGCCCGCCATCTTCCAAAATTTCTTGCCGCCGCGCATGGTTTCCACTTCCAACCGCACCTGGTCGCCCGGGACTACCGGCTGCCGGAAGCGCACCTTGTCCACCCCCATGAGGAAAATGGTGGGATTGCCCAGGTTTTCCGGAGTGGAGAGCAGGGCCAGGATGCCGCCCACCTGGGCCAGGGCCTCCACAATGAGCACCCCGGGCATGATGGGCCGCCCGGGGAAGTGGCCCTGAAAAAAGGGTTCATTGATGCTGACGTTTTTCAGGCCGGTAATGCGTTGGCCCACCTCCAGGGCGACGACCCGGTCCACCAGGAGAAAGGGGTAGCGGTGCGGCAGGATGCGCTGAATATCTTCCGCGGTGAGGGGCAGCGGCGGCAGGGTCATGATTCCGGCTCCTTTTCCAGCCTGGCGGAGAGTTCGTTCACTTTTTCTTCCAACCGTTTCAATCTCCGATAGAGTTCCGGGAGTTTGGGAAGCACGCCCATGGTCTGGAGCCATTCTTTTTGGGGCCGGGCCGGAATGCCGGAAACCGTCTGGCCGGCGGGTATGGAATGGTTGATCCCGGATTTGGCCCCTACCCGGACGCCGTCTCCCAGTTCGAGGTGCCCGGCCAGACCCACCTGGCCCCCCAACATGACCCGGCGGCCCAGGCGGCTGGACCCGGAAATCCCGGTCTGGGCCGCCATCAAGGAGTATTCCCCCACTACGACATTATGGGCCAGGTGCACCAGGTTGTCCAGCTTGACGCCGCGGCCGATGCGGGTCTCTCCCAGGGCGCCGCGGTCAATGGCGCAGTTGGCGCCGATCTCCACGTCGTCTTCGATGACCACCGTGCCCAACTGGGGGATCTTGACGTTGCCTTCGGCGGTGGGCACAAAGCCGAAGCCGTCGGAGCCGATCACCGCGCCGCTGTGGATAATGCAGCGCTCTCCCAGGCGGCAGCGTTCCAGGATGGTGACGTTGGGATAGAGGAGGGCGCCGGCGCCCACCTGCACCTCATCGCCGAGGTAGCAGCCGGGCATGATGGTGACGCCGTCTCCCAGCCGCACCCGGTCGCCGATGAAGACCAGGGGGGCGATGGAGACCTCCCGGCCCAGGCTGAGGTCGCGCCCCAGACAGGCCCGGTCGCTGATCCCGGGCCAAGCCCGCGGGGGCGGAGCGAAGAGGGCCGCCACCCGGGCGTAGGCCAGATAAGGGTGGGGCACGATGATCAGCGGCCGGCCCAAATCCCGCAGGTCCGGAGCCACGATGAAGGCCCCGGCCTGGCTGGCCCCCGCCAGGCGGGCATAGCGTTTCTCGGCGATGAAGGTGATTTCCCGGGGAGTGGCCCGATCCACGGCGGCGAGGCCCTCCAGGACCAGATCGGCTGGGCCTTGCAGTTCCCCTTGCAGCAGGGCGGCCAGTTCTCCCAGGGTATATTTCATGTAATCATTTAACGACCGAATTTGGCCCGGAGCTTATCGGTATAATCCAAGGACTTATTACCAATCGCCACCACCGTGGCTTTATCGAGAATCAAATCGAGCTTTTCCTCCTTGGTCAGGGCTTCCAGGGCGCTGGTCATCTTATTGGCCAGGGGAGCCAGGGTGGTTTCCCGGAATTTGGCCAACTGTTGGTCGGCGTCGGCCGCCTGCTTATCGAAATCCTGCATCTTCTTTTGCAGTTCTTCGGCCTTACGCTTCCTGGCATCTTCCTTCATGAGGCCGGCTTGCTTCTGGAAATCCTCCAATTGGCGGCCGATATCCTGGCGTTTGCTGCCCAGGGGCCGGCCCAGGTCCTCGGCCTTCTTTTTAATGACTTCCTCGGCCCGCTTGCCTTCGGCAGAGTTGGAGAGAACGGCATTGGTGTCCACTATGCCGATTTTCAGCTCGGCGGCCACGGCCCCCAGCGGGCCGCCGACCACGGTCAAGGCCAGTAATAGACTGATAACAAACCTGGACATTGAAACCTCCTGATGGTTGTTGAAGTGTTTGTTCCCGGCGGCAGCCTGGCTGAAACCGGGAGCATAATTCCCTTAAGTATTTTTTAGAAGGTGCCCCCCATGGTGAATTCCCAGGCGCTCGATCTTTCATAGGGCTTCTTGGTCAAATTGTAGCCCCATTCCACCCGGAGCGGCCCCATGGGAGAGAACCAGCGGACGCCGAAGCCGGCGGTGGGCCGGAAGAACGGGCCAACCATATTGGTGCCGTAAACGTTGCCGGCATCAAAAAAGACTGTGCCCGAAAGGCCCAGCTTCTTATAGAGCGGGAAACGGTATTCCGCATTCAGCTGAATGAATTTGTCGCCGCCGATGCGTTCATTGGTGCTGGGATCCCGGGGACTGATTTCCGCATATTTAAAGCCGCGGATGGTGTCAATACCCCCCAAATAGAACTTTTCATAAACCGGCAGTTGGCCCCAACTCAGACGGTTCATGAAACCCACCCGGGCGTGGAGGACCCCTACGGTGCTCCACTTCAAAGGGAAGTACCAGCCGGAGTCGGCGACATAGCGCATAAAGGCGACGTCACCGCCGAGGCCGGCCATTTCCACGGAGACGCTGTTGTCGCTGCCTTTGTTGGGGGCGAAGAGAGAGTCCCGCGAGTCCCGCCGCAGGGTAAACGAAGTGGCGCTGGTGTTGTGCAGGCTCGCCGCCTGCACAATGGTAGGCGAAGGGTTGGGCGCCAGATTGGTCAGTTTCACGTACTCATAGCGGTACATCCAATAAATCCGGGTATATTTCCACTTCAAGGGGTGGCTCAGACGCAAATCCCCACCAGTGCTGATGCGGGTGTACTCACTGTAATCCCGCTGCCAGTTAAAGGCGTCAATACCGAAACTCAGGGGCCGGTCAAAGAGATAGGGCTCGGTGAAGGAGGCCCGGAAGCGATGGGAGATGGCGCCGATAATCCCCTGGACCTTGACCTGCTGTCCCCGGCCGAACAGGTTGTTCTGGCTGATTTCCACCATGCCCACCAGCCGGTCCTGGGTGCTGTACCCGGCGCCGACCCCGAAGGTTCCGGTGGGGCGCTCCTTCACGGTGATCTTCAAGTTCATGCGGTTAGGGGCCGTGCCGGGTGAAGTGGCGAAGTTCACGTCTTCAAAATACTCCAGGCGCCGCAGGTTCTTGATGCTCTCCTTGAGGTTGGTGGCGGAAAAGAGTTCCTGCTCATAGACCCGCAATTCCCGGCGGATGACCTTGTCCCGGGTCTTGATGTTGCCGGCGATGTCGATGCGGTCGAAATAGACCTTTTGGCCTTGGCGGATGTCGAAGGTCACGTCCACCTGGAGGGCCTCGTCTTTTTCCTTGACCAGGGGAGTGACGTCGGCGTTGGCGTAACCTTGGTCGGCATAGATATCGGACAGGGTGGTGAGGTCGCCCTGCAGCACTTCCCGGCTGTAAACCTTTTCCTTGGTTATCTGCAACTCCTTTAAAAGCTTGTCTTTATCTTCCAGGAGATCGCCCTGGATGTCCACCTTGCCCACCTTGTATTGCGGCCCTTCCTGAATGGGTATGGTAATATAGATGTAGTTTCCTTTGATGTCGACCTTGGGATCGCCCACCTTGGCCTTGATAAAACCGTGGTTATAATAGAAGGCCGCCAGTTTCTCCTGATCCCGTTCCAGCAGGTCTTTGCTCAATTTCCCGGAACTGGTGATCCAGTTTATCAAAAAAAACCAGGATTTTTCCTTGGTCTCCATCACATCCCGAAGTTCTTTGGCCTTGAAAGATTTATTGCCTTCAAAGTTGATTTCTTTGACGGCCAGCTTGCCGCCTTCGTTGATGTTCAGCACCAGGTTGACTTCGGTATCGCTGACGGGCGCCAGGTCATAAGTGATGTTGACCTCATAGTAACCCTTTTCCCGGTACATGTTGTTGACTTTATTGAGGCCCTCCCGGATGGCGCTGTCGGAAGCCACCGAGAAGGGTTTGATATCCAAAACCTCCACGATCTTGTCCCGCTTGACCTTGCGGTTGCCCTTGACAATGATCTCTTTAATGGCGGGTTTTTCCTTCACGATGACCGTGAGGACGATGCCCTCGGGGGTGTCGCTGACGTCCATCTTGACGTCGGTGAAATAGCCCATCTTATAGATGGCTTTCAAATCCTCCCGGAGGCGGGTGGGACTGATCAACTCTCCTTCCCGCGTCTGCATCACCCCCAGGATGGCGGCTTTTTCGATGCGCCGGTTGCCTTTGACGTTAAGATGCGCCACCTTCTCTTTCCCCAGAACTTTCAGGCTCAAGTCCTGGGCCAGTTGTTTGGTCAAGCCGGGCACGGCCTTGAGCCCGGTCCCCTGGAGCTTCAGCGCCAGGGGAGGCCGTTTGCCGGTGAGATCCAGCAGGCGGCCCTCCAGGGAGACGGCTTCACCTACCTTGATCAGGGTGCCGTAAATAACCAAATCCACCTTCAGCTTGCGGCCGATTTCCTGGACCCTGGCGTCGGTCAAGGCTTCTTCCTTGAGGGCGGCCACTTCCCGCTGCAGCTCCGCGGGCGGCGCCAGGGAGAAACCGTCGGCTTTCAGGCGCTCCATGATGCCCTCTTGCACCTTGTCCCCCAGGGGTCCCAAAGGCTCCCGGCTGGCTACGGAAAAGGGGAAGACGGCCACTTTCTTGAGGACTACGTCTTCATCTTGGGCCAGGGCCGGCTGGGCAACGGCCAACATCAGCAGCAGGAAAATCAAGAATTTCAGCTTTGGTAGCACCTTACTCCCCCTGTAAAACCATGGTCTTGCCATCCACCAGGGTGATGCGCCGGTCCAGGGCGCGGGCCAGTTCCGGGTTGTGGGTGACGATCACGGAAGTAAGACCCCGTTCATGATTGAGCTCCATAATGAGTTCCTGCACCCGGGCGCCGCTCTTGGGGTCCAGGTTGCCGGTGGGTTCGTCGGCCAGCAGCACCTCGGGGTCCAGGACCAGGGCCCGGGCCACCGCCACCCGCTGCTGTTCGCCGCCGGACAGGGTGGCGACCCGGTGGCTCAGCCGGTCCTGCAGGCCCACCCGCACCAGGATGGCTTCGGCCTTTTCCCGGGCCGTCTCTTGGGCCACCCGGGCAATGAGGGCCGGCATCATGACGTTTTCCAGGGCGTTGAACTCGGACAGCAGGTGGTGAAACTGAAAGACAAACCCCACCTTGCGGTTCCGAAAAGCCGCCAGGGGTCTGTCCTCCATGGCGAAGACATCCACGCCTTCCCACAAAATCCGCCCGGAGCTGGGGCGCTCCAGGGTCCCCAGGAGGTGGAGCAGGGTGGACTTGCCCACCCCCGAGGCGCCCACCACCGCCAGGGTCTCCCCCCGCAGGATGTCCAGGTCCACCCCGGTGAGCACCTGCACCAGGATGCCGTTGCTCTTGAAGGTCTTGACCAATTCCCGGATTTGGATCTTTACCGGGGATTCAGGTCCGCTGTGTTCTGCCATGTCTTCCTATACCGGGGTAAGCCAGCTTACCACTTTCCCGGGGGGGCGTCAATTTTGGAGTTTCGAGTTTCGAGTTTCGAGTTTTTAGTTAGATAGCCCGGCGGCGTCCGAAGTTAATAGATGGCGTCTTGAGTATGCCGGCATATAAGGCGGCCTCCGGCCGCCGAAATTCTATCCACTATTCACTAAACTGCGGCGGGCACGGAGGCCCGCTCCACCAGACTGCTCACTGCTCACCGCTTACTCATACCGGATCGCCTCCACCGGATCCAGCCGGGCCGCCATCCAGGAAGGATACAGGGTGGCCAGGAAACAGATGGCCATGGTGGCCAGCACGATGGAGAGCACGTCCAGGGTCTGGATCTGCACCGGCAGGGTGGAGATGGGATAGACGTCCTTGGGCAGGTGGATGAATTCATAGCGCTTCAGCAGGGCGCACAGCACCAACCCCAGGATCAGGCCCAGCCCGGTGCCCAGGCCGCCGATGCCCAGGCCGTTCAGCATGAAGATCTGCATGACGGACTGCCGGGTGGCCCCCATGGATTTGAGGATGGCGATCTCCCGGGTCTTCCGCATGACCATCATGAACAGGGTGCTGGCGATGCCGAAGGCGGCCACCAGGATGATCAGAGTGAGGATGACGAACATGGTGACCTTTTCCAGTTTTAAAGCGGCAAAGAGGCTGCGGTTCATCTGCATCCAGTTCTTGGCATAAAAACCCGGCCCCAGTTTATGCTGAATGGCCTCGCCGATCTCCGCCGCGGCGTAGATATTCTGGACTTCCACCTCCAGGCCGGTGATGCGGTGGCCCAGACCCAGAAACTCCTGGAGCGCCGGGATACTGGTGAAGACCAGGCTGTTGTCGAATTCGTACATGCCGGAGTGGAAGATGGCCGCCACCCGGAAGGGCTTCATCCTTGGCAGGCGCCCCATGGGAGTCAGGGTCCCCAAGGGCGAGACGATGTTCAGGTAATCCCCCAGGGCGAGGTTAAGGTTGCGGGCCATCTCATTGCCGATGGCGATGCGGGGCGGGTCTTCCGGGCTGCCTTCGGCCAGGTCGGTGAAGTTCCCCTGGAGCACCTTCAGGGCTTGCGGCCCGCCTTTGCGGATCAGGGCCGGATCCAGGCCCCGGATAATGCCGCCGCCGACGTTGCCCGGAGAGGAGAACATCACCTGGGTATAGATAAAGGGGGTGGCGGAGAGCACGCCGGGGACCGCTTTGATCTCTTTGATTTCCTTCTGGTAGGAAGTGAAGGGGCCGGCCTGCCGCAAGACCAGCACGTGGGCGTTGACGCTGAGGATCTTCTTCTTCAGTTCCTGGGTGAAGCCGGTCATCACCCCGATGACCACGATCAGGGCCATGACCCCCACGGCCACCCCGGCCATGGAGATCAAGGTGCTGAGCGACAGGAAGCCCTTTTGCCGTCTTACTCCCCGGAGGAGGCGCAAGGCCACGAAGGTCTCAAAAAACCCCAAGGCGCCTACCTCTCCGGCCTGAGCAACGGGAACAGGATGACGTCCCGGATGGAGGGCGAGTCGGTGAGCAGCATCACCAGGCGGTCAATGCCGATGCCCTCCCCGGCGGTGGGGGGCAGGCCGTGCTCCAGGGCCAGGACGTAGTCTTCGTCCAGGGCGTGGGGCATCTCCTCGTCGCCGGCCTCGTGGGCCAGCATCTGTTGCTCAAAGCGCTGCCGCTGGTCCACCGGGTCGTTGAGCTCGGAAAAGCCGTTGGCAATTTCCCGGCCGGCGATGAAGAGTTCGAAGCGGTCCACCACCTCCGGGTCGGTGTCGCTTTGGCGGGACAGGGGCGAGGTCTCCCGGGGATAGCCCAGGACAAAGGTGGGCTGCTGCAAATTGGCCTCCACCCGGAGGTCAAAGAGCTTGGTCAGGGCCCGGCCGTAGCCCTCGCCGGGGCGCAGGGCGACGCCTTCCTCCCGGGCCAGCTTCACCAGGGCCTCCCGGTCGCGCACCACCGCCGCCGGAAGGCCCCCGATCTCCGTCAGCGCTTCCCGCAGGTCCAGGCGGCGCCAGGGCGGAGTCAGGTCGAGCTCCGCCCCCTGATAGATCAGGCGCGGGCTTCCCAGCAACTCCCGGGCCACCCAACTGATGAGCTCCTCGGTCAGGGCCATCAGGTCGGTGTAAGTGGCGAAGGCCTGGTAGAACTCCAGCATGGTGAATTCCGGGTTGTGCATGATGGAGAGGCCCTCGTTGCGGAAGTTGCGGTTGATTTCATAAACCCGGCCCAGGCCCCCCACCACCAGGCGCTTCAGGTAGAGCTCCGGGGCGATGCGCAGGAAGAGCTGCATGTCCAGGGCGTTGTGGTGGGTGACGAAGGGCTTGGCGGTGGCGCCCCCGGGGATGGGCTGCATCATGGGGGTTTCCACTTCTAAATAGCCCCGTTTATCGAAAAAATGCCTGATCAGCCGGATGATTTGCGAGCGGGCCTCGAAGACCCGGCGCACCTCGGGATTGACCATCAGGTCCACATAGCGCTGGCGGTAGCGCCGCTCCACGTCGGTGAGGCCGTGGTATTTTTCCGGCAGGGGCTGCAGGGTTTTGGTCAGCAGTTGGAAGCCTGTTACCTGCAAGGTGAGCTCATTGGTTTTGGTGCGAAACAGAGTCCCGGCCACGCCGATGATATCGCCCAGATCAACGAGCTTCTTGAAGTGTTGGAAGGCTTCTTCGCCCACCACCTGCTTCTGGACGTAGATTTGCAGGCGGCCGGCGCCGTCCTGGAGGTGGGCGAAACTGGCCTTGCCGAACTCCCGCAGCAGCATGAGGCGGCCGGCCAGTTGGAATTGTTTGCCCAGGCCCTCCAACTGTTCGCCGGTATGGGAGCCGTATTCCTCCAGCACCTGGGCCAGGCTGTGGCTGGGAGTGAACTGGTTGTAAAAGGGGTCAAGCCCCAGGTCCCGCAGTTCCTGGAGTTTTTGCAGACGTTGCTCGCGAATCTGGTCGGAAAGTGCCAATTTTCAGCCTATTCATAGAGCGAGGAAAGCTCGCACGATTTTTCCCAAACTCCAAATTTTTAGATTATTCCGCCGCCTTAGTCAAGCCTTAATGGTCGAAGACCAGGCGGGGATACTCGGCCTGGATGGCCGAAGTCCGGAAGGATAAGCAAGCGTGCCGCCTGCCCGATGCTTTTACCTGGATTCGTTTATCCCACCTTGAATAAACTTAAATTTCACTTGAAAATAACTTGACATCTTCAATAATGGCGGTAGGCTGAAACGCAGGCTTCCAGCCTGCGCCGCTGAAGTGCGCACTGTGCGCTGACCTATGGCGGACGGGACGCCCGCCGCTACGAATTTTTCGTACTTTGCGGTGGGCCATAAGCCCATGAGCGACTGCTCTAAAAATGTTTGCCCAACCTAAAAACTGTTTGTCCTTCGATGCTGGTTCCAAATCTTCAGCTTGCGAGCCAGCCAAACATCAGGCGCAAACAACCTGAGAATATTTTCTCTTGCCCCCATTCTGTTTTTTTTATGTTAAAATAAACTATTGAATTAATGGTTGTAGTCATCAATTATTTCTGGTAATATGCCGCCCACTCCAATGTTCTTTCTGGAGACTTTTGATCTGGAAGTGAAGACCACCGCGGGGACCGACATCCTGGACCTGACCGTTCCGGTCCAGGAGCAGGTGCAGCAGACCGGGGTGAGCGCAGGTCTGCTGACCCTGTTCATCGCAGGCTCCACCGCGGCCCTGACCACCATCGAATACGAGAGCGGCGTGGTTAACGACTTGAGGGCCGCCATGGAGCGGCTTTTCCCCAGCAACCTGCCCTATGAGCACGACCGCCGTTGGGGTGACGGCAACGGCTACGCCCATGTCCGGGCCGCCTTCCTCAAACCTTCCCTCAGCATCCCCATTGACCAAGGACGGCTGCAGTTGGGGACCTGGCAGCAGATCGTCTTGCTGGATTTCGACAACCGGCCCCGGCAGCGCCGCATTCGGGGCCAGGTTTTGGGGTTTCAACCTGCCGACGGGTAATCATAGCCAAGCCTGACCCTCCCACCATGGCCGCCGCCCAGCTCACCTTTGAAGATAATACCCTGGCGCAGTCCCTTTACGGGGAACAGGGCAAACACCTGAAGATCGTCACCCGCAGCCTGGGGGTCAAGACCCAGGTGCGGGGCAACCAGGTTACCCTGGATGGGCCGGAGGCCGAAGTCCGCCTGGCCCAGCGGGTTCTGCTGGAACTCTACGAGTTGCTGCGCTCCGGCTATCCGGTGCTGGCCCAGGACGTGCAATACACCATCCGGATTTTGCAGGACAAGGAAAACGTCTCAGTCAAGGACATCTTCCTGGACACGGTCTATATCTCCGCCATGAAGCGGCGCATCTCCCCCAAGAGCCTCAACCAGAAGCGCTACATCGAGGCCATGCGCACCCATGACATCGTCTTCGGGGTGGGGCCGGCCGGCACCGGCAAGACCTATCTGGCCATGGCCATGGCGGTGGCGGCCCTGATGAACCAGGAGTTCATCCGCATCGTCCTGACCCGGCCGGCGGTGGAGGCCGGCGAAAAGCTGGGCTTCCTGCCCGGCGACCTGGCGGAGAAGGTCAATCCCTA
>CAZOCQ010000091.1:0-11565 GCA_964578335.1 uncultured Desulfobacca sp.
GATTGAAGATCGTGCGGCGCTGGAAATCACGGGGGATGTCGGTCAGGTTGCAGACGCACTCCTCCGGGGCTTGCATCAGTTCTTCACCCTGAAACCAGACCTCACCGGACGCCACGGCCTGCGGGACGGGCAGGAGGCGCAGGATGGCCAGGGCGCTGACGGTCTTGCCGCAGCCCGATTCCCCCACCAGCCCGAGGGTCTCGCCGGGAGCCAGATCGAAACTCACCCCGGCCAAGGCCCGCACCTTCCCCCGGGCGGAGGCGAAATGGACCGTCAGGTCCCGCACCGACAGGAGCGGGGCGGCGTCCGGTTGCAGAGCCAGATTGCCGTTCACGAAAATCCTTGAGTTCCTGGGTGGTTTGAGGCAGCGGTCTGCCCACAGGTTATCATAACGAGTCTGGTATCAATAGCAGGGCGGCGGCCGCAGGCCGCCCTATAACTTTGAACTTTGAACCTTGAACTTTGAACTGTCCCACCCTCAAGCCGGGGCCTGGTCCTGCAAAGGCAGCCGGATGGTGAAGGCGCTGCCCTGCCCCAGGGTGCTTTCCACCGCAATGGAGCCGCCGTGCTCCTGGATGATGGACTGGCAGATGGCCAGGCCCAGGCCGGTGCCCTTCTCCTTGGTGGTGAAATAGGGCTGGAAGACGTTGGCCGCCACTTCGGGGGTCATGCCGGCGCCGGTGTCGGCCACCTCCACTTCAACGCTCTCCCCCCGGATCCGGGTGGTGACGGTGAGCCGGCCCCCCTGGGGCATGGCCTCCAGGGCGTTCTTGAAGAGATTCAGCAGCACCTGGCGGAGCTGTTGGGGGTCGAAATTGAGTTCGGGCAAAGGCCCCTCTTCCAACCGCTCCACCTGGATATGGTTTTCGCTTAACGCGTCTTGAAAGAAGGCCAGGGTCGCGGCGATGACCGCCTCCAAGCGGCCCGGCCGCCTGGCGGCCGGCGACCGCCGCACAAAATCGCGCATTTCCCCCACCATCTTTTCCAGATTGCTCACTTCCTCGGCCATGATGGTTAGCTTCTTCCGGGCCTTGTCGTCCAGGCCGGGGACCTTGAGGAGCTGCCGGGCGAAACCCCCGATGATCAGCAGGGGATTTTTAATCTCATGGGCGATGTGGGTGACGGTGTTGCCCACCGCGGCCAGGCGCTCGGTTTGCAGGACCCGGGCTTCCATCTCCTGGTATTCGGTGATGTCCCGGATGATGCCGGTGAAATAGAGGTTGTCCCTGATCTCGGCCACCGAAAAGGAGATGCTCATGGGAAATTCCGAGCCGTCCCGGCGCTGGGCCTTGAGGCGCACGTGCTTGCCGATCAGCCGGGCCTCCCGGGTGGCCACGTAGCGCCGCACGTAGTCCCGGTGCTCGGCCTTGTAAGGCGGCGGAATGATGATGTTCAGGTCCTGGCCCAGGGCTTCCCGGCGGCTGTAGCCCAGCAGCTTTTCGGCCCCCTGGTTGTAGCCGATGATCACGTGGTCTTCGTTGATGGTGACGATGGCGTCGGTGGCGCTGTTGATGATGCCGGCGTTGATCTCCTGTTTCTGGCGCAGCTCCTGGAGCTGGCAGACCAGCCCTTGCAAAAAGTTGGCGACCGGTCCGGTGATGAGCTGGGGCAGCATTCCCGGAGCAATATCGGCCAGGCCGGCGGTGAGGAACTGGGCGTCCAGGATGAGGTCGAAGTCTTCCGGGCGCAAAGCCGTTAAAGGCTCCAAAGGCCAGGCCCCCGCGGTCCCGGAAGCGGCGCCATACAAGACCAGGTGCAGCGGGGGGTAACCCTCCAGCGAAAACGGCAGGTGCACCGGAGGGCAGAGGAATTGCTCCCCCTCCAGAACCAGGGCGATGCGGATGGGCTTGGCGGTGGTCATGTTATCCCGGCTTCCGGCTGGGCCTCCTCCAAGGGCAGTTGGATGGTAAAAGTGGAGCCCTGCTCCGGGACGCTCTCGGCAAAGATGCAGCCCCCGTGCTCCTGCATGATATCCTGGCAGATGGCCAAACCGAGGCCCGTACCCTTCTCCTTGGTGGTGTAATAAGGCTGAAAAATTTTGGCCTTGTCCTCCGGAGAGATGCCGCCGCCGGTGTCGGTGACGCTGATTTCCACGTTGCTCCCCGCCACCCGGCTGGCGATGGTGAGCTCTCCCCCCTTAGGCATGGCCTCCATGGCGTTCTTCAGCAGGTTGATGAGCACTTCGTGCAGTTGCTTGGGGTCGAAGGTCACCGGGGGCAGCGGGGTCTCCTCCACGGTCCGCACCTTAATTTTACGCTCCTCCAGGAATTCCTGGAACAGGTCCAGGGCCTGCCGGATAGCGGCCTGGATCTGCCCCGTTTGCTTCTGCACCGGCGGCCGGCGGACAAAATCCCGCATCTCCGCCACCATCTCCTCCAGATGGCGCACCTCTGCGGAAATGAGGTGCAACTTCCGGCGGGCCTGGTCGTCCATCTCCGGGGTCTTGAGCAACTGCCGGGCGAAGCCGCCGATGATCAGCAGCGGGTTCTTGATTTCATGGGCGATATGGGCCACGGTGTGGCCCACCGCGGCCAGGCGTTCGCTTTGCAGCACCCGCTCTTCCATGGCCTCGTATTCGCTGATGTCCCGCATGATGGCGGTGAAATAAAGGCGCCCCAGGATTTCGGCCACCGAAAAGGAGATGCTCAAAGGGAATTCCTCCCCGTTTCGCCGTCGGGCGGTGATCCGCCGTTGCCGCCCCAAGACGTGGGCCTCCCGGGTGGCCAGGTAGCGCTTCAGATAATCGCCGTGGACTTCCTTGAAGGGCGGCGGCACGATGAGCTTCAGGTCCTGCCCCAGGGCCTCCTGCCGGGAGTAGCCGAACATCCGCTCCGCTTCCTGGTTGAAGCCCACGATGACATGGTCCTGGTCAATGGTGACCAGGGCGTCGGAGGCGCTGTTGATCACCCCGGTGTTGATTTCCTGCTTCTGGCGCAGCTCCTGCAACTGGCACACCAGGTCCCGCAGGCGGGCGGCGGCGGAGCCGGTGATGAGCTGATCCAATTCGGCGGTGGCCGGTTCAGCGGCCGGCCGGGAGCGGCTGTCCAGGATGAGATCGAACTCCTGGGGCTGCAAGGCGGCCAAGGGGAAAAGCGGCGCCTTAACCGGGGAATCGCCGCCGGCGCCATACAGCACGAGTTGCACCGGCGGGTAGCCTTCCAGGGAGAAAGGCAGCGTCACCGTGCGGCAAGGGAATTCCTGTCCGGGGAGGACGATGGCGATGCGGATGGGGACGGCTGCCGCGGTCATAGGGTCGGCAATCAGCAGTGAGCAATTATCTTGGCAGTCAGGATAAACACTCTCTATCCCGGCTTCAATAGCTGACAGCCGACTGCCGGCCGCTGACAGCTAATCAGCCTTCATAACTCCGGAAGACCAGGGAAGCGTTGGTGCCGCCGAACCCGAAGGAGTTGGACAGCACGTGGCGCACCTGCGCCCGGCGGGGTTCTTGGGCGACGATGTCGAGGCCGGCGCAGTCGGGGTCCAACTCGCTGAGGTTGATGGTGGGGGGGATCAGGCCTTCCCGGAGGGAGAGGACCGAGAAAATGGCCTCGGCCGCGCCCGCCGCGCCCAGCAGGTGGCCGGTCATGGACTTGGTGCCGCTCACCATCAGCTTGGCGGCGTGTTCCCCGAAAATATGCTTCAAGGCCCGGCACTCGTTACGGTCCCCCACCGGCGTGGCGGTGGCGTGGGGATTGACGTAATCAATGTCCGCCGGGCTGACCCCGGCGTCTTTCAGGGCCAGCGAGATGCAGCGGCAGGCCCCTTCCATGTCGGGATCGGTGATGTGATGGGCGTCCCCGGTCATACCGAAGCCGATGATTTCCCCGTAAATCCTGGCGCCCCGGGCCACGGCGTGATCCAGTTCCTCCAGGGCCAGGATGCCGGAGCCCTCCGACAGGACGAAGCCGCAGCGCTGACGGTCGAAGGGCCGGCTGGAAGCGGCGGGATTATGGTTATAGCCCACCGCCAGGGCGCCCATGCGATAGAAGCCGGCCATGGTGAGCAAGGTGATGGCGGCTTCGCTGCCGCCGGCGGCCATCATGTCCGCTTCGCCCAACTGGATGGAGCGGAAGGCCATGCCCAGGGCGTGGGCCCCGGCGGCGCAGGCAGTGGACAGGGCGATATTGGGACCTTTGGCCTTGAAGCTGATGGAGACGTTGCCCGCCGCCAGGTTGGGAATCATCTTGGGCACCAGGAAGGGCGAAACCCGGCGCACCCCTTCGAAGAACAGCTTCGACACCCCTTCTTCCCAGGAGCCGACCCCGCCCATGCCGCTGGCGATGATGACCCCGGCCCGCTCCGGATCCTCCGCTTCCAGGTTGATGCCCGAGTCGTTGATGGCCTCCAGGGAGGCGGCCAGGGCGAACTGGGTGAAGCGGTCGGTGTATTTGATCTGTTTGAGGTCTTCCTTGGTGACGTTCTTTTTGCGGGCCTGGAGAATTTCCTTCAGGTCAAATTGTTTGATCTCCCCCCCGTAGGCGGGAAAATCTTCGGGGACATGGAAGCGCTCCCTGGTTTCCTGGTCAAAGCGGTCCAGGGCGACAATCCCTGATTCTCCGGCCAAAAGCCGCCGCCACACGGTGGGCACGTCCAGCCCCATGGAGGTCACCAGGCCCACGCCGGTGATCACCACGCGCCGCATCCCCAAGGTTTTGCTCAAAGACATGAATTGCCACCTCCACCAACCGCCGGGAAAGTTCCGACCCGGGGGGGAGACTACCAGGCCGCTTCCGCCTCCCAGGCGATAAGCACAAAAAATTATGGCGTCCAAGCCATTCTTTTCATTTTAGATTACCTGTGTTACTATTGCAACGGGTTTCCGGCCCGCCCGGAAAGGAGGCAGGCGGCAATTGGTCTATGGCTAGGGAAACCGGAATCCTTATGAACCATCCCAAGCAGTCCGCCGGCCTGCGCCCCTGTCGGGTGGAGACCTATTCGGGGGCCCGGCTTCACGAGCATCCCCGGCGCTTCACTTATCAGGGGGAGTGGCTGGAGGTCGTGCAAATTCTCCACCGTTGGCGGGAACCGGAGCACCTCGGCTTTCTTGTAGTCGCCAGTGACTCTCGTCGCTATTGTCTCAACTATCAACTTCACCGGGATTCCTGGGAGGTGATGATCTGGCGCGGCTCCGCCCCGCAGACCCCTTGATCGGCCAATTTTTCAGTTTACTTTTTTCACAAGGTTTGGATAAAATAGCTTATTTGTAGAGAGAAGACCGACTGTTCCTCGAGGTCGCCCAGATATCCCCCACATTGAGGACATAAAGAGGATCGTTTATGAAAGCCCAAAAAACGAGAGTGAATCCCCATTACATGGAGAAGCTCTATTCGTTTTACTGCCCGTTTTATGACTGGGTATTCGGCAAACTGTTGGGCCCCGGTCGCCGCCAGGCCTTTAAATATATCTCCCGTCAGCCCAACCAGAAAGTTCTGGAAATCGGAGTCGGCCCCGGCTCCACCCTGGAATATTATCCGCCCCGGACCGATTTTGTGGGCATTGACATCTCCGCCCCCATGATCGAGCAGGCCCGGAAAAAGGCGGCCAACCTCAACAGCGGCAGCCGCTTTGAGCTCCAGGTGATGGATGCCACCCACCTGGAGTTCCCCGACAATCATTTCGATCTGGTGATGGCGGCTTATGTGATCACCACCGTCCAGGACCCCCACCGGGTTTGCCGGGAGATCCATCGGGTGGCCAAGCCCGGCGCCCGCATTATTGCGGTTAATCACACCCGTAGTCAGAACGGCAGCCTCTGGGGCCGCATCGAGGACGTCATGGCCCCGGTGTTCGTGCGCCTCGGCTTTACCACCGATCTGGACGTCATTAAGGTGATGAAAGAGGCGGGCATCAGCATCAATCAGACGGTGCGCTGCAATTTGCTGAATACCGGCCGCATCATCATGGGCGCCAAACCCTGATCGGAAATTCTCGAAAAGAAGGTCCTTCATTGCCACTGCTTTCGGCGCCGCCGGTCCAGCCGCGGCCTGCCGCGGATAAATCTTTGCCCACTCACCAAGACTTAGGGTGGTTTGCCTCTTCCCTCTGGAGAATCTATGAAAATCGATAAAAATTCTTTTGTCACCATTGATTACCTCATCCGCATGGGGGAACAGGAAACCTACCCGCCCAACGGCGAGCCCGAAGAGATTTCCTTCTGTCTGGGGTGGGGGGCGATGCCGCCGGGCCTGGAAGAAGCCATGCTGGGGCTGGAGCCCGGCGACCAGAAAAAGGTCCACCTGAAGCCGGATGAAGCCTATGGCGATTTCGACCTGGAACTGGTCATGGAAGTGCCCCGCACGGATTTCGCCCCGGACCTGGAACTCCGTCCGGGGCAGGTGTTTGAGACGGAAAACGATGAAGGCCACGTGGTCTATTTCATCGTGCAGGAAATTAAGGACGACCTGGTGGTCATCGACTTCAACCACCCCCTGGCCGGCAAAGCCCTGGAGGTCTCTTTCACGGTGCGTCAGGTGCGGGAGAGCACCCCGGAGGACCTGGCCGGGCATGAGGGCTGCTCCTGCAGCCAGTGCGGCGGCGGAGGCTCCAACCCCCATTGAATGGCTTTCGGGTTTCAGCTCTTAGCTTCCAGGACAGTCGCTCCAGGGCCTGCGGCCCAGCCGGTTAATATAATAATGTAACGCCGCCGCCGGCGGCGGCGCAGTCATAGGCTCATGGCGGGATGCGCTGCGCTTTCCCGCCACAGAACTACAGAACTACTTTTCGAGTCAGATCGACCTTGTCCTTAAGCCGAGCGCTGACGCTTTCTTTGGACCTGCGGCCATGACTCCCCCTTGGGCCCAAAATTACGATCCGGGCGTGCCTCTCCACGTGGAGCCGCCCACGGTTGCCGTGCCCTGGCTGTTGCTCAACGCCGCCGCCCAAACCCCTCAGGCCCCGGCCCTGGTCTTCTTCGGCCGGGTCTATACCTACCAACAGCTTTCCGATCAGGCGGCCCGGCTGGCCCGGGCCTTCCAGCAGCAGGACCTGGCCGCGGGTGAGCGTCTGGGGCTGCTGCTGCCCAACTGCCCCCAGTTCGTCATGGCCTACCACGCCGCCCTGCGCCTGGGCGCCGTGGCGGCCCCCTTGAATCCCCTCCTCACCTCCAAGGAAATCGCCCACCAGCTCAGCGATGCCGGCGTCCGGCGCCTGGTGGTGTTGGACCACCTGCTGCCCAAGGTGGAGGAAGCCGCCAATAGCCTGGGCCTGACTCACCTCATCGTCACCGGCCTCAGCGACGCCCTCCCCTGGCCCCTGAACTGGCTCTACCCCCTGAAGGCCCGGCGTCAGGGTCTGGCTTTGGGGTTCCGACCGGGCCCGGGCCGCTATGCCTGGCGGGGGATGTTGCAGGCGCCCCCGCTCACGGACAAGCCTGTCCCCGTAGTCGAGGACCTGGCGGTCCTGCTCTATACCGGCGGCACCACCGGAACCCCCAAGGCCGCCAGGCTCTCCCACGGCAACCTCATGGTCAACGTGGCCCAGATCAACGCCTGGCTGCCCCAGGTGCGCTTCGGGGAAGAGCGGCTGGTGGGCCTGCTGCCCTTTGCCCATTCCTTCGGCCTCACCGCCTGCCTCAACTGGCCCATGTCCCAGGGGGCCCAGATCATCATCCAGCCCCGCTTCGAAATCAACGCCTTCATCAAGATGCTGAAGAAATACCGGCCCACCATGCTGCCGGGGGTGCCCACCCTGTTTGTGGCCCTGATCAACGATCCCCGGCTGCCGCAGCTCGATCTCTCCGCCCTCTGGGCCGCCATCAGCGGCTCGGCCCCCCTGCCGGTGGAGGTGCGGGACCGCTTCGAGGCCATCAGCGGCTGCCGCATCATGGAGGGTTACGGCCTCACCGAAACCGCGCCGGTGACCCACTTCAACCCCGTCCGGGGCAAACGGCCCCTGGGCAGCATGGGGATGCCGCTCCCCGGCACCCGGGCGAAGGTGATGGACCAGGAGACCGGCACTAAAGAGCTGCCCGCCGGCGAAGTCGGCGAACTGGCCATTAAGGGTCCCCAGGTGATGCAGGGCTACTGGCAAAACCCCGAAGAGACCGCCGCGGTGCTGCGGGACGGCTGGCTCTTCACCGGCGACCTGGCCCGGCGGGACGAGGACGGTTATTTTTATATCGTGGAGCGCAAGAAGGATTTGATCATCTCCGGGGGTTACAATATCTATCCCCGGGAGGTGGAGGAGGTGCTCTACCGGTTTCCGGGGGTGCAGGAGGCGGTGGCCTTCGGGGCGCCGGACGACTACCGGGGGGAGGTGGTCAAGGCGGTCATCGTGCCCCGGGACGGCCGGGAACTGAGCGTCCAGGACATCCAAGAGTTTTGTAAGCAGGAGCTGGCCATCTACAAGGTGCCGAAGATTATCGAATTTCGCCCCGAACTCCCCAAGAGTCTGGTGGGCAAGGTCCTGCGCCGCCTGCTGCGGGAAGAATAATGTCCTTCAAACGCTTCCTGCGCTATCATTGGCTGAAATTTTTGCGCCTCCAGGATGATCCCCGGAAGCTGGCCTGGGGTATGGCCTTAGGGATCTTCGTGGGCGTCACCCCCACGGTGCCCTTTCACACCGTGACCGTACTGACCCTGGCGCCCCTGCTGCGAATTTCTCCGGTCACCGCCTTTCTGGGCATCCAGGTATGCAACCCCCTCACCATCCCGCCCCTTTACCTGGCGTCCTACAAGTTGGGGCAGTTCCTGCTGTACCCGGGGGCGCCCTTGCAGTTGCCCGACACTTACACCTTCGCCAACACCTTGGACTTGCTGTGGCGGGGGGGCCTGGCCCTGCAGGCGGGGGGCGTCATCATCGCCTTGCCGCCGGCCGTCGCCGCCTATTTCCTGACCCTGTGGATCATCAAACGCTATCGCCGCCTCAAGGCGCAAAGGGCCGCCGGTGTCCTCAACCTCTCCCAAAACCATCCTCCAGCGCCTGGGTCTGAGACCTAGGAAGACTCTGGGCCAACACTTTCTGCTCCACCCCCACCAGGCCCGGCGCATCGTGGCGGCCCTGGAGCTCGGCCCCGACGACACCGTGGTGGAGATCGGCGCCGGCCTGGGGGCCCTGACAGTCTTCCTGGCCCCGGCAGCCCGGCGGGTGGTGGCTATAGAAAGGGACCCGGCCCTGGCCCGTTTCCTTCAGGAAGACCTCTTCCCGGAAACCCCGGAGGTGGAGGTGCGTTGTCAGGACGTGCTCCGCTTCGATTTTCCAGCTCTCCGCCGGGAAGCGGGCCGGCCCCTGGCGCTGGTGGGCAATCTGCCCTACCAGATCACTTCGCCCCTGCTCTTCAAGTTGATAGAGGAAAAGGAGGCGGTCAGCCGGGCGGTGCTGATGATGCAGCAGGAGGTGGGGGCGCGGCTGTTGGCCCCGCCGGGGACCAAGGACTACGGCATCCTCTCGGTGCTGCTGGCTTATCATTTCGCCGTGCGGCGTCTCTTCTCCCTGGGGCCGGCCAACTTCTACCCGCCGCCCCAGGTGGATTCGGTGGTCCTGGGCCTGACGCCCGCCGCGGTCTCGCCCTCGGCCCAAGACCCGGAACTGCTGGCCCGGGTGGTGAAGGCCGCCTTCGGCCAGCGCCGCAAGACCCTGAACAACACCCTGGCGGCCCGGGCCGCGGCCTTCGGGCTGACCCCGGAGCAGTTGCGCCAAATTTTTTCGGACCTGGGCCTTGACCCCCGACGCCGGGGCGAAACCCTAAGCCTGGCCGAGTTCGTGGCCCTGAGCAATAAAATCAGGGGATAGGGATTAGGGATTAGGGATTAGGGGTCAGGAAAGAGGGTCTTTCCTGATCCCTAACCCCTAACCCCTAACCCCTTCCTTGGCGCCTTGGTAGTAAATATTTTTTCTAAGGAGCAGATGTGGGAGCAGGTTTATGGCTACTGCTGGGCCTGGCCGCGGCCTTGGGGGATTCCGGCGCCGACGTGCTGACCAAGCGTTATTTCTCGCATCTGCCGCCCTACGGCATGGCCCTGGTGCGGCTGTTGGGGGCCGTCCCCTTTCTGGCGGCTGCCGCCTGGTTCGTCAATCCTCCGCATCTGAGTCTTTCCTTCTTTCTCATCGTGGCCGCCATGCTGCCCCTGGAAATCGCGGCCATGCTCCTGTACATGCGCTCCCTGAAGCTCTGCCACCTCTCCCTGTGCGTGCCCTTGCTGGCCTTCACCCCGGTCTTCCTGATCTTCACCGGCTGGCTGATCCTGGGAGAGGGCCTCAACCGCTGGGGCATTCTGGGGACCTGCCTGGTGGCTTCAGGGAGCTATTTTCTGGGCCTGGGAACCGGCCTCCGGGGGCTCTGGGCCCCCTTCCAGGCCCTGGCTCGGGAGTTGGGGGCGAAGCTGATGCTGGCGGTGGCGGCCCTCTACTCCATGACCGCGGCCCTCTTCAAGCTGGCCATCCTCCACTCCGACCCGGCCTTCTTCGGGGTGGCCTATCCCTTGACCTTCACCGGGCTGCTGCTCACCGGCTATCCCTTAAGCCGCGCCCGCACCTGGCCGCTCCTCAACCAATCCGGCTGGTGGCTGGCCGCGGGCTGCTGCTTCGCCCTCAGCACCCTCAGCCTGGCCGGCGGCGTCAAACTGGCGCCCATTACATATTTGGTGTCGGTCAAGCGCCTCAGCCTGCTCATCAGCGTCGCCCTGGGCGGCATGTGGCTGCAGGAACGCCCCATCCTGCCCCGCCTGGCGGCCGCCACTCTGATGTGCGCCGGGGTGGCGTTGATTACTCTGAAGGGGTGATAGCTATCGGCTTTCAGCCGCAAGCGGTCAGTTAATGCCAGATGAGGCTCATATTTGGTATAACTCCTCAGGGTTGATTGAATCTTTGCCCATGGATTTTGCTGAAAGCTAAAAGCTGAAAGCTGAAAGCTATGAACTACGAGCCCCGCACCTATCGCACCCGCATGGCCCGGCCGGGCCTGGTGGGCTTCCGGGTGGCCGTCAGGGAGACTGATCTCTGGGTCCTGGCCGAGCGGGATTTGACCCGGGAGATCCGCCAGGCGGTGCTCCAGGAACGCCGCCAGTTGGAGGCCTATATCGCCGCCCACCCCGGTTTTCTGCCGGCCCTGTCCCCCTGGCCGGAGGACCCCTTCGCCCCGCCGGTGGTGCGGGAGATGATCGGGGCGGCCCAAAAGACCGGAGTCGGCCCCATGGCCGCGGTGGCCGGGGCCCTGGCGGAACGGGTGGGCTGGGCCCTGGATGCCCTGAGTGCAGAGATTATCGTGGAGAACGGCGGCGACCTCTACCTCAAGGTGGCCTCACCGGCCACGATATCTCTGTTTGCCGGCCGGTCCCCCTTGAGCCACCGGGTGGGGCTGAAGATCGACCCGGAGATGAGTCCTTTGGGGGTCTGCACCTCCTCGGGCACCGTGGGCCATTCCCTGAGCTTCGGCCGGGCCGACGCCGCCTGCGTCCTGGCCCCGAGCGCCGCCCTGGCGGACGCCGCGGCCACCGCCCTGGGCAACCTGGTCCAGGACGCCGGGAGCATCGCCGCGGCCCTGGACTGGGCCGCCCAGGCGCCGGAACTCCTGGGAGCCGTGGTCATCGTGGGCGACAAACTGGGGGCCTGGGGCCGGGTGGAATT
>CAZOCQ010000092.1:0-11508 GCA_964578335.1 uncultured Desulfobacca sp.
CAACTCCTGCGCCGCCGGATCCATGGATAGTTTTTCCAAATCTAACTCAGCCATTAAATTTTCCTCCAGTTTCTTACTTTAAAGAGGCGACCTTCATGGCCCCTCATGGAAGAGAGCCCCACCCCGGGTGAGTGGTCCAAGTCCAGCGAAGTTGATGAGGGCTGGGCTCCGGGTCAGGTAATGGTTCTGTTCCAGGGCAGCCGCGGGCCTTAGCCAGCCAGTTCCTGGATAATGGATTTGACAAGTTTCACCGCTTCCGGATGGCGCATGATGAGCAGGTCGCCTCCGGCCAGCAGCAGGTCCACGGCGGTGATGGCTTCCATGAGAATGCCCCGCTTGGTCTGGTCGCCCAGTTGCGGCGCTTCTTCATTGGTCTGTTTACATTCTTTGACCTTCCAGACTTCTTGGCCGACATAGTTGATAATGGGGAGCTGCAGCTTGTCATCTTCCTGGGTGAGGGCCGCCATGCGGTCCCGCTCCATGACGGAGTAGGTGTACTCCATGCCGTAACCCAAACCGCCGGTGGTGGGATCTACCAGGATGTGGCTGTCTTTAACGCCCAACTGGCCCAACAGGATGTTCAACTGCTTGGCCAGGTTGACGTCGATGGGGGAGTTGGCGATGACCGTGTGGCCATAGGCCAGGGCCGCGGCGCCGATCTTCTTGTAGTTCTTGTCCTGCACCGGACCGATGACGATGGGCTTGTCGGCGCAGGCTTCCGCCACCGCGGGCAGCACTTCGGCATCCTTATCAATGTTGCTGGTGCCGAAGACGATGAGGGGCACGTCGATGGCCGCCGCCACCTTTTTGGCAGTGGCCGCCGCCGACTCGGGGGAGGCATCGTCGCCGTTGGGGTCGGTGCTGTTCAAGATCAGGGCAACGGCTTCGGCTCCAAAGTCCTTGACGCATTTCTGGGCCCAAGCCACCGGGTCGCCGGCCACGTCTTTGATGGCCTCATACGCGGGAGCAGCCCACTCTTCTCCCGGATCCTTATCCCACACCTCCATGGCAATCCGGGGTTTGTGGGGCATAGCCCCTTCGAAGACATAGAAGGGGTAGGAGGTCTCGCCTCCCAAGGTAATGGCTTTATCGCCTGTGCCAATGGTTACGGTTTTGATCGCGCCCGAGTAAATTTGCTTGGGAATCTCGAAGGCCAAGGTAGTTCCCTCCTTAATTTTTCCGGAATTGCCGGCATGTTAACTTTATTTAAACCCGCGGAGGTATAAACATTGTGAAAATAATAATTAATTGGTCAACCTGTCAAGTAAAAAATAACGTTACAGCCCGCGCTTACGCGCTTTCAAGGGATCAGTTTGGCAAAGATTTCATAAGCTCCTTGTAATGCTGGGGAATCGCCAGGAAGCCGATAGGTGGGTTTTCCCTGGCTGTCGAAGGCGGCAATGAGGGGATCTTCGGGGATGAGGCCGGCCAGTTCCAGACCTTGGGAGCTAATCTCCGTGGCCGCTCGGTCGCTCAGACCGTTGCCGACCCGGTTGACGATGAGCACGGCCCGCCCCACCACGATTTTCAAGGCCTGGGCCAGGTCCTTGAGCCGGGCAGCCGCCTGAATCCCTCGCCAGGAGGGGTCGGTGACCAGCACCAGCAGGTCCACCGCATGGGTGGTGAGCCGGCTCATGTGTTCCATGCCGGCCTCGTTGTCCATCAGGATGTAGGGATAGTTCTTGGAGAGGATGTCCATGAAGCGGGCCACCATATGGTTGGCGGCGCAGTAACAGCCGGGGCCTTCCGGCTGGCCCATGCTGAGAAGATCAAAGCCTTCGGCCTCCACCAGGGCCTGGTTGATGCGCATTTCGATGAGCTGGTCCTTGGTGATATCCACCAGGCCGCCGCCCTTTTTCATCTCCTCCCGGGCCTGGCCCACCGTCATCTCCACCTCAAGGCCGAGAACCTCGTTAAAATTGCTGTTGGCGTCGGCGTCCACCGCCAACACCGGGGTCTTGCCGCGTTCCACCAGATAGCGCAGCAACAGGCCGGCGGTGGTGGTCTTGCCGGTGCCGCCCTTTCCGGCCATGGCGATCAGGAAACTCACTGGAAATCCTCCGCGGGTGTGAATCTCTTCACAATTATATCGCACCCGCGATTAAACGCAACCGGCGACCCGGCTCCCTAAAAAAATTATCGAGGGCCTCTCCGGAAGAGGCAGGTCAACTCGCGCTGAATCCGTAGTACCGCCATATCTTCAAGGAATTGGAGGGCGGAACCGCGCCCCAAGGAGAATATTTTGATTGTGACCAACATTATGAACTTATGCTCAGAAAAAGTCAATAACCGGGGAGTTCGACCCTGGCCTTCCCGATTCCATAAAATTATCTAATACCAAGTTGCCGTCAAACGAGTAAATGTAGGACAGGCGCCCTCGCCTGTCCGGACAGCCGGGGGCGGCTGTCCTACACTTTCACGGCAAAGCCGGCGGCTCCAGGTTTATTATCTCTTTGACCGCAACTTGGTATAATAAGGATTGCCATTGCAGATTTGGTGCTTAATCTAGTGAAAATGTGGTTTTTCCCAATCCCAGGCGCCGCGGCTATCCTGGAACTTTCTTATCAGGCGAAAAATTTTTCCCAAGGCCCGAAAAAATTCTGGTTTTTGTCTTAAGTCAAGGCCGGGGTGGGGGGAGTGGATTAGATTGCAATCATCGAAACCTAAAACCTCGAATAAGTCAGCAAATATTTTAAGGGAGGAAGAATATGTTTTGTTATCAATGTGAGCAAGCGGCCAAGGGCGTGGCCTGCACCGTACAGGGTGTCTGCGGCAAGAACCCGGAAGTGGCGGCCCTGCAAGACCTGTTAATCTATACCCTGCAAGGACTGTCTCAGGCGGCGGTGGCGGCCCGGGCGGTGGGCATCAACAACCGGGAAGTCAATGTCTTCACCGTAAAGGCGGCCTTTTCCACCCTGACCAACGTGGATTTCGATCCCGCCAGGTTCGTCAAATTGATCCAGGAAGGGGTCAAGTGGCGGGACTTTCTGAAGGAAGGGGTCAAGGCCGCCGGCGGCCAGGCCGATTTCCCTGAGGGTCCGGCCACTTTTACGCCGGGAGCCGACAAGGAGGCCATGGTGCAGCAGGCCGAGGCGGTGGGGTTGAAATCCTACCCGGCGGACAATCCCGACGTCCTTTCTCTAAAACACACCCTGCTGTTCGGGATTAAGGGAGTCTCCGCCTACGCCGACCACGCCCAGATCCTGGGCCAGGAGGACGACAAGGTTTACGCCTTTATCCACGAGGGTCTGGCGGCCACCGCGGCCCAGGGCCAAAGTGTCGCCGATATGATTCCCCTGGTCCTTAAGTGCGGCGAGATCAACCTGCGGGCCATGGAGCTGCTGGACGCCGGCAACACCGGGCGGTACGGCCACCCGGTGCCCACCAAGGTCCCCCTGGGCCACAAGAAGGGCAAGGCCATCCTGGTCTCGGGCCACGACCTCCTGGATCTGGAGGAGATCCTGAAGCAGAGCGCCGGCCAGGGCATCTATGTTTACACCCACGGCGAGATGCTGCCCTGCCACGGCTATCCCAAGCTGAAGGCCTATCCCCATTTTTACGGGCACTTCGGCACCGCCTGGCAGAACCAGGCCAAGGAATTCGCCCAGTTTCCCGGGGCCATCCTGATGACCACCAACTGTTTGCAGCGGCCGGCGGAAGTCTATGCCGACAACCTCTTCACCACCGGGCTGGTGGGCTGGCCGGGGATCAAGCACATCCCGGACCACAACTTTAAGGCGGTGATCGACAAGGCCCTGGCCCTGCCCGGTTTTGCCGAAGACAGCAACGGCAAGTTCGTCAACAGCGGCTTTGCCCGCACCACGGTGCTGGGGGTGGCCGGGACGGTCATCGAAGCCGTCAAGAACAAGGCAATCCGCCACTTCTTCCTGGTGGGCGGCTGCGACGGGGCCAAGCCCACCCGCAACTACTACACCGAGTTCGTGGAGAAAGTCCCGAACGACTGCATCGTCCTGACCCTGGCCTGCGGCAAATTCCGCTTCTTTGACAAGGAACTGGGCGATATCGGCGGCATTCCGCGGCTTTTGGACATCGGCCAGTGCAACGACGCCTATTCGGCGGTGCAGATCGCCGTGGCCCTGGCCGAGGCCTTCGGGGTGGGGGTCAACGACCTGCCCCTGTCCATCATCTGCTCCTGGTACGAACAGAAGGCGGTGGCCATCCTGCTTTCCCTGCTCTACCTGGGGATCAAGAACATCCGCCTGGGGCCGAGCCTCCCGGCCTTCATCACCCCCAACGTCCTGGACGTGCTGGTGAAGAACTTCAACATCATGCCCATCTCCACTCCGGACGCGGACCTGAAGGCGATCCTGGGTTAACCTAAGTCCTTTCCCTAAAAGGGGGTTAGGGGCCGTGGCCCTTAACCCCCAGCTTTCCTTAAAAAAACCTCCCCCTCACCTGACTTTTCCCCTGCGTTGGGCCACCCTATTTACTCACTGATCCATATATAAAATTGTATATAATTTTCTTGTAAGCATTAAAATTATCCGCTATCATGCCCGCAGAAGCGGGGACTGGCCAGCTTCCCCCAACTTTCTGGAGGTCTGTATGCTCTCGAAATCAAAGGCATTGGTAATGATGGGAATAATTGTCTTTGGGGCCTTGCTGCTGTTGGCCGGCCCGGCCGCGGCCCGCAACCCCAATCTCTCCACCTGGACCCTCAACCTCTCCGGCGACGAACCGGCGGGGGAAACCTGGAATGAACGTTGTCAAGAGATCGAGGTGGTGGGGAACACGGTGCACGTCACCTATTGGACCAGCGACGGCGCCAGTTGGCGGCTCTATTACCGGCGCTCCACCGATGGCGGCCAGTCCTGGCAGCCTAAGATTTTGTTATATGACACTAACCCGGGCGGGAGTTATTCCACCGTGGAACGCGGCTGGAAATACCTGGCGGTGGACGGGGATAGAGTTCACATAGCCTATGCCGCTTATCATCCCGGTTATCCGACCTGCACTTTGATGTACCGCCGCTCCACCGACAACGGCGCCTCATTTGAGGACGCCCGACAACTGGCCCCGGCCGCGGACGGTTGGTGGTGGATCGGCCCCACCCGTATCGCTGCCAGCCAGGGGAAGGTCACCATCGCCTTCCAGTTCCAGGCCTTCGACGGCGCCTGGCGGACCCTGGGGTCGGTTAACTCCGGGGACGGCGGGGAAAACTTTACTTATACCGAGGTCGCCAATAGCGGTCACCGGTATCTCAGTGTGGATGTGGGCGACCTGATACGGCAGGGCGACCGGATCTATGTGCTTTACCGGCAGGACTTCGAGACAGGGTATGATGTCATGTGGAATACCGGTCTCTATTGCGCCGCTTCTCTGAACGGCGGGGCCACCTTTGCTTCCAGCCTGATGACCACCCCCTCCACTCACCCCAGCACCGGCGGACGTTATCTGACCTACAATATCCAGGGGGCCTCCTACTCGCCTAACGTGGCGCTGGACGGCGATAACGTCTATGTCATCTGGACCCAGAACGACGGCTATTACGATTCTCTCAGTACGATAGCCCTTTACCTCCGCCGCTCCACCGACCAGGGCCTGACCTTCGGCGCCCCCCAAAAAATGGCCCAAAACCAGACCGAGATTCTCGGCAACATGCAATTAGGTCAGGAAGCGATCGCGGCCAACGGGGGTTATGTTTACGTGATTTTGAACGCCGGCGGCATCGTCTATCTGCGGCGCTCCGCCGATAGCGGCGCGGGTTTCCAGCCTGTGCAAGAGATGGGGACCGGGGCCTGGTGGCCCAACCTGGCGGTGGACCCGGCCAACGGCGCCAAGGTCCATGTCTTCTGGTGGTACACCTACCGCCATTCCAGCGATGGCGGCGCCAGCTTCACCAACCCGGTGGTGCTGATGCCCTTCGTGGCCGATTTTGGCGGCGACACCGGCGTCCAGATGGCCCTGGGGCCGGGTGACGCCAAACACTTCACCGTGCCCCTGGGTTACGTCACCAATGCCTACGGCTGGGGCGACCGGGATATCTTTTACCGGCGTTTCGGCCCGGCGCCGGCGCCCACCGCCAGCAATCAGGCCCTCCATACTTACTCGGACAATGACGCGGCCAGGTTCGACTGCATGGAGGTGGCCGGCGCCGACTGGTTGAATTTCACCTCCCAGATGACCGGCGAAGTCTGGGTCAAACCCTATACCGGCGGCAAGACCACGGGCTTCACGGACGTCAAGAAATACATCTTCTGTAAGGTCCTTTACAATGCCATCCCCTTTATCAGCAACAGTTCATTTGACAAGGCCTACACCCTGGGAACCTATGACTATGGGGACGGCGTTAAGCGTCAGGCGGTGGCGGAGATCGGCACTCAGAACGGCTGGTTCACCCTGGCTGCCGGCCCCTGGAATCCCATAGGAATAGTGCCGGACAACGACTGGACTCATCTGGCCTTCACCTATGACGCCGGGGCGGGAGGCAATAACTTCAAACTCTATAAAAACGGCCAGCTCATCGCCGAAGGGCCGGCCACCGGCAATATCAACACCGGCTCGGGCAACTTCTACGCCGGGGCCTACGGCCGCTGGGACATGACCGAACTGCGCCTCTGGAGCCGGGCCCTCTCCCAGGCCGAAATCCAGGCCAACATGCGCCGGAGCCTGGCCGGGAACGAAACGGGGCTGACCGCCTACTGGCAGTTCGGCAAAACCACCCGGGATTATACCGGCCACGGCAACGACGGTATCCTGATCTACATGGAGACCTATGTGCCTTCCTTCTTTGCCACTTCGGCCCTGAACGCTATCAATGAACTGCTGATGGAATAAGCCGAGGGCCGGCGCCGGTAATCCTGGCGGCCAAACCTTAATAACCGCCAAACGCCAGGGGGGACGAAAATCCCCCCTGATCTTTTTGCCGGTTGGCGAAGCCGCCCGGATGGGCAAATCTTTGACAAAAGGGCGAATATCAGGTTCGTCTTTGCCGGGAAATGATATAATCCGGCCATTGCAAGAGAAATGCGCTCCAAGGGTTTTTTTGTAGCCGCAGGCTTTAGCCTGCGTCGGGACAGGCGGGACGCCTGTGCCCTCGGTGGCTTCGCAAAAACCATTAAACCATGAAGGAGTCCAATCTATGAATGCCTCGCTAACCCCCGGCCGCAAGATCATGGGACGCCTGGCCAAGGGCGCCGACCTGCTGGAGGCCCTGGAGGAGCAGTGCCGGCGGCATAACATCACCCTGGGGGAGGTCCGGGCCATCGGGGCGGTGACCAGGGCCCGGGTGGGCTACTACAAACAGGACATTCAGAAGTATATGTTCCTCGAGCTGGACCGACCCCTGGAGATTTTGAGCCTGATCGGCAACATCTCCCTGAAGGACGGCCAACCCATGGTCCACGCCCACGTCACTTTGGGCGACGAGGAGGGCCGGGCCTTCGGCGGCCACCTGGCCTCCGGCGCCCCGGTGTTTGCCTGTGAATTTGTGATTCAGGAGAACCAGTCCGATAAGGTCTTCCAGCGTGCTCTGGACAATGAAACCGGCCTCTTCTTGTGGACTAAGGAGTAAAGGAGCAGCATGGAACGGAGAAGGCGTAAAAAACGCCGGCCTGCGCCGGAGACCCAGGTCATGCGGGCCTTTGAAGCGGCAGCCCGGCCGCTGTTGCCGGAGGAGTTGCTCAAGCTGATGCAGGCCGGCCCGGAGCGCGCCCCGGCCATCCAGGCCGTGGTGGAGCAACTGGTGAGCCAGGGCCGGCTGGTCTCTTTAAAGGGCGGCCGCTACGGCCTGCCCGAAAAGATGAACCTGGTGCACGGGGAACTCTCGGTGCACCCCGAAGGCTTCGGCTTCGTCACCCCGGAGAGCGGCGGCCAGGACATCTACCTCACCGCGGTGAACCTGAAGGAGGCCTGGCACGGGGACCGGGTGGTGGTGCGGATCGAAGGGCGCCGGGGCCGCCGCCGGGAAGGCCGGGTGATCCGCGTCCTGGAGCGCCGCCAGAAAGAAGTCCTGGGCCTCCTGTGTGAAGCGGACCAGACTTATTACGTGCAGCCCGAAGACGAGCATCTCCTCTTCAACCTCATCATTCCCGCCGAGCAGTTGGGCGGCGCCGTCCCCGGGGACATGGTGCGGGCCGCGGTGACCCACTACCCCACGGCCCACCTCAACCCCCAGGGCGCGGTCATCGAGGTCCTGGGTTCAGTGGAAGACGCCGCGGTCCAGACCCGGCTGGTCATCCTGAAATACGGCCTGCCGGATGAGTTTCCCCCGGAGGTGCTGGCCGAAGCTGAGAAAGTGCCTCTGGATCTCACTTCCCGGGTCCTGAAGGACCGCCTGGACCTGCGGCAGTTGCCCCTGGTGACCATTGACGGCGAAAGCGCCCGGGACTTCGACGACGGCGTCTGCGTGGTCAAGAAGCCCGGCGGCGCCTTCACCCTGTACGTGGCCATCGCCGACGTCAGCCATTACGTGGCCCCGGGCTTGGCCCTGGACCGGGAGGCGCGGCTTCGGGGCAACAGCGTCTATTTCCCCCAGCGGGCGGTGCACATGCTGCCGGAGCGCCTGTCCACCGATATTTGCAGCCTCAGGCCCTACGTGGACCGCCTGGCGGTGGCGGTCATCCTGGACTACGACCGCCGGGGCCGCCTGAAACGCTACGAATTCGCCCGAACCGTGGTGCGCAACCACGCCCGTCTCACCTACCTCCTGGTGCATCGCCTGTTGACCGAAAAAGACCGGGCCCTGCGGCAGCAATACCGGCCTTTCCTCAAGATGCTGGGCTGGATGGAAGAGTTGCGCACCCTGCTGCGGGACCGGCGCGGCGAGCGGGGCAGCCTGCTGCTGAGCATCCCCGAAGCCGAAGTGATCCTGGACGACCGGGGCTGGCCGGTGGACATCAAGCGAGTGGACTCGCTGCTTTCCCACCAGATCATCGAGGAGTTCATGATCGCCGCCAACGAGGCGGTGGCCCTTTTCCTGGGGGAGCCTTCCCTGCTGCGGGTCCACGAACGCCCCGACGCCGCCAAGATGACCGCGTTCCGCAGCTTCCTGAAAAGCCTGGGATTCATCCTGCCCAAGGAGGCCCACCGCGACCCCCGGGTGCTCAAGGGTTTCCTGGAAGAGGTGCAGCAGACGCCGCTGGCCCCCATGGTGCAGCTGATGCTGCTGCGCTCCCTGAAGCAGGCCCGCTACGCCGGCGAGGCCCTGGGCCATTACGGCCTGGCCACTGAATGGTACACCCACTTCACCTCCCCCATCCGGCGCTACCCGGACCTGCTGGTGCACCGGCTGCTGCTGGCCAAACTGGCCCGCCGGCCGCCGCCCCTCTCCCTGGACCCCGACGACCTGGAGGCCGAGGCCCACCACCTGAACAAGCGGGAGCGCCTGGGCATCGAGGCCGAGCGGGAGATGCTGGCCCGCATGCAAGTGCGCTGCCTCTACCACCGGGTGGGCGAAACCTTTGCCGGCCGCATCACCGGGGTCAACGCCTTCGGCTTTTTTGTCGCTCTGGATGAAATTTTCGCCGAGGGCCTGGTGCGCCTGGTGGACCTGCCCAACGACTACTACCGTTTCGATGAGGTGCGCATGCGCCTCACCGGCCGCAAGACCGGCAGCAGCTTCGCCCTGGGGGACCCGGTGACGGTCAAGGTGGCCCACGTGGACATCCGCCGCCGCCACGTCAACCTGGTGTTGGCCGGGGAGGAGTAATGCCATACCGGGAGCGCCACGTACTCATACGGAACCGGCACCGCATTTACGTCCGGGAGTATCCCGGAACGGAGCCGGCGACTATCTTGCTGCACGGCTTCCCGGATAATCTGCACCTTTACGACCGCCTGCTGCCGCACCTCTCTTCCCGCCGCTTAATCACTTTCGATTTCCTGGGCTGGGGCGCCTCCGACAAACCCGGCGATTATGCCTATACCGCCGCCCAGCAAACGGCCGAATTAGATGAGGTGATCCGCCAGCTGGCGCACCTCGGACCTGTTTCTTTTGCCGGGGGCGCGCCATTACGTGCAAATGGATGAGCCCGAAAAGGTGGCGGAGTTGATACTGGCCATGCAGTATCGGCGGAACCTCGAACCCCTCTGATAATGGGCGATTACGCTTCTCCCCATTAGAAAGGGATAATCCTTGTAACTTTTCCCTGCCTGCCCCGTCATACCTTAATACCCACCCTTGCAAGGAGAAAACCCATGGATCAAAAGACGGAGTTGTTGGTCAGCCTGGGGGCCTCCATGGCCGCCAACTGCCTGCCCTGCTTTACCTATTATTTTCAGCAGGCCGAAAAGCAGGGCCTTGATCCGGCCGACATCCTGAAGGCCATGGAGATCGCCAACAAGATCAAGAACAGCCTCAGCATGCTGATGGGCAATCACGTCCGCAAGACCATGCACCTGGAGGAAGAAGACGTCCTGGCCGCCCTGAAGGAAGTGGGCCGGCCATGCTGGGACAAACCCCAGGGAGATTGAGGCGTGGACTTCTACGAGGTCTATGAGCAGTACCACGACCGCGTCCGCAAGTTCATCCTGTCCAGGGTGCCAAACCGCTGGGCCGCCGACGATCTGATGCAAGAAACCTTTCTCCGGGTGCTCCAGAGCTTAGCCACAGTCAGAGACCCGGAAAAGTTATCTTCCTGGATCTTCCGCATCGCCGCCAATCTCTGTCAGGATTATTTTCGCACCGCCAGAAGGAATCCGCTTTCCTATGATGACAACCCGGCCGGGGAATGGCCCGGAGAAGGCTCTCTGGAACAACAGATTGAACAATACCAGTTGACCCTATGGGTGCAAGAACTGATCAAGCTCTTGCCGGAACCTCAGCGCCAGGTGATCTTTTTGTGCGACATCAAACAGGAAAGTTACCGGGAGGCCGCCGACCTGTTAGGAATTTCCCTGGAGAACCTCAAAGTCCGGCTGCACCGGGCCCGGAAACAGCTCAAAGCCATCATGGAAGAAAAGCGCCGGTCAACCCTCCGGTCCTCCGGTCAGGTCCTGTAACTTTTCCTGCGGCTGTTTCGTCATACCAGGCAAACCTGAAGCGCTTCCGGTTCTCCACCCTTAAAACCTTATCCTAAGGAGAACAAGATCATGGCTGACACCCTGCAAATCAGGTTGTCCAATAAGGCCTGCGCCGCCGGCCTGGAATACGCCCGGCGGCAGTCCGCTGGGCCTCCCAAGGATGCCATTCTCTGCTGTGAAGGCATGTGCCTGAAAGGGGAGACCGCCCGCCGGGCCGCCAATCTCATCGGCCACCGGTTGGCGCCGGACCGGGCGGTGCGCATCTGCCACGGGGGCCTGTTGGAAAAGTCCGGCGGCATGCGGGACCTGATTCGGCGGGCCAACCGGGTGCTGATCCTGGACGGCTGCGGTATGGCCTGCTGCTCGCGCCTCACCAAGGCGGCCTTCCCGGACCTGAAACCCGAGGCGATCTTCACCGATAAACTGACCAGCTACGCCGGCAACCCCTTCGGCATTGACGAGGTCCCGGAGGCCGAGATCAGCGCCAACGCCCAAAACGTGGCGGCCGCCGTGATGGACCGCTAC
>CAZOCQ010000093.1:0-11358 GCA_964578335.1 uncultured Desulfobacca sp.
GCCACCTTTTGGGCGAGGCCGGCGCCGTGGACCACCTCCACCACGTCGGCCACGTCTTTATAAGCCTCGGAGATCTCTTCGTCAATAGTGGCCCGCCCGGCGCCCCGGACGACGATGCCCTTCTCGGCCAACTCCTGGATAATACGGCGCCCTTTGGCCACTTTCAGCGCCTGGTGCCGGCTCATCTCCCGGCCGGCCCCGTGGCAGGCGCTGCCGAAGGTCTCGGTCAGGGCCTTGGCCGTGCCCACCAATACGAACGAATATCGCCCCATGTCGCCGGGGATCAGCACCGGCTGGCCCGACTCTTTATAGGCCGCCGGGGTCTCCGGGTGGCCCGGCGGAAAGGCCCGAGTGGCGCCTTTGCGGTGGATGCAGAGTTTCATCTTCCGGCCGTCCACCTCGTGGGTCTCGATCTTGGCGATGTTATGGGCCACGTCGTAAACCAGTTCCAACCCCAGGTCCCGGGGTCCCAGCTTAAAGACCTGCTCGAAGGACTCCCGCACCCAATGGGTGATCAGCTGCCGGTTGGCGAAGGCGAAATTGGCCGCCGCGGCCATGGCCGCCAGATAACGCTTGGCCTCCGGCGAAGTCAAGGGCGCGCAGCAGAGTTGCCGGTCCGGCAGCTCGATGCCGTAGTGGGCCGCGGCCTTGAGCATCACCTTGATGTAGTCGTCGCACACCTGGTGCCCCAGACCCCGGGAGCCGGTGTGGACGATGGCCGTCACCTGATCCTGAAACAGGCCCAGGGCCGCGGCCAGCTTCTCGTCGAAAATCTCCTTGACGTAGCCCACTTCCACGAAGTGGTTGCCGGAACCCAGGGTGCCCAACTGGTCCTTGCCCCGGTCCAGGGCGAAATCCGAGACCTGCTCCGGGTCGGCGCCGTCAATCCGGCCGTTCGCTTCGATGTGGTCCAAATCCGCCTGGCTGCCATAGCCGTTCTTCACCGCCCAGCCCGCCCCCTGGCGCAGCACCTCTTTCAGGGTGGGCATGGTGAGCTTCAAATCCTTGCGCCGGGAGCCCACCCCCGAAGGGATGTTGCGAAACAGGGCGTTGACCAGGTCCTCGATGCAGCAGTCCACCGCGGGCTTTTGCAAATTGGTGCGCAACAGCCGCACCCCGCAGTTGATATCGTAGCCCACCCCGCCGGGGGAGACCACCCCTTCCGCAAGACTGAAGGCCGCCACTCCGCCGATGGGGAAGCCGTAGCCCCAATGGATGTCCGGCATGGCCAGGGAAGGGCCGACGATGCCCGGCAGGGTGGCGACGTTGGCCACCTGCTCCAGGCTCTTATCCGCGGTGATCTTGGGGATCATCTCCCTGGAGGCGAAGATCAGCCCCCGGGTGCGCATCTTCCCCTCTCGGGGAATCTCCCAGCGGTAGTCGTCGATTTGCCGTAATTTTACCTGGTCCATGTCAGTGAGCAGTGAGCAGTGAGCAGTGAGCAGTTTTCCTGACCACTGATCCTGGCCACTATAATCAATCAGGATAATATCGGCAGTCTGCGCACCCTCAAGGCTGCATCTTCCCGCATGACAATGGCCCCTTCTGTTAATGGCCCGGCAACTTCATCCCAAACTGCGGTCAGGCGTCTCAACAACTGGTCAGGATGACAATTTCGCAGCCTAAAAATAATTACCGAAGGTGCGGTGTTGCCAGAGAATGCCAACAAATGACCATAATCGAGGGCATCCTTAAGCCCCTGATGCATGGTTTTCCAAAACACTTTTCAGGGTCAAGAGTGATCCGGGGAAACTTATAATGGCGCAATTCCATGGGGCACCTTCTTGTTAATGGTGATTCCTACAAATCCAAAATCACCGTGGCCTGCCAGCCGTCTGCCCGCTTCACGATCTCCAGGTGGTGGTAGGTGGCGGCCTTGACCGCGGTCTTCTCCGGGTGGCGCTCCGGGTCGAAGACCTCACCCCAGGCGGCGGCCTCCAGACGCTGGTCGGTCAGGGAAGCGACTTGAAAGTCCCGCCCCAAAAAGCCTTCCACATCAAAAAGATAAAGCAGGCGGTTGAGCCAGTCAACCAGCAAGGCTTCCCGGTCGGGAGATTCCACCTCAATCCGCCGCTTCTCCCGGCGCCGCAGCCAGCGCCGATCGGTCATGGTGGCCGTCAGGGCGGCGGCCGCATTTTCAAAGAGCTCCGGGAGGCTGCCGCCCCGAATCCGCCAGGCCAGGTCGGCGGTATGGGGCAATTGCCGGTACCAGGCGCGACGCCGCCGGGGAAAGGCCTCCGGTTTCATCGTTTTAACTTAAGAATTTTACAGGGAGTTTCAACCCCGCGGTTAATCTTTTCGTAGGGTGCGTCTTACGCACCATTTCTAAAATACGGGGCACAGCATAATTTTGGTGCGTAAGACGCACCCTACGACAATCACCGCCGCCGCCAGTTGCCCTCCTCCCGGGCCGCGGCCGCCCCCAGTTCAAAGGCCCGCAGGTTGGACTCCAGGAACCTGGGGTTGGTGCGGGAGCGGATCACCTCCAGGACCGCTTCGGCGGCAAAGGGCAGGCGCGCCGTGGCCGCCAGGGCCCCCAGGAGCACCATGTTCACCGCCAGGGCGCTGCCCGCCTGGCGGGCCGCGGCCCCGGCGTCGAAGGCCAGCAGGCTGCCCACCTGGGGCGCCATGAGTTCAAACATCTTGTCCACCGGGGGATACTGCGCCTGGCCGATGGCCACCGGGTAGGGCACGATGGCCGCGGCGTTGGCGATCACCAGGGTATTGGCATGGCAGCGGTCCAAAGCTCGGAAGGTCTCCAGGGCCTCGAAGCCCAGGAGGACGTCGGCCTCCCCCGGCGAAATGAGGGGGCTTTTCAGATTCCCCAGGACTACGGTGGAGACCACGATGCCGCCCCGCTGGGCCATGCCGTGGGTCTCGCTCACCAGGGGGTTAAGCCCCGCGTCCAGGGCCGCCTCGCCCAGGACCCGGCTGGCCAGCAGGGTCCCCTGGCCGCCCACGCCGGTGAGGAAGATGCGCAGGTTTTCGGTTTTCGGTTTTCGGTTTTCGGTGTCAGCCATGACTTGATCTCGAAAAATCTTTGCACCACCAAGGCGCCAAGAGCACCAAGGATTCACCAAGGAAAATTCTTGGTGAGTCTTGGTGTCCTTGGCGTCTTGGTGGTAAATAATTTATTTCTTCCCCACCGGCCGGATGCAGTCGCACCACTGGACGCAGAAGGCGCAGCCGGTGCAGACCTCCGGGTCAATGAGCATCTGCTTGCCCTCGGCTCCGGGTTTGAGGTACATGGCCGGGCAGCCGAAGTAATCCAGGCACTGGCGGCACTCGCCGCATTCCCCGGTGACCTGGAAGCGGGCCTTCCTTTTCTTCCCGGTAATCCGGGACTCATAAAGGTGGCAGGGCGACTGGGAGATGAGCACCCGCGGACCTGCGGCGCTCAGGGCCTCCTTGGTGGCCGCCAGGGCTTCCTTATAATGGAAGGGATTGACCACCCAGAGCTGCTCCACCCCCAGGGCCTTGACCACCCGGTTGATGGGCACGTGTTCGCCGGGGTAGCCCGGGGGGGTCAGGCTCACCCCCGGATGCGGCTGGGAGCCGGTCATGGCGGTGGTGCCGTTGTCCAAAATGACCAGCAGGAAATCGTGCCGGTTGTGCACCGCGTTGGCCAGGGCCGGCAGGCCGGCGTGGAAAAAGGTGGAATCCCCGATGAAGGCCACCACTTTCTGGCCGGTGGCCCGGGAGATGCCCGCCGCGGTGCTGATGCTGGAGCCCATGCAGATGAGAAAATCGGCCATGGACAAAGGCGGCAGCAGCCCCAGGGTGTAACAGCCGATGTCGGTGGGGAAGACGCCTTCCACGCCCAGGTCCTTAAGGGCGATCTTCACCGCGTAGTACGTGGCCCGGTGCGGGCAGCCGGGGCAGAGGTTGGGAGGCCGGTCCGGCAGGGGCCGGCCCAATAACTCCTCCGGCCGCGGCGGCGCCGCCGGGGTCTGCTCCGTTACCCCGAAATAACGGGCGATGGTTTGGCGCACCAGACCCGGCTGGTATTCATAAAGCCGGGAAAAGAGCTCCAGGTCCTTGCCCCGGATGGGCAGGGTGAGGCCCCGGCCTTGGGCGATGGCCTTGACCGCGTCCTCCAGATACGGCTCCAGTTCCTCCACCACCAGGACCTTTTCCAGGCCCTGCAAGAATTCGGCGATCAGGTCTTCGGGGAGGGGGTGGCTGAAGCCCAGTTCCAGGAACCTGACTTGATCGGCCAGTCCCAGTTCCTGGAGGGCGTCGGCCACGTAAACCCGGCTGACGCCGCTGGCGATGACGCCCCAGGGCCCCCGGCCGCTGACCCGGTTGAAGGGGCTGGCTTCCGCCAGGGAGCGGGCCCGGGCCAGGCTTTCCAGCAGCCGGACGTGGGCCAGCCGGGCCACCGCCGGCACCATCACCTTGCGGAAGGGGTCTTTGACGAAGCGGCCCGGTCCCGGCCGGGAAGCAAGCTCTCCCAGGGTCACCGGCCCCCGGGTGTGGTTCACCCGGGTGGTGGTGCGCAGCAGCACCGGCAGTCCCAGTTCCTCCGACAGCGCGAAGGCGGCCACGGTCATCTCCTTGGCCTCGGCGGGGCTGTCCGGCTCCAGCATGGGGAGCCCGGCCATCCTGGCGTAGAAGCGGTTGTCCTGTTCGTTCTGGCTGGAGAAGAGCGCGGGGTCGTCGGCGCTGACGATGACCAGGCCGCCCTTGACCCCCACGTAGGCCAGGGTCATGAGGGCGTCGGCGGCCACGTTGAGGCCCACGTGCTTCATGGCGGTGAGCACCCGCCAGCCGCTGGCCGCGGCCCCGGCGGCCACTTCCAGGGCCACCTTTTCGTTGACCGAATATTCGAAGGCCAGGTCCGTCTGCCGGGAGATTTCGTAGCTCCGGTCGCCGATCTCCGAGGCCGGCGTGCCGGGGTAAGTGGTGACCAGGGCGACGCCCGCTTCCAGGGCGCCCCGGACAATGGCTTCGTTGCCCAAAAACAGGCGGCGTTCCTGCGCTTTTCCCTGCAACAATTCTGACATAAAGGCAACTCAAAGATGATTTTCATGCAAAACATATATTTATAACACAAAAGGACAAAAGAAAAACGATAAAAAAACCGGGAGGAGGCGGCAGATTCGGGAAGGCCCGGATTTTTCAGGCAAGTCCCTCATGGTCCCTTGGCCCACCCGCAAAGCCTGAAAAGGTTGGTGGGGCGGGCTCTCGTGCCCGCCAAACCTGAGGTGCAGGCTGGAAGCCGGCGCTACCGGAACGAATTTTTCAGGAAAGGAGGTCCTGTCGGCCAAAGGAATGATCGCTGACGCGAAAAAATAGGGGCGAACCCCGGGTTCGCCCCCCCTGAAAAATCGGAGATTTGATTGCAGCTATTGCCCCGGCAACCTGGGCAGGTTGGCCAGGGCCTGTTTAATGGCTTCTCCGGGGTCGGTCTCCACGTCCTGGAGTTGGCCTTCCAGGAAGGCGTCGTAGGCCGCCAGGTCGAAGTGGCCGTGGCCGGAGAAGTTGAAGACGATACATTTGGCCTGATTCGTCTCCTTGCACACCAGGGCCTCGTCCACCGCGGCCTTGACCGCGTGGGCGGTCTCCGGGGCCGGGATGAGGCCCTCGGTTTCGGCGAAGAGCCGGGCCGCCTGGAAAACCGGGTTCTGGGGATAGGCCCGGGCCTCGATCACCTTTTCGTGCACCAACAGGCAGAGCAGCGGGGCGTCGCCGTGGTAACGCAGGCCGCCGGCGTGGATCCCCGGGGGCACGAAGGTGTGGCCCAGGGTGTACATCAGGGTGAGGGGGGTGAGGCCGGCGGTGTCGCCGAAGTCGTAGGTGTAAGCCCCCCGGGTGAGGGTGGGGCAGGCGGTGGGCTCCACCGCCAGGAAGCGGATATCCTGGCCCTGGAGTTTGTCCGGCACAAAGGGAAAGCAGAAACCGGCGAAGTTACTGCCGCCGCCGACGCAGCCGATGAGCAGGTCCGGTTTTTCTCCGGCCAGGGCCAGTTGCTTCTTGACCTCCAGGCCGACGACGGTCTGGTGCAGCATCACGTGGTTGAGCACGCTGCCCAGGGAGTAGTTGGTGTCGGGGTGGCTGGCGGCGTCCTCCACCGCCTCGGAGATGGCCATGCCCAGGCTGCCGGAGGTCTCCGGGTCCTTCGCCAAAATGGCGCGGCCCGCCTGGGTGCGGTCGGTGGGCGAAGGGAAGACTTCGGCCCCCCAGATGTGCATCAGGGAGCGGCGGTAAGGCTTCTGGTAATAGCTCACTTTCACCATGTAAACGGTGCAGTCGAGGTCGAAGAAGTTGCAGGCGAGCGAAAGGGCGCTGCCCCACTGGCCGGCGCCGGTTTCGGTGGCCAGCCGCTTGATGCCCGCCGCCTTGTTGTAATAAGCCTGGGCCACCGCGGTGTTGGGCTTGTGGCTGCCGGCCGGGCTGACCGCTTCGTTCTTATAATAGAGGCGGGCCGGGGTCTTGAGGGCCTTTTCCAGGTTGTAGGCCCGGTGCAGGGGGCTGGGACGCCAGAGTTTATAAATGCGCTGCACTTCGTCGGGGATGGGAATCCAGCGCTCCGGGCTCATCTCCTGCAGGATGAGTTCCATGGGGAAGATGGCGGCCAGGTCCTGGGGCGTGATGGGCCTGCCGGTGGCCGGGTGCAGGTAAGGCGGCAGGGGCGCCGGCAGGTCCGGGATGAGGTTGTACCACTCCTGGGGCAGGTCGGCTTCGCTGAGATGGATTTTATATGAGTCCATGGGTTGGTGGTTTCTCCTATCCAGTTGTTTCCGCCTATTTATAGGTAGAGGGTGTCCGCCTGTCAATCGAAAAGGCTTACTTCAACCGCGCCAGGAAATCCACCAGGACCTGCTGCTCGGCATCGGGGAGGTAGGCGTAGCTGGGCATTTTGGCGCCGGGATGGAGCTTCCGGGGTTGAGTCAGGGCGGTGTGCAACTGTTCCCGGGTCAGGCGGCCGCCGACGCCGGCCAGGGGGCGGGCCGGGTAATCCCGGCCCTGGCCCTGGCCATGGCAGGCGAAGCAACCCAGGCGGCGGGCCAAATCCTGCGCCGCGGCTTCTTGGGCGGACAGCGGCGCGGCGGTCCAGCAGCCGGCCAGGACCAGCCCCAAGCCGGCCGCCAGCCCGGCCCAAAACTTCACTTCTTGGCTTCCCCTGCGGCGATCATCTGCTCCAGTTGGGCCTTCTCAGGGTGGCCCGGGTTGATTTCCAGGGCCTTTTTGAATAAAGGAGCGGCCTTGGCCTGGTCCCCCTGGTGGTAGTAGGTGGCGCCCAGGTTGACCAGGGCCACCCAGTAATTGGGGTTGATTTCGATGGACTTCTGGAAGGCCTCGATTTCCTTGGCCCGCCATTCCGGGTTGGCCGACTGATTGTATTTGAACCGGTAAGCCATGCCGATCATGTTGTAAGCCGCGGCGTTTTTGGGTTCCAGTTCGAGGGCTTTCTTATAGCTCTGGATGGCCTGGTCGTATTGCTGCTGCTGGAAATGGCCGAAGCCCTGCTGCAAGTACTTCTCGGCGTTATCGCCGCCGCAGCCGCAGACTATCAGGGCCAAAGCAAGCAGAATTGATCTAATCATAATTCCTCCGTACTGCTGAGCAGAATCCGGTGGTTATCACCGGCGCGGCTTTTTGGCGGTCCCGTGGGCCATTAACTCCATAATCTTGGCCTTCTCCGGCGGATCGGGATTGAGGGCCAGCGCCTTTCTGAAGCAGGCGTTGGCCTTGGCCGTTTCCCCCCGGTCATGATAGGCGAAACCCAGATTAATCATGGCCTCCCAAAACTTGGGGTCGATCTTCAGGGCCTTTTCGAAGGCGTCTATCTCACTGATCAGGAGTTTGGGCTCCTTGGTCTGCCGGTACTGAAAGCGATAGGCCAACCCCAGCTTGTTGTAGGTCTCCGCCGACTTGGCCTCCTGGGCAATGGCCTTTTCAAAATACTTGATGGCCTCGGCATACTCCTTCTGATTAAAATGACTGATGGCTTGCTTCAGATTCTGCTCGGGGGTGTCGCCGCCGCCGCACCCGAGCATAGTCGCCAGCAGGCAGGCCCCTATTATCGCGCTCCACATAAGCCCTCCCAGCCTAAAGGTTCATCGCTCCAGATCATTCATTAAGGCCAACAGGTCTCGTTGTTTTTCCGGCTCAACGGGAGCCGTTCCCGGGGCCAGGGCGGCGCTGCCGAGGAGGCCCTGCTCCGCCAACATGCTCTTCACCAGGGCGGCGGGCTGGGCCCGGTAGGCCCGGGCGATCTTCTGCAAGCGCTGGCTCAGGTTCCAGGTTTCCAGGCGGAGTTGGGGGTCCTGGTCGGACATCTCCGGATAGAGACTGACCCGGGTGACCAGCCGCCAAAAAGAGGGAAACAATTGGGCCCCGGTGGAGACCACCCCCCAGGTGCCGGGGCGGGAGAGAAAGTGCTCTTCATCCGCCTCATAAAAGACGAATCCCGGCCGCCTGGCCGCGGCGCAATGGTAGTTGAGGAACCGGCGCATCTCCCCCTGGTGAATCAGGCCGGCCACCCCCGGCAGAGCCGCCAGGGCCTTGAAGACGTGGGTGCGGATGTTGCGCCGTTTGTATAAGGGGGCCCGGCGGCCGATCAACTCCGGTTGATTGAGGAGGACCAGGGGCAGTTGAAATTCCTCCAGAAGGCCCCGGCAGGCCTGGGGCAGCCCCCGGTTGCTATGGTACCACAGAGGCAGGTCCACCAGATAGACGGGGCCGGGGTAGTCCAGGCGACGGCATTCCACCTGCACCGTGGCGGCCAGGCTCCAGGTTTCCTCCTGGGAGTGAGCGGTAATGCCGAAAAAGAGCGGCAAGCGGCCGGCTATTGCGGTCAGGAGCGCCACCAGCAGCCGCCGCCGGGTCGGTCCGGGCAACCCCAGGGCCTCGCCGACGCCGGGACTCCCGGCCAGGATGCCGTCGGCCTGGGCAACGACCCGCGCCAGCAAACGGCCCAGGCCGGCCTCATCCAGGCTGAGGTCCGGTTGCAGGGGGGTCACCAGGTTAACGATGAGCCCCTGGGGAGGTGTGGGGGCCGGGTCCAGCATAACCGTACTCTAGTATGGAAGAAATTATGATGATGATTCCAAGATATACCGAGGCCGGGGAACTAAGCAAGCAAAATTAAGCCGGGGGCGAAGCGGCCTTCCGGCCAGAAATTTCCGTAAAGTTTACCGCCCCGGAAAAATCCGGCTAACAAATGTCTCCGCCGCGCATCTAATTAAACAAAGGTAGCCAGGAGTCTCTTCGGGGCCTGGGTTTACTCCGGGGCGGCCGCCGAATCCGGCGTCGGGGGATGCGATACCGGGGTAGGCGCCGGCGGCCGGCCCGGCTTTCGGCAACTATCAGAGGGGGAGGCGGCTTCAAGGCTAAAGGAGGATTTATGGCGAGAATTATTGGGATGGTTGCCCTATTTTTGGGGACCCTGGCCCTGGCAGGATGCGCCGGGCCTTACGGCTATGGCGGCCTTGGCGGACTGGGTGATTTCGGCAGCTATGGCGCCGCCTATCCCCAGTCCTACGGCTCGGCGCCCTTGCCCATCCCCCTGCCGATGGATTCGGGTTACGCCGGCGGGTACACCGCGGCAGTGCCCTACTACGCGCCACAGCCTTATGCTTATGCGCAACCTTATGGCTATGACTATGGCAATGGCGCCTCGGTTTATCCGCCCGAGGTTCAGTCCGATTCGAACGGAAGGCACCGAAATCATTGGGCTAACGCGGAAGCGGAACGGCGGCTGCATCACCAGATGGACCGCATCCAGCAGGGGCTGGATTCCGGGCAGCTCACTCCCCAGGAGCACCGGCGGTTGCAGGCGGAGCAGCGCCACCTGCGGTCAACCCTGGAGCGGATGCAGGCCGACGGCCGTCTCAGCCCCCGGGAGTCGGCCCGGATTAATCAGATGCTGGACCGCAGCAGCCGGGACATTGCCCGGTTTAATCACAACGGCGCCAGGACTCCGGCCAGCCCTGATGCCAGCGCTTCAAGCACCGGCCCCACCACCGGTCCCAGGGGCCACCGCGGCCCCGGCAGCGTGGTCCAGCCGGGCCAACCCGGTCAGGGGCCGTCGGCCTGGCAAGGCCGGGGCGGCAGATTTCAACCCCGGAACGGACCTGTGGCGCAAACGGGGCCGGCCAATGGCCCCGGGTTTCAGCCGCCTCCCCGCATGATGCCGGGGCAGCCGCCCACGGCCAGCGGCCCCCGTTTCCAGTCCCGGCCCATGCCGCCGCGGCCCCAGGCCGTGCGGCCAGCCCCGGCGCCGCGCAGCCAGCCGAACGCCGGCCCCGGGTTCAGGAGGATTTCCTCGGCCAACGGCGGTTGATGGTTCCGGCCAGGCGAATGAGCAAGCCCCTTCCCACCGGTGGGTGAGAAGGGGCTTGATTTTGCCCCGGCGGGGGCGAAAAGGTCGGCCCTCAGACTGCAGCGCGCCTTTATTTCCCGCCCTTTTCTTTGCCTTCTTCCTGCAAAGTGCCTTTGGTCTTGGTGCCGCACATGGGGCACAGGATATCGATCTCCTTTTTATCCCCGATAAACTTTTCCTTGAGGGCCTCCGGCCCCAGGAAGCTGACGTCGCCGCAGGCGCACGCCGGGCACTCGGCCCGTACGGTGTATTTTCGCTTCGACATAATTCCTCCCGACCTAAGATTTTCGTCTTCAACCAAAGCTAATCATCGCCGCCGGGGCTGGCAAGGATAACCCTGAGACTTCAGCCTGGGAAAGCCCCAAGGTTTTTCGCCGAAAACCGGAAACCGAAAACCGTTTTTAATAGCGGGAATAGGCGATGGTGTCTTTCTCAAACTCCATAATGACTTCTTCGGTCAGGGTGGGGCGCACCTTGGGCAGGATTTCAAAGATGGTGTCCGTGGTCACCCGGTAGTCCTGCTGGCTGGCCAGTTCCTGCTCAAAGGCGAACTGGGCCACCTGCTGGAAGAGATATTCCAGGTCGGCCGGGGTGAAACGGTTGGTCATCTTGATGACGCGGTGCAGGTCAACCTCTCCGGTATTGAGCCGGGAGAGGTAGTGCTGCAGGATGGTGCCCCGCTCGTCTTCGTTCAAGGCGCCCACCGGGATGATGCAGTCGAAGCGCCCGGGGCGCAGCAGGGCGGCGTCCAGCTCTTTGATGTAGTTGGTGGCGCAGACCAGCAGGACATGGTTCCCCTGATTCTTGAGCAGCGGCACCTGCTTGAGAAATTCGTTGGTGATGGACTTGTCCACCCGGGAGGCGGCATCGCGGCTGCCGGCGATCTCTTCGAATTCGTCGATGAAAATGACCGCCTCTTCCAGGTTGCGGGCCTTTTCCATGACCAGGCGCAGATGGGCCCCCACCCGGTCGGAGCCGTCCACCATCAGCATGCTGGGGGCGATCTCGATGAACCACCAGGACAGGGC
>CAZOCQ010000094.1:0-11168 GCA_964578335.1 uncultured Desulfobacca sp.
GGCGCGTGAACCTCTTTTAGAGAAGCACAAACAAAAAACTAAAAACTCAAAACTCGAAACTCGAAACTCAAAACTCGAAACTCGAAACTCGAAACTCAAACGTGTCCGCTTTCAGCCTGCCAAATTTTCTGGAATTCGCCCTCATGGCCGTGGTCTTCATCTTTTCGGTCATGATCCATGAGATCGCCCACGGTTACGTGGCCCTGCTCAACGGCGACCCCACCGCCAAGATCATGGGCCGCATCACTTTGAACCCGGTGCCCCACCTCGACCCGGTGGGCAGCGTCCTCCTGCCGGTGCTGCTCTATCTTAGCGGCTCCGGGTTCCTTATCGGCTGGGCCAAGCCGGTGCCGGTCAATCCCCTTAATTACCGGAATTACCGCCAGGGGGAACTCAGCGTCAGCGCCGCCGGGCCCTTGAGCAACCTGGCCCTGGCCGTCGGCTTCGCCTTGCTGCTGCGGCTGGGTCTGGGGGGGGCCGGTTTGCTGACCATGGCCTATTACGGCGTGGCCATCAACATCTTCCTGGCCCTGTTCAACCTCATCCCCATCCCGCCCCTGGACGGCTCCCATATCGTCGCCCTGCTGCTGCCCCCCAACCTCCTCCGCCTTTATCGTTATCTGGATGCAGTGGGTTTCGTGCTGATTCTGATCCTGGCTTATACCGGGGTGTTGTGGGCTTTCCTCATCCCCCTGTACCGCGCCATTGCCGCGGTGCTGTTGGGTTGAACCTTTAAGAACCTTAAAAATTCCCCCTCCCCCCTTAGAAACACCTTAGCAAAGAGGGCTAGCCGGTTTTAGGCCGAGCAGAGCTTGACCAGAAATTTGGGTTCCCAAGCTGGAGCTTGGGAATCAGATGATTTTTCCCATCATTAGCGTATTTTTAATGGTGATTCCTTCCAGCGCCCGGATATGCTATTATTTGAATAATGTTGAGGATTCCCAAAAAAAGCAAGGTGGGGGGCAAGCTCTTAGGGGTCACGCTGCTCTCTCTGCTGGTGGCCCTGGTGGGTCTGCTGCTGGTCATGCAATACCTGGCCACCCGGCAGATCCTGGAGTGGCACCGCCAGCGGGTGGAACTGGTGGCCCGCCTGGTGCTGGCGGAATACATCGGCAAGATTCACCGGGTGGAACAGGCGGCCAACCTGCTGGCCGACAATCCCAGCTACGGCGAACTGCTGGCCGCGGGCAACGTCGAAGTTCTGCGCCGCCTGGTGACCCCCATGATGCAGGCTACCGGCCTCCAGGTCCTCACCATTACCAACAATCAGGGGGTGATCGAAGTTCGGGCCCATGATCCCGGGGCCCTGGGAGTCAATATCTCCAGCAACCCCTTGGTGCGGGCCGGTCTCCAGGGCAAGGAGGCCACCCGCATGACCACCTGGAAGGACAGCGTCGCCCTGAGCGCCTCGGCCCCCATCCGTTACCAGGACAAGATCGTGGGGGTGGTGCTCACTGGGGTCCTGGTGGACCGGAGCTTTGTGGAATCCTTGTCTCGTCCCGGCGCCGAAGTGGCGATTATTTATGAAAATCGCCTGGTGGTGAACTCCTTTAAGGACGTGCCGGAGGGCGCCCTGCAGCAGCTCCGCCGCGGCAAAGACCTGGCCGCCAGCACCCCCGGCTTCCTGGATCGTATCCAGACGCTGTCCCTGGGGCGGGAATCCTACACCATCAATTTTCTGCCCCTGGAAGGCGAAGAGAAACCCTGGGAAAACCTCATCGTGGTGGGGGTCAACCGCCGGGAGTTGGAGCCCACCCTGCTCACCTTGAAGCTGGTCATCTTCGGGGTGGGCGGGGCCGCGGCCCTGGTGGGCGTCCTGTTGAGCTACGGCCTCTCCTCGGGCATGCGGCGGCAGATCGCCCACCTGGCCGAAGGCACCCGCCGGGCGGCCCAGGAGGAGCTGGCCGGGGACATCCCGGTGACCAGCCGGGATGAGTTGGGGGAGCTGGCCGAATCCTTCAACGCCATGACCCGGGCCTTGGGAGAAAAGACCCGCCTGCTCCAGGAGGAGCGGGACCGGGTGGCGGCCAACGCCGACTTTCTGGCCATGATCGTCCACGATATCAAGGCCCCGCTCACCGGGGTGCGCCTCACCATCGAGGCCCTGGAGGACGAAACCCTGCCCCCGGCCATCCACGCCAAGCTGCAGGGCATCATCCGCCGCAGCGAGGGTCTGCTGCTGCACCTGCACAACGTCCTGGACCTGAGCCGCTTCGAGGCCGGCAAGCTGGCCCTGAAGCCGGAGGCGGTGCCCCCGGGCTTCATCATCCAACGGCTGCTGCATCACTTCGGCCCCTTGGCGCAGCAGCAGGGGGTGGACCTGACCGCGCCGTCCCTGCCGCCGCTGCCGTCCATCCTGGTGGATGAACCCTCCCTGGACCGGGTGTTGTCCAATCTCCTGGTGAACGCCCTGGTCGCCACCGCCGCGGGGGGCAAGATTGAGGTGGTGGCCCGCCGGCTGGACGGCTCTCAGCCGGGGGAAGTGGAGATCACGGTGGCCGACACCGGTTGCGGGTTGAAACCGGAAGAGCAGGCGGACCTCTTTGAAAAATTCCGCGGCTCGCGTTCGGGCGCGGACGGCTCCGGCCTGGGGCTGTACATCTGCAAGACCCTGGTGGCGGCCAACCACGGGCGCATCTGGGTGGAAAGCGAGGCGGGCCGGGGCACCGCTTTCCACCTGGCCTTTCCCGCCGCCGGCGAGGGCGAATCATGACCCCCTGGATTCTGGTGATTGACGACGACTCCTGGACCCGAGAGGCCCTGGCGGCCATCCTGCGCCGGGCCGGATACCTGGTCACGGCCGCGCCGCGCTTTTCCCGGGAGCTGACCGCGGCGGCTGCCCCCGACTACCAGGTGGCGGTGGTGGATTATCACCTCCCCATGCTCAATGGCCTGGAGGTGGCCCGGCGGCTCAAAGAAATGCAGCCTGAGTGCCGCATTCTGCTGATTTCCTCGGAACCGCCCGATTTCGCCAGCCCCCCCGGGCGGGGTCCCCTGGTGGACCGCTTTCTGGCCAAACCCTTTTCCAAGGAAGAAATTCTCGAGGTCATTGCCGGACTTTGTCCCACATCGGCGGCTTAATGCGGTTTTCTGTTTTCTGTTTTCCGTTTTTTGTTAAAAAATAAAACTGTATGATTTCTACTCACTTCGAGGCCGCGCTGCCGCCTGAGCGCCTCGCCGACCGGGTCCTGGCCTTCATAAGGCGGGAAAAGCTCTGGCAGCCCGGGGAGCGGGTGTTGGCGGCGGTCTCCGGCGGCCCCGACTCGGTGGCCCTGCTGCACCTGCTGGCGGGTTGGCGCCGGGAGTGGGGGCTGGAGCTGGGGGTGGGCCATTTCGACCACGGCCTCCGGGGGCGGGAATCCGGGCAGGATGCCGACTTTGTGGCAGAGCTGGCGCAGAGTCTGGGCCTGCCCTTTCACCTGGGCCGGGGAGACGTGCCGGAACTGGCCCGCCGGGCCAAGCTCTCCCGGCAGATGGCGGCCCGCCGGCTGCGCTTAGAATTTTTGCGGCAGACCTGCCGGGAGCAGGGCTACGACAAGCTGGCCCTGGGACACACCGCCGACGACCAGGTGGAGCTCTTTTTCATCCGGCTGCTCCGGGGGGCGGGGCCGGAGGGTCTGAAAGGCATGTGGCCCGCCACCCCGGAGGGGATAGTGCGGCCCCTGTTGGCGGTGGGCAAGGCCACCCTGCTGGCCTGGCTTGAGGAGCAGGGCCTGCCTTACCGCCGGGACCCCAGCAACCGGAGCCGGGCCTACCTGCGCAACCGTATCCGCCTGGACCTGCTGCCGGAGTTGCAGCGTCGCTATAACCCCCGCCTGCCGGAGGCCGTCTGGCGCACCCAGGCGCTGCTCCAGCAGGAGGAGCGCCTGCTGGCCGCCGAGACGGGGCGGCTTTTAGCCCAGGTGGGCCGGGCTCCGGCCCCGGAGTTTTATTTCCTGGACCTGCCCCGCCTGCTGGCCCTGGAACCCGGCTGGCGACTGCGTTTGCTGCGGGCCGCCCTGGGGCGGGTGGCCGGGGAGCAGACCCTCACCGCGGCCCAAACCACGGCGCTGCTGGACCTGGCCCGGGGGGCAAAGAGCGGCGGCCTGCTGTCCCTGGGAGAGGTCCGGGCGGCCCGGGCCGGGGCGGAACTGCACTTCTTCCGGCGGCTGCCGGCGCCCCCCGCCGGCGCGACGACCCTGCCGCCCCCGGAAGGCGCGGTGGAGACGCCGGAGGGCTGGCAATGGACTTTGAGCTGCCGGCCCCATACTGGCGGCGGCCTCCTTCCCCTGGGTCCCCAGTTGGCCGTCATGGACCGGGAGCGCCTCAGCTTTCCTTTGGAGGTGCGTTACTTCCAGGCCGGGGACCGCTTCTGGCCCCTGGGCGCGCCGGGGCCTAAAAAACTCCAAGATTTTCTGGTGGACGCCAAAATCCCCCGCTGGCTGCGGCCCTATCTGCCCCTGGTGGTGAGCGGCGGCCAAATCGTCTGGGTGGCGGGGCTGCGGCCGGCCGAGCCGGTGAAGGCGTCCGAGGCCAGCCGCATCCTGCTGACCATCGAAATCAGCCCTACTCGAGCCGAAACCCGCCGCCTCTGGGAGGTGCTGCTGGCCTGCCGCAAGTAGGGGTGGCTGTCCCGGCCGCCGCTATGAGGGCGGGTTTAAAACCCGCCCAACTAAAAATTATAGTGAGTGCCAAAAGTTTTTTCCTCCATGGCAAAAATCCAAATCCCCCCTATCCCACCTTTTTCAAAGGGGGGAACTTAGCGGAATTGCTTTAAAAGTCCCCCTTTGAAAAAGGGGGATTTAGGGGGATTTAAAAAGCCGGCAATCGGAAAGAATTTTTGGCAATCGCTATAAGATAAAGGTCTGCCTTAGGTGACCCGTTCTCAACCATCATTTCTCTTCATCAACCCCTGGATTTACGACTTTGCGGCCTATGACTTTTTTGCCCGGCCGTTGGGGCTGCTCTCCCTGGCCGGCTGGCTCCGGGCGCAGGGGGCCGAAGTCCACCTGCTGGACTGCCTGGACGCGCCCCACGCCCGGCCGGGGCCTTTCGGCGCCGGGCGGTACCCCAAAGAGATCATTCCAACCCCGCCTGTTTTAGCAGACGTTCCCCGGCGCTACGGACGCTACGGGATCAGTGAGGGGGAGTTCCGGGACTGTCTCGCCCGCATAGGGCGGCCCGACGCCGTGCTGGTCACCTCCCTGATGACCTACTGGTATCCCGGAGTCATCCGGGTCATCCAACTGGTGCGGGAGCGCTTCCCCGGCGTTCCGGTGATTTTGGGGGGCATTTACGCCAGCCTCTGCCCGGAGCACGCCCGGGCGCACAGCGGGGCCGACCTGGTGCTGCCGGGGCCCTGGGAAACCGGACTGCCGGCCCACCTGGCCGGCCTGGGTCTGAGCCTGCCGGTCCCGGGCGCTCCGGATGACCTGCCTTATCCGGCCCTGGACCTGTTGCGCCATTTGTCCTATATCCCCATCCTCACCTCCCGGGGCTGCCCCCTGGACTGCGACTACTGCGCCTCCCGCCGGCTGCAGCCCCAATACCGGCGGCGGCGCCCCGCGGCGGTGGCCGCGGAATTGACCCACTGGCAGGAGCGCCTGGTCCTGAGCGACGCGGCCTTCTATGACGACGCCCTGCTGTTGCAAACTGAGGACCACCTGCTGGTCATCCTGGAGGAATTGGCCCGGCGGGGCTTATCTTTCCGGTTCCATACTCCCAACGGCCTGCACGCCGGCCTCATTACTCGGGAAGTGGCCGGCTGGCTCAAGCGGGCCAACTTCGCCACCCTGCGCCTGGGGGTGGAGACCACCGCCATGGGCGAGGTCCGGCCGGACCGCAAACTTAAGCACGGGGAACTGGAGGCGGCCCTGGCCCATCTGCGGGAGGCCGGATTCGCTGCCAAAGAAATCGGGGTCTATCTCCTGGTGGGGTTGCCGGAGGAAGACAAAGATGAGGTGGCGGCCTCCATCCGCCGGGTGCGGGAGCTGGGGGCCACCCCGGTGCTGGCCCACTATTCCCCCATCCCCGGCACCGCCCTCTGGCCCCGGGCGGTGGCCTGCTCCCGCTATGACCTCATTCACGAACCACTCTGCCATAACAACTCCTTGTTTCCTTGCCGGCCCCGATTTTCCTGGGACTACCATAACCGCTTGAAAAACTTGGCAAAGAAATGAAGGTTGTGGTAGGGTAGGCCCAATCCCCGGGGCGAACACCAGGTTCGCCTACTAAAAAAACCGATTAATTGACCTGGCAGGGGTAACTTATGGGCACTTCCAGCGCGCGGCGAGGGCCCAGCGGGCGCCGGTGGCGGTTGGCCAAGGGCGCGGCCACCCGTTATCTCTCCCCGGAGGGCGCCGGGGCGGTGGCGGCCCGGGAGGTGGTGAGCCGGTATGTGGCCGCCCTGGGTGAAGGCGGCGGGCCGGGGACCGCCGGCGTCCTGGCGGCCTTCCGGCTGACCCGCCAGGCGGCCCAGAACCTGGGGGCTTTTTGGTCCCAGGGCGAATCCCAGGGCTGGCCGGCGGCCTGGAGGGCCTGGGGACTCGACGATTGGGCCGGGGCGGAGCCGGAGATCCTAGCTCAGCCCCTTAGCGTCGCTTTGACGGGCCCCGGGGCCGGGCTGGAGCAGGTGGTGGCCCGCACGGCCCTGGTCCAGGTATTGCGGGAGCCGCCCTCCCCGGCCCCGACCGCCCTCCGGCAAGTGCGCCGTTTTCTGAGCGCCGCTTTGCACCTGCGCCTGGCCCTGGACCTGGGGGAATCCCTGGAGGCCGCGGCCGCGGGCTTTGTCCCCCTGCGCGAAGGCTTAAATCAGCTGGGCGACTTAATCCACCAGGCCGCGGCGGCCGGCGGGCCGCCGCCGGAGGCCCTCACTCCGGCGCACTGGCTGGGCCTGCCGGGCTGGACCTGGGTCACCGGGGTCCTGGAGGGCCTGCTGCTGCATTTCCAAAACCCCAACGGGAGCAAATTTCTCTAAATCTGGAGATCGTCATGGCCGCCCAGCTTTACCTGCGGGCCCCGGGGGAAAAACGCCGCCTTCCGCCGAAGATGATGGCCTGCATCCATCTGGATGAAGCGGGGGCGGGCGGTTATCCCCTCCACCATGATTTGGGGCAGCTTCCGGCCGCGCCGCAGATTCCCGGCGAAGAGGCCCAGAGTTTCCTGCTGCTGGCCCTGGGGGTCTGGGCGGCTGATAAGCTCCTGCCCCGGACGGAGGCCCCGGACGCCTGGACCCGGCAAATCTCCCTGCACCTGCCCGCGCCCGAGGGTTGGCGGCCCCTGGCGCCGGAACTGGGCCGGGTCTTGAGCTTCCTCACCGGCGATGCCTGGGAATTGGTTTTTCGCCCCGGCCGGGTCAACCTGGGTCTCAAGGGCGGCTGGAGTCCTTCCTGGCAAACTGACGCGGTAACGCTCTTCTCCGGCGGGCTGGACTCCCTGGCGGGGGCCATTGACCGGCTGGAAGCGGGCGAGCGCCTGGTCCTGGTGAGCCACTACGATTACGGCCAACTGGCTTCTCTGCAACAGGACCTGGCCGCGGCCCTGGCGGCGCACTACGGGACCGACCGGGTGCGGCGCCTGGGGGTGCGGGTGCAGTTCCCCGAGGCGCTGGAACTCAGCCTGCGGAGCCGCTCGCTCCTCTATCTGGGGCTGGGGGCGGTGGCCGCCGCGGCCTTCGGCCCGGCCTGCGGCGTCCTGATCCCGGAAAACGGCTGGGTGAGCCTCAACCCGCCCCTCACCTTGAACCGCCTGGGGTCATACAGCACCCGCACCACCCACCCCCACTTCCTGGCGCAGCTCCAAGCCCTGTGGCCCCGGCTGGGTCTGGTCCAGCCCCTGGCCAATCCCTACCAGGACCGGACCAAGGGCGAGCTGCTGCTGGGCTGCCGCAACCCCGGCCTGCTGCGGGAGTTGGCGCCCCGGACGGTTTCCTGCGCCCGGCCGGTGGTCTCCCGCTGGCAGGGCCAGCCGGGCGGCTCCTGCGGTTATTGCTATCCCTGTCTGCTGCGCCGGGCGGCCCTGCACCGCCTGGGTTGGGACCACGGGGGGGACTACCGGCTGGACGTGCTGGCGGCCCCCGAGAGCCTGAGGCAGCGCACCCGGGGGCGGGACCTGCGGGCCTTGCTGCTGGCCCTGAAGACCTGGCAGGAAGCTCCGGGGGAGTTTCAGGCCCGCCTCTGGCTGGGGGAGACCCCGGCCGAAGCAGCGGCCCGTCTCGGCCCGGCCCAGGCCATGTTGGGTAAGGGTTTCCAGGAGATCGGCGATTTTTTTCGAGATAAAGGACCGGATTGGGTGAAGGCTTATGGGAATTGGTAAGAGGCGAAGGGGCGTTGATGACGCCACTCCCTCCCCAGCCCTCCCCTCTCAAGGGGGAGGGAGTTAAATCGTGCGGTTTTCGATGGACTATCGAATTAGGATGCTAACCATTTTCGAAAGCAGGAAAAGGCGATGAATATAACGGGCGGTTCGAGGACCGCTCTCCTGAAACCCAAAACCTAAAACCTAAAACCTAAAACCTGCCTCAGCCCCCCAGGGAGATGGCCAGGGCGGTGGTCAGTTTGATGACGTCCTGGTTGGTCTTGCGCAGGTGTTGGGACAGGAGTTGGGCCAGGCGCAGCAGGAGCTTCACTCCCATGGCGGGGTGGAGTTGGGTGAGGTCCTGGAAATCCTTTTGGTGGAGTTCCAGGAGCCGGCAGTCGGAGAGCGCCCGCACCGTAGCCGAGCGGGAGGCGTCTTCCAGCAGGCTCATTTCCCCGAAATAGACGCCGTTTTCGGCCTTGAGGCGAATCATCACCCGTTCCTTGGGAGTATCCTCATCCAATTCCAGGGTGAGGCTCTTGGTGATCTCCACTTCGCCGCTCACCATGATGAACATGGAATCCCCCGGTTCGCCCTCCCGGATAATGAGGCTGCCGGCGGGAAATTCCCGGGGTTTGGTGCGCCCCAAGACCTGCAGGAGTTCCTGATCCTCCAGATCCTGAAAAAGGAAGATGCGGCGGAAGAAGGAGGCCTCCGGCTGTTCCGTCATCATACCTCCGGTTTCTGGGGGGCGATGACCACGGCGAATTGGCGTGGTCCCAAAACCGTGTTGCTGGATGGATTGACCTGATAATCCACCTTGGTGCGGCCCAGGAGATAGCTCATCTTGGTCTCGGCGAACTTGCGCCGGATGAAGTCGTCGATGGCCGAAGGCTCCTCGACCAGCAGGTCTTCAAGGCCAAGGGATCGGGCCTCGGTATAGATGGCGACGACCAGGGCCTGATGTTGGTCCCGCAGGTAGGCGGCCAGGTCCGAGAGGGGCCGGCCATGAAAGCTGGCGGGGATTTGCACGTCCCAAAGATTTTGGCCCTCGGCGGACAGGAGGGTGACCAGGACGCGGTAGATCCCTGGGGAGGCGATGGCTCCGGCCAACAGGGAGCTGTCGTATTGGCCGCGGACCATGACTTCATCGGCCCCGGCCCGCTCCAGGTAGGGACGGTTTTCGGAGCGCAGCAATTCGGCCAGGATGCGGATCTTGGGGTTGAGACTTTTAAGGGTGAGGGCGGTGAGGAGGGTGCGCTGGTCCACCTGGGCCGCAGTCTCCTCCGGCAACCGCTCGGCCATGATGATGGCCTTCAAGGCCTGACGGACATTGGCCTTGTTCAGGACTTCTTCCCGGGAATAATCGCCCCGGAGATAAAACAGCTTTTTGGCCGGATAGAGGTCTTTTAGAGCCTCCATCTGCTCCGGGGGCTCTTTATTGACCAGGACCACGGGGATGCCCTGGGGCAGCCGCTTGATGAGCTGGTCCAGCAGGGATTCCCCCTCTTCGGTCCAGCCCAGAAGCAGGATGTGCTGGGTGGCTTTAACCGGTTCCAAACCGCGCTCCCGGCGAAATTTGCGTTCGATGAAGACCGAAGCCACGGTGGCCGTGACCAGGGACAGGCTCAGGACCCCGGCCAGCATCAGGACGGCTCCCACTATCCGTCCCGGCAGGGTGACGGGGACCACGTCCCCATAGCCCACGGTGGTCAGGGTGACCAAGGCCCACCAGGCCCCATGGCTAAAACGCGTCAGCCAAGAACCCTGCATGGGTTCGACAAAGGCGAAACCCAAGGCCCCCAGGAAAATGAGGGTGACGACCGCCAGGATCAGGAAAAAAACCCTTTCCCGGTGCAGGGTTTGGATTAAGGTGGCAAGCGATTCTTTGACCACGGTCTCCTGAGGCCGGATGGCCAGCCGTTGGCTCCTGCGTCTTCTAAGTCGGTATAATACATTAAAAAAAACGGGGCGTGAAGATAATAAAAGACCATCAGGTCTCCCCCGGTTGAGGCGGCTGCTTATCTTCAGGTGCGGCCATGGCATTCCCGGCAGTGGACGGGTCCGGCCCGGCGTTGCTGCTGCCGCAGTTTCAGGTGGCAGCCCTTGCACTGCAGGTGCATGGCGTTTTTGAGATCCGGCGCGCGCCTCTGGGGCCGGGGACCGTGACAGTCGGCGCAGGGCTTCACCGGCTGGCCCTGGCGCCAGACGTTGCGCCGGCCCTGATACTCATGGTGGCAGCGGGCGCAGGCGATCCCCCCGGCTTCGTGGCGGCGGTGGCTAAAGAACACCGGCGGTTTTTGCCGGGCTCCCGGCACCGGTATCTTAAGGACGCTGTCGGTGGGGGGGTCAACGGCGGGGCGGGCCGCCGCTCCCAGCACCGCCAGGACCATCAGGGCCAGGGCCGCCAAGGGTCTGCCGCGGGCCAAGGCTCCGTCAATCCTGGTAATAGGAGGCGCAGGAGGTGTCCGATTCCCAGACGTTGACTCGACAGACCCGGACGCCGTCCCGGTTCAGGGCGGCCGACAGACGATCGAAGAGAAAGCGGGCCAGATTCTCCGAAGAGGGATTGCGCTCCCGGAAGGCCTCCAGCTCGTTCAGGTATTTATGGTCGATCTCTTCCAGCAGGGTGTTGGTGCGGGCCTTGAGCTGGCCGAAATCCATCAAGAGGCCGGCCTCGTCCAACTCCGCCCCGGTGATAAAGACCTCCACCTTCCAATTATGGCCGTGCAACGCCTCGCATTTGCCGTAAAAGTTTTCCAGGCGGTGCGCCGCGGCAAACTGGGTGATTATCTTTAATTCGTACATCTTGCTTTGGTTCCTTTAGCGCAGCTATTTGACCGATTGATAATCTTCTGCTTTCTCCGGTCACAAAAACCTAAAACCTAAAACCT
>CAZOCQ010000095.1:0-7787 GCA_964578335.1 uncultured Desulfobacca sp.
TACGACCTCGATTTCCGCGAGGTCAAGGGCCAGGAGCCGGTGAAGCGGGCCCTGCTGCTGGCCGCGGCCGGCGGCCACAACGTTTTGATGATCGGCCCGCCCGGGGCCGGCAAGACCATGCTGGCCCAGCGCCTGCCCACCATCCTGCCGCCCTTGAACCTGGAAGAGGCCCTGGAGACCTCCAAGATTTACAGTGTCATGGGGCTGCTTCAGCCCGGCCAGGGGCTGATGAGCCGGCGGCCCTACCGGTCGCCGCACCACACCATCTCCGACGCCGGACTCATCGGCGGCGGCACCATCCCCCGGCCCGGCGAGGTGAGCCTGGCCCACCACGGCGTCCTCTTCCTGGACGAACTGCCCGAATTCAAGCGCTCCACCCTGGAGGTGCTGCGCCAGCCCCTGGAAGACGGGGTGGTGACCATCTCCCGGGCGGCCAGCGCCATCACCTTCCCGGCCCGCTTCATGCTGGTGGCCGCCATGAACCCCTGCTTCTGCGGCTTTTACGGCGACGTCCAACGGGCCTGCACCTGCTCCCCCCAACGGATTCAGCAGTACCGCTCCCGCATTTCCGGGCCGCTGCTGGACCGCATTGACATCCAGATCCAGGTGGCCGCGGTGCCGTTCCGGGAGTTGACCGGGGAGGAAGGCGGGGAGGGCTCCCCCGAACTGCGGGGGCGGGTGGCCCAGGCCCGGAAGGTGCAGGAGAGTCGCTTTGCCCGCACCCGCCGGGTCTTCGCCAATGCCCAGATGACCTCGAAGCTGGTCCAGGAGCACTGCGCCCTGGGGACCGACGCCCGGCGGCTGCTGGAAGCCGCGGTGGAGCGCCTGGGCCTTTCCGCCCGGGCCTACACCCGCATCCTCAAGATCGCCCGCACCATCGCCGACCTGGAAGGCGAGGCCGAAATCACCCTCCCCCACGTGGCCGAAGCCGTGCAATACCGCACCCTGGACCGGCAGTTCAGCCAACCGCAGGGAGTGATGTTTGCCAAGGAAGTGGCGGAGAAGTATTTGGTTTAGTTCCAAGTTCCAAGTTCCAAGTTCAAAGTTCAAAGTTATAAGGGCAGGGGCAGATTTCATGGTTTGGGTTGTTAGGATGGTTCATTAGCCCGTCTTAGATGAATTATATGCTATTTTAACCCCTTTTAATTGGCAAACATGAGACAATTCGTAACTTCTAGTGTTTCAAGGCCAAGAGAAAATTGCGGGAATTGTGCCGCCTTGGAGCCGCTGGGGGCCGGAGGCGTATGACCGGCAAGCCACTCTTATTCCTGAACAATTCACCTGAGGGCCGCGGGCGTTGCGGAACAAAAGCAAGTCTCGGCGCTGGTTTATGGGTGATGGCAGGCATCTGTTTCGTATTGATCCTTAGTCACATAAACCGGGAGGGAAATCCAGAGAAGGTAAGACAATTGACAGCGTAAGGCAGTGGCCAGTGAGCAGTGAGCAACATGGCTGACGGCGGGATGCGCTGCGCTTTCCCGCCCTACGGGCAACGGGCTGAAGGTCCTTCGTAGGGCGCGTCTCAGACGCCGAGAAAGGTGCGTAAGACGCACCCTACGGCGAACTCCGAGGGCGGCAGTTCCACAATTTCATGGTTTTGGGTGTACCCTGGGAAAATGAATGACGAGAAACAAGAAAAATCAGTCACTCCTTGCCCTTGGGTTGCGGTCGTCTTATTTTTTAAGCAGGTATGCTGATGCCTGGCACAAGTTCACAGTCTCCGTCAAAATTGTGGACCTGGGGCGAAGGCTATGGGTTATACTGTAAGTGCTGGAAAGAGCGGACCCTGGAGAGGACCGCAGAAATCCGTATAAGGTAATTTCTGGAAATTTTTCCAGGTTGATAGTAGAATAAGTTAACTTCGGGGGAAGTCTTCTTTACCAGCAACATAATTCGGGCAGAAACCGGGGCGGAAGCCGCGGTTAAAGGCGCGCCTGGGAAGTGAAGGAGTGGAAGAAGCCACCCCCTCCCCAGCCCTCCCCCTCAAGGGGGTTTAGCATTACCCACAAAGTAATGAAGTAACTGATTTAAAAGAGGTTTTGGTGGCACAGGCTTTCTAGCCTGTGCGGGCGTCTTTGCACAGCCTTGAAAGGCTGTGCCACCAGGAAGAATGCTTGTGGGTAATGGTGAGTTCAAGGGGGAGGGAGTTAAACCGCTATGGTCAAGGAAATATGAGAATCTTCACGCCAAATCCGGACCGCATGGAGCACTTTCATCGGCGGCGGCGTTGGGCCAAGCGTCTGAACTTCGTGTTCTACGGCCTGATTTTCACCGTCTTGCTGGGGGTGGCCGGGGCCGGGGGCTATATTTATTATCACTTTTTGAGCGATCTACCGGATTTCACCGCCATTAAGGATTTCCGGCCGCCGGTGGTGACCCGCATCTACGCCCGGGACGGCCAGCTCATCGGCGAATTTTACAACGAGAAGCGCATTGAAGTGCCGTACAGCCGCTTTCCCAAGCATTTGATCCTGGCCTTCGTGGCCGCGGAGGACGCCCGCTTTTTCGAGCACCCGGGGGTGGACGTCTCCGGCATTGTCCGGGCTTTTTTGCGCAACCTGGAGGCGGGCCGGACGGTCCAGGGCGGCAGCACCATCACCCAGCAGGTGGTGAAGCGCATCCTGCTCAGCCCGGAAAAGACCTTTGCCCGGAAAATCCGGGAGGCGGTGCTGGCCTACCGCATTGACAACTACCTGACCAAAGAAGAGATTCTCCACATCTATCTCAATCACGCCTTCCTGGGTCACGGGGCCTACGGGGTGGAGGCCGCGGCCCAGGAGTACTTCTCCAAAAACGTGGAGAACCTCAACCTGGCCGAGGCCGCCATCCTGGCCGGCATCCCCCAGGCCCCCACCCGCTACGATCCATATATCAATCCCCAGCGCTCCAAGGAGCGGCAGGCCTACGTGCTGCGGCGCATGGCCGAAGTGGGCTTCATCACCAAGGCCGAGGAACAGGCGGCCCTGCGCCAGCCCGTCAAGCTGAAGCCTTACCGCCAGCAGTGGATCAAGGAATGCGGCTATTTCAGCGAATACGTGCGGACCCTGTTGGAAGAGCGTTTCGGCAAGGAGACGGTTTACAACATGGGCCTGCGGGTCTATACCACGGCGGACGTGGAGCTGCACAAGGCGGCCCAGCAGGCCATCAATGAGGGGATTGACGGCCTGATCAAGCGCAACGGCTACCGGGGGCCGCTGCGGCACCTGGCCGGCAAGCAACTGAAGGCTTATCAGGCCCAGCAGGTCAAATATTACCATAAATATCCGCCCCGCAAGGGCCTGTCGGTCACGGCCCAGGTGGTCTCGCAGGACCGGAAACGCCAGGTGGTGAACCTGCGCCTGGGCGACCAGTGGGCCGTCCTGCCGGAGGGCGCCAAAGGACGGGGCGCGGCCGCGGCCCTGCGGCCCGGGGACCTGGTGCAGGTGCGCCTGGTGAGCCAGGACCGGCGCAGCAAGGTATGGGAAGCGGAGCTCATTCCGGCTCCCATGGTCCAGGCGGCGGTGGTCTCCGAGGAGCTGAAGACCGGCAAGGTGCGGGTGCTCATGGGCGGCAAGGACTTCGGCGACAGCACCTTCAACCGGGCCATTCAGGCCAAACGGCAGCCGGGCAGCGCCTTCAAGCCCATCATCTACGCCGCGGCCATTGACCGGGGCTACCGGCCCGATTCGATCCTGCTGGATGCGCCCATCTCCCTGCCCGGCGGCCGCCACGGCCAGGTCTGGTCTCCCCAGAACTACGACCACCACTTCGACGGCCCCATTCCCCTGGCCACGGCCCTGGCCCGGTCCCGCAACGTGCCCACGGTGCGCCTGATGATGTCCCTGGGCATCCCGGCCACCGTGAAGATGGCCAAGACCCTGGGGCTCACCACCCCCATCTTCCCCAACTATGCCTCGGCCCTGGGGGCCTCGGAGGTCACCCTGTTTGAACTCACCCGGGCCTATTCGGTCTTCCCCAACCAGGGGCTGATGGTGGAGCCGGCCTTCATTGACCGCATCGAAGACCGGGACGGCCGGGTGCTGGAGGACTATCAATTGCAGCGCCGGCAAGTGTTGAATCCCCAAACCGCGGCGACCATGGTGCAATTGATGGAGGGGGTGGTGCAGCGGGGCACCGCCACCCGGGTGCGGGTCCTGGGCCGGCCCCTGGCCGGCAAAACCGGGACCACCAACAAGACCCGGGACGCCTGGTTCATCGGCTTCACCCCGGCGATCATCACCGGCTGCTGGGTGGGCATGGATAATGAAACCAGCTTGGGGCCGAAAGAGACCGGCTCCCAGGCCGCGGCGCCCATCTTCATCAGCTATATGAAGCAGGCCCTGAAGGGACTGCCGGCGGAGAATTTCCAGGGAGGCGCTGCCACCATCCTGGCCAAGGGCGGCGAGACGAAAGATGAGGCCGCGGATGACGAAGCCGGGGGCAACGAGGAGGCTTTTTATCCTGAGGAGGAAAACGGCGGCGCCATTGAGGAGAGGACACCCAATCCCCCCCAGGCCTCCAGCCAGCAATTCTTTAAGGACGACTTGGGACAATAGGGCGGTTTTCGGTTTTCGGTTTTCGGTTTTCGGTATATAAAGTCATAAAAGAGAATCGGGGCGTGAGTCATCACGCCTTTGCCGTTTAAAAGTAGCCAGTAGTCAGTAGCCAGTAAAAACCTAAAACCTAAAACCAAAAACCTAAAACCTGTCTTTGGAGCAACCATGCGGGAAATAGAGGTGGCGCAGGTCACCCAGGCGATTAAAGAGGCGGTGATTGCCGCCAATTACGAAGCGGGAGCAGACCTGCTGAAAGCCTTCGCCAGAGGGTTGGCGGCCGAGGAATCCGACAGCGGCAAAGAGGTTTTCCGGCAGTTGCTGGAAAACGCCCGCATTGCCCTGGAGGAGCGCATTCCCATGTGCCAGGACTGCGGTCTGGTGGTGGTCTTCGCGGAACTGGGCCAGGACGTCCACCTGGTGGGCGGGGACTTCCAGGCGGCCATTCAGGAAGGGGTGCGCCAGGGCTACGGCGAGGGTTATCTGCGCAAATCCACCTGCCATCCCCTGACCCGGGCCAACGTGGGGGACAACACCCCGGCGGTGATCCACACCCAGATCGTGCCGGGTGACCGGCTGAAGCTGACGGTGGCCACCAAGGGCGGCGGCAGCGAGAACATGAGCCGGGTGTTCATGCTGAAACCGGCGGAAGGCTGGGCCGGCATTAAAGCAAAGGTGGTGACTGCGGTGCAGGAAGCGGGCCCCAACCCCTGTCCGCCCATCATTGTGGGGGTGGGCGTTGGCGGCACCTTTGAGCAGGCGGCCTTGCTGGCCAAGAAGGCCCTGTTGCGGGAAATCGGGGAGCCCAGCCCGGACCCGGAAGTGGCGGCCCTGGAGCAGGAGCTGTTGGCCGCGGTCAACGATCTGGGCATCGGCCCCCAGGGGCTGGGGGGCCGAATTACCGCCCTGGCGGTGCACATGCTGATGCAGCCGAGCCACATCGCCTCCCTGCCGCTGGCCGTCAATATCCAGTGCCATTCTTCCCGGCATAAGGAAGTGGAGCTATAAAGGTGCGATATGTCTAAGACCGTGAAGCTATCCCCGCCGCTGACCGATGCCGACGTCATGCAGTTGGAGATCGGCGATAAGGTGCTGGTCAGTGGGGTGATCTATACCGCCCGGGACGCGGCCCACAAGCGTCTCATTGACCTGATTGAGGCGGGGAAGCCGCTGCCCATGGAGATTGCCGGGCAAATCCTCTATTACGTCGGCCCCTCGCCGGCCCGGCCGGGGCGGGTCATCGGCGCCGCCGGACCCACCACCGCCTACCGCATGGACTCCTACGCCCCGACCCTCATCCGCCTGGGTCTGAAGGCGATGATCGGCAAAGGCAAACGCTCCCCGGAAGTGATCGCGGCCATGAAGGAATACCATGCGGTTTACCTGGGGGCCACCGGCGGGGCCGGAGCTCTCATTTCCCAGTGCATCAAGGACGCCCGGGTCATCGCCTTCCCCGACCTGGGTCCGGAAGCCATTCACCGCCTGGAGGTGGCGGACTTTCCCGCCATCGTCATCAACGATTGCCAGGGGCGGGATCTTTACGAAATCGGAGTGGCCCAGTATCGGCGCCGCGCAGCACCTTGAGATGAATCAGGCCGTCATGGCTGCGGCGGGGTGAAAGCCCCCGGCTGAGGAAGTCGGCATGAACGTCCCCATGGATCTGGCAGACGTGGCCGCCCGCGTCAGGGAAAAGTGGCAGAAATTCAGGGAGTATAACTTCGGCACCCTGAAGGACGACGCCCTGATGACCTTCTTCGACCTGGCCCAGGAATACGAGACCATGGAGAACTTCTACCGGGTCTCGGTCTGCATTATTAAAGAGTTCTTTAACCTAGACTCCCGCCTCTATCTCATCTGCTCCGAAGGCACGCTGGACCTGGTTTGCGGCAACGAGCACGGGGTCTATCCGGAAAAGACGGCGCCGCCGCCCTACGTCCGGTTGGAGAGCGAAGCCTACGCCGCCGATAATTCCTGGCTCATTCCCATCCGGGGCAACCAGATCCTGGTGAGCCAGTTGCCCTTTTATGCCAAGGACCGGATTATCGGCCTGTTGGAAGTCCACCCGGCGGACCAGATTTCCACCCTGGACAAGTTTTTTTTCGAAAAGTACGCCAACCGTCTGGGCTACAACCTGCACGTCAAGATCATCTTCTGGCAGAACATCCAGCACATCCGCTTCATCAACAGCCTGGTGGCCGATGTTGAACATAACGTCATCATCCCCAACATCAGCCTGTCCCTCTACCTGAGACACTTGCGGAATAAAATCAAGGAGTTGAAGGAACTGGAGTGCATCTGCCAGGTGCGGAAGCCGGAATGTCCGTCACATGAAGACGCCCAGCAGTATTTCCGGGACCTCATCGGGGACCTGGAGACCGATTACCAGACCCTGGAGCAGCATTATAAAGGGATCAGCCTCTTCATTGAGTCCCTGTTCCGGCAATCCCATTTTCAGAAGGGACATTTTGTCCTGCGGCGGCGCTCCTGCCGGGTCAACAGCGAAATCATCCAGCCGCAGTTGCAATTATTCCTGCCCAAGCTCAAGGAGCGTCAAATCGATATCGACACCCGGGCCGGGGTGATGCCCGACGAGGATTTCATCCTGTCGGTGGACAAGGGGCTGATGGCCCAGGTCTATGCCAATCTCTTTTCCAACGCGGTGAAATACACCCGTTACAACCATGAGGGCCGCAAGTATCTGGCTTATGGCCGGGATTTGCTCCAGGATTATTTCGGGCCGGGCAAAGACGGGGTCAAGTTCAGCGTTTTCACCACCGGGCCGCACATCCCGCCGGAAGACCGTCCCCATATCTTCGACGAAGGCTACCGGGGCACCAACGTGGACGGCGAAGTGGGCACGGGCCGGGGGCTCTTCTTTGTGCGCAGCGTCATCGAGACCCACGGCGGCGAGGTGGGCTACGAGGCCACCCCGGGGGGCAATAATTTTTACTTTGTCCTGCCCCTGGCGACCACCTCGGAGGTGACGCCCCTGACCGCCCAACTGGTCAACGACCCCGAGGCCGGGCCAAAATGACCGTTCGCCACCTGGCCGTAGAGCTCTACCGCTGGCTGAAGCGGCTGGAGGAACTGGAAAAGGACCGGGCGGGATTGGGACCGGAGACCCAGCTGGCGGAGCGCAGCCGCCTGGAGACGGAGCTCATGCAGGCCCGCAAGCAGGTGGAGCATTATCGCAAGCTCCTGGAGGCCCAGAAAGAGCCGCCGAAGATCTAATGCGGTTTTCGGTTTCCGGTTTTC
>CAZOCQ010000095.1:7887-11061 GCA_964578335.1 uncultured Desulfobacca sp.
GAGCATGTCCAAGGTCCTGATTCATCCCGCCACTTATGAGCAGGTCCGGCCCGCGGTGGACCGGGCCTTTGAGGTTTTTCCCCTGGATTTAAGGGGGAAAAAAGTTTTGATTAAGCCCAACGTGCTGCGGGCGGCCACGGCCGCGGAAGGCATCACCACCCATCCGGCGGTGCTGCGGGCCGTGGTGGACCGGGTGGAGACTTTGGGACCGGCCGCCCTCGTGGTGGGCGACAATCCCGGCCTCTTCGATTACGGGGCCAATGAAGCCAGCTTCCAGAAGACCGGCCTGATGGAGGCCGCCAAGGGCTATTATCAAAATATCGGCAACGACTCCCAGCCGGTGGCCTTCAACCCCGAATTCATGGCCACGGTGAGCCTCTCCCGGGCCGTCCTGGAGGCCGACGTCATCATCAGCCTGCCCAAGTTCAAGACCCACGGCTTGACGGTGATCACCGGCGCCATCAAGAATAGTTACGGTTTTTTGCCGGGGGCCCAGAAGGCCATCCTCCACAAGGCGGCGGGCAGCCCGGAGCGCTTCCATGAACTGGTGGTGGAGGTCTTCCGGCTTCGGGTTCCGGACCTGTTCATCATGGACGCGGTGGTGGGCATGGAGGGCAACGGCCCGGCCTCCCCCGATCTGAGGGATGTCGGCCTGCTCCTGGCCTCGGACAACGCTGTGGCTTTGGACGCGGTCATGGCCGTGATGATGGGCCTGGAACCGGGAAGATTGCGCTTTCTGCAGCAGGCCAGGGAAATGGGGTTAGGGGATTATGAACTCAATTCCATGGAGGTCTTGGGGGACCTGCCCCGCCTGGCCGATTTCAAGCTGCCGCCTCTGGGTGGGGAGGCCATCATGCAGAACGAGACCATCCAGGGGTTGATCCACGGCCGGACCGTCCTGCGGCCCCAGGCCGACCCCGAGCTCTGCACCGCCTGCGGCAATTGTGTGGAGCACTGTCCGGTCGCGGCCCTGTCCCTGGAGGGTTCCCTGCCCCAGGTGGATGCCGACACCTGCATCACCTGCTTCTGCTGCCAGGAAATCTGCGAGGAAAAGGCCATTACCCTGCAATAAGCTCGAAGGCGGGAGGCGCTGCGCTTTCCCGCCACAGCTACTTCTCCACCTTCTCAATCTCCTGCTTCTGGTCCCCGCTCAGGTCGGTCCGGGAAAAGGCCGCGGTGTCCGGCAGGCGCAGCCGGAAGTCCTCCAATTGGGTCAACTCCACTTTGGCCTGCTTGATCCGGCAATCAAGCAGATGCCCGCCGGCGGTGCGGTCGGCGGTGAGAAAATGGCAGTGGTAGCCGGCGAGGTTGATGCCGGCCAGGTATTGGGGGAGGTAGAAGCCGACGATGACCCCGTCCACGTCCCGAAACTCGAAGACCGCCTGCTTTTTCGCCACTTGCGCCAGGGGCGGGTAGGGTTTGGACTGGCGGGGGACGCTCCTGGTCTTGACGTAGGAGAACTTCCCGGTGACTTTAACGGCGTAGGGGAAGTTGCCGCTGGGCAGGTGCATCGAGAGATATTGCTCCAGTTGCCGCAGGTCCAGGGGCCGGTTGAGTTCCAGGGTCTTTTCGGCCTTAAAGAAAGTCACCTGGCCGAAAGGGGTCTTCTGGACCGGGCTCACGGGATAGACCCGGCCGTCGGCCTTCACCTGGTAGAATCGGCCGTCCAGGGCCACCATCTCGCCGTCCAGGGCGTCAAAGGTCCCCAGGCCGAAGTCGCCCTGCTTCCTCAACTCCCCGAAGCTGCAATCGCCGTCGTAAAGCCCGTTCATCAGGGCCTGCAGGGTGGAAGTCTGGAACAGCACCTGCCGGTCCGCGGCCAGGGTGACCGTGCCGCTGCAAAATAAGAGGTATAGGGCAAGAACCAGCGTACCGTGACGGATGTTCATCATGAGGATCCTCCCTCCTAGTGCCTTTGCCGGGGGTGCCAAGCAAACCCGTTGGCGAAGCAGAGCTTCGCAAAAAAGTGGGTTCCCAAGCGGAGCTTGGGAACCAGTCATTCAAATTTACTCGAGTTATCTCAGGAATTCTTTAACCGCGTCCCACCAGGAGGAAAAGAATTGCAGGGCTTCCGGGTCCCGGCTGTGGGTGGAATATAAGAATTTCGCCAGGCCCAACTGGCCCAGGCCGTAATAGGCCAGGACGAACTGGCCGACGGCGGCGTAGCCCGTGGCGAACTGCCCGATGCCCACGGCGACGCCCAGGGCGAATTGAGCCAAGACGGTGAAGCCGAAGATAAACTGGCCGAAGCCGAAGAGCAGGCCCACCCCGAATTGGGCCACCGTAATCAGACCGACGGCGAACTGGCCGATGGCGATGACGCCTTTGGCCACCCGCAATTTGCCCCGACTGTCCCGGCCAAAGGCGATGTGCACCAGGGGGAGGCCCAGAAAGGTTTGGCTCGATTTCCATTCGAAGCCGCGCCGCGGCAAGACCTGCAGGCCCGGCCCCGGGGCGCCGCAGTGGGGGCAGAGCATGGCCTCGGTGCTTACCTGGCCCTGGCATTCCCGGCAGGTGGTGAGGGCCATGTTAATCCTTGCGGTTGATCAGGGCCGCCAGAAAGCCGGCTCCGAAGCCGTTGTCGATGTTGACCACCGCCACCCCGGTGGCGCAGGAATTGAGCATGGCCAACAGGGCCGCCAGCCCCCCGAAGGAGGCGCCGTAGCCCACCGAGGTGGGCACCGCGATCACCGGCCGGTCCACCAGGCCGCCCACCACGCTGGGCAGGGCCCCCTCCATGCCCGCCACCACCACGAAGACGGTGGCCTGGGCCAGCAGTTCCTGGTGGGCCAGCAGGCGGTGCAGCCCGGCCACCCCGACGTCGTACACCGGCTCGGCCCGGTGGCCCATGATCCGGGCGGTGAGCAGCGCTTCTTCAGCCACCGGGATGTCGGAGGTGCCGGCGGAGAGGATTACGATGACCCCGCGGCCCCGGTCGGGAATCTCCCCCCGGCTGAGGGTCAGCACCCGGGAATCGGGGTGATATCGGGCCTGGGGGAATTCCGGCCCCAGGGCGAGGGCCTTGTCACGGTCCAGGCGGGTCACCAGGATGTGGTCGGCCCGGGCCGTCAGGGCCTGCAAGATGCCCCGGAGCTGCTCCAGGCTCTTGCCTTCGGCAAAGACCACCTCCGGGAACCCCTGGCGCAACTGGCGGTGGTGGTCCACCCGGGCAAA
>CAZOCQ010000096.1:0-4847 GCA_964578335.1 uncultured Desulfobacca sp.
AGAAGCCCAACGCTGCGGCATGTTCTACGTCAACCACCGCTGGCTGGGGGGCATGCTCACCAACTATCAGACCATCAGCCGTTCCATCGCCCGCCTGAAGGAATTCGAGGCCATGAAGGAAGACGGCTCCATCAAGCGCTTCCCCAAGAAGGAAATCCTGATGATGGAGAAGAAGGCGGCCAAGCTGGAGCGCTCCCTGGGCGGCATCAAAAATATGGGGCGCCTGCCCGACCTGGTTTACGTGGTGGACCCCCGCAAGGAAGACATCGCGGTCAAGGAGGCCCGCAAGATGGGCATCCCGCTGCTGGCTATCGTGGACAGCAACTGCGACCCCACGGAGATCGACTATCCCATCCCGGGCAATGACGACGCCATCCGGGCCATCCGCCTGCTCACCTCCCGCATCGCCGACGCGGTGATCGAAGGCAAGAAGCTGGCCGAAGAGCGCCTCCAGGGGCAGCTCGACAAGGAAGCGGCCGCCGCCTTGATGGAGGCCGAGGCCCCGGCCCCGGAGGCCCCGGCGCCGGCCCCGCCCCCGGAAGCGACTGAAGCCACAGAGTAGAATCTGGGTTTTTCGTTCTTCGTTTTTCGTAATCCGTTATCACGGGTTGCCAGGAAATCGCAGCCCTTTCCTCAAACGAAAAACCAAAAACGAAAAACCAAAAACGATCTAGATGGAGAGATAAATTGGAAATCACCGCGGAAATGGTAAAAACCCTGCGCGAGAAGACCGACGCCGGGATGATGGATTGCAAAAAGGCTTTGAAGGAAACCGGCGGCGATATGGAGGCCGCGGTCGCCTACCTGCGCCAGAAGGGCCTGGCGGTGGCCAGCAAACGGGCCGGCCGGGCCGCTTCGGAAGGCACCGCCTGGGCCCATATCGCCCCGGATCACAAGTCCGGCGTGCTCCTGGAAGTGAATTGCGAATCGGATTTTGTCGCCAAGACTGACTCCTTCCAGGAGTTGGGTTCCCGGCTGGCGGAGCAGTTGGCCGCCGCCGCCCTGGAGACCGTGGAGGAGCTGCTGGCCCAGCCCTGCCCGCATCTGCCCGGCCTGGCCGTGTCCGACTACGTCAACGAAGTCATTGCCAAGACCGGGGAGAAATGTGAGGTGCGCCGCTTCGCCCGCTTCCAGGGCGACCTGGTGGTGGCCTACATCCACCACGGGGGCAAGATCGGCGTCATGCTGGAACTGAGTGGTGGCGGGACCGCCCCGGAGGCCATGGCCGCGGCCAAAGACCTGGCCATGCAGGTGGCCGCCGCCAATCCCGTGGCGGTGAGCCGGGAAGAGGTCCCAGCCGACATCGTCGCCAAGGAAAAGGCTATCTACGAGGCCCAGGCCGCCGAGAGCGGCAAGCCCGCCAATATCATCGAAAAGATGGTGGTGGGCCGCCTGGAGAAGTTTTTTAAAGAGGTCTGTCTCTTGCAGCAGCCCTTCGTGAAAAACCCCGACCAGACCGTCACCCAGTTCCTTAAAGAAGTGGGGAAGCAATTAGGCCAAGAACTCACGGTGAAACGCTTCGTGCGTTATCAGGTGGGAGCCTAAAAGGACTGAGGACTGAGGACTGAGTAAAAGCATACAGAATAATAAACTCATTCCTCAGTCCTCAGCACTCAGTCCTCAGTCCTCGGAATAACGCCATGACCAAGACCCCCAAATACCGCCGCATCCTCCTGAAGCTGAGCGGCGAAACCCTGGCCGGCGACAAGCGCTTCGGCCTGGACCCGGACACCTTGCAGGCCATCGCCCAGGAGATCAAAACTGTGGTGGACCTGAAGGTTCAGGTGGGCGTGGTGGTGGGCGGCGGCAATATCTTCCGGGGTCTGGAGGCCAGCGCCCAGGGGATCGAACGGGCCGTGGCCGACTACATGGGCATGCTGGCCACGGTGATCAACTCCCTGGCCCTGCAGGACGCCCTGGAAAAGGCCGGCATCCCCACCCGGGTGATGTCCGCCATCACCATGAACGAAGTGGCGGAGCCTTATATCCGCCGCCGGGCCATCCGGCACCTGGAGAAAGGCCGGGTGGTGGTTTTCGGGGCCGGGACCGGCAGTCCCTTCTTCACCACCGACACCGCCGCGGCCCTGCGGGCCACCGAGATCGGCGCCGAAGCCATCCTCAAAGGCACCAAGGTGGACGGTATTTACGATCAAGACCCGGTGCTGCACCCCCAGGCCCGAAAGTTCGACCGGCTTGCTTACCTGGAGGTCATCGAAAAGTCCCTGCGGGTCATGGACAGCACCGCGGTGACCATGGCTATGGAGCAGGACATCCCCATCGTCGTCTTCAGACTCCTGAAACCGGGAAATATGAAAAACGTGGTGCTCGGCCTGGAAGTCGGCACTCTGGTGGAGAAGCGCCCTGATGAAAAGTGACGTTCTGAAAGAGACCCGACGCAAGATGGACAAGGTGCTGGAGGCCATGGCCCGGGACCTCTCCCGGGTGCGCACCGGCCGCGCCTCGGTGGCCCTGCTGGAAGGCATCAAGGTGGATTGCTACGGCGCCTCCATGCCCATCGCCCAGGTGGCCTCCCTGGCCGCCCCGGAACCCCGGCTGCTCACGGTGCAGCCCTGGGACCCCACCGTCCTCTCGGACATCGAAAAGGCCATCCTTAAATCCGACCTGGGTTTGACCCCCATGAACGACGGCAAGATCATCCGGCTGCCCATCCCCGCCCTCACCACCGAACGCCGCAAGGAACTGGTGAAGATGGTGAAGAAGATGGAGGAAGAGGCCAAGGTAGCCCTGCGCAACGTCCGCCGGGAGGCCAACGACGACCTGAAGGAATTGAAGAAGGAAAAACTCCTCCCCGAAGACGAAGCCCACAAGGGCCAGGATGAAGTCCAAAAGATCACGGATGACTACACCAAGAAGGTGGAGGCCCAAGCCGCCGACAAAGAAAAGGAGATCATGGCCTTCTGAAGGTCCGGTGGCAAGCCTTGGCTAATAACTCCCGTTCTCCGAATCATAATAAGCTGCCCCGTCACGTGGCCGTCATCATGGACGGCAACGGCCGTTGGGCCCAACGCCGGGGGCTGCGGCGCATCAAAGGCCACCTGGTGGGGGTGGAATCGGTGCGCGCCGTGGTGCGGGAGGCCCGCAAGCTGGGCATCGCCTATCTCACCCTGTTCGCCTTTTCCGAAGAGAACTGGCAGCGCCCCGCCCTGGAAATCCGCGTTCTGATGGGCCTGCTGCGCCGTTACCTGCACCGGGAACTCTCGGAAATGCAGGAAAACCAGATTGCCCTCAAGGCCATCGGCAACCTGCAGCATTTGCCGGAGGCGGTGCAGCGCGACCTGGCGGCCACCGCCGCGGCCACCGCCCAAGGGGCGCAAATGGTCCTGACCCTGGCCCTGAGCTACGGCGGCCGCAGCGAGATCGTCCAAGCGGCCCAGGCTTTGGCCCGGGAGGTCCAGGCCGGGCGCCTGCAGCCCGAAGAGATCGACGCCGCCCTGTTCGCCCGCTGCCTCTACACCGCCGAAATGCCCGACCCGGACCTGCTGATCCGCACCAGCGGCGAGTGCCGCCTGAGCAATTTTTTGTTGTGGCAATCGGCCTACACCGAACTCTACATCACCGACACCCTCTGGCCCGACTTCCGGGAAGAGGAGTTCCACCAGGCCCTGGAGGCCTACCGCCAGCGGGACCGCCGCTTCGGCCTCACCCAGGAACAGATCGAGGCCCTGGAAATCTCCGAACAGCCGCTTTAGTTTCAAGTTTCAAGTTTCGAGTTTCGAGTTTCGAGTTTCGAGTTTCGAGAAAAACCCTACTTAATGTGAAAAGCCTTCCCTGGTGGCGCCGGTTTTCAACCGGCGCATATTTTGGGAAAGACCGATGCTCCCGGCGTCCCGCCTGTGTAGAAATAAGGCGGCCTGTCTCCTACTCGTTCCCAAGCTCTGCTTGGGAACGATATTTTTCTGTCCAAGCTCTGCTTGGACACCTTAAAATTGCATTTATTTGCAAGTAGCAAATGCTTTGGGCACAGGCGTCCCGCCTGTGCAGTGGAGGCTGCGCCCTGCGCACCAATATGATTTTTAGGGTGGTGATCGCCTCTATCGGATTCACCGGCGACGCCACCCCCTCCCCAGCCCTTCCCCCTCAAGGGGAGAGAGTTAAGCCCCCTGTCTTCAGGGTTATCAGCCTGGGGGCGGGGCGTAGGGCGGGAAAGCGCAGCGCATCCCGCCATTGACCTTCCCCCCTCCCCAAACCCCACCCCCAATCCCATAAAATTTTAAAAATCCGGTGGCACAGGCGTCCCGCCTGTGCAATTTACAAAAAAATATCTGGAGGGCATTGCTAACCTCTCATTTTTGGTCAATACTGGAAATGTCAGGGATGAAATCTTACTGCTCTGAGCCTCCAAAGGAAAAATCACCCCTTCGTCTTGCGGATATAGGTGGTTTCAATGGGCGCATTGATGATTCGTAGGCTAGTGCTCATACTCCTTTTCCTGTGGACGGCGTTACCTCAATCTGCCCTGGCGCTGACGGCGAGCCAGGTCTTCGAGCAGGTGAAAGACTCGGTAGTGGTGGTGAAGGCTTACAACCATAAGGGTCAGCAGGTGGGTCTGGGCAGCGGGGTCATGCTGCCGTCCGGTGACATCATCACTAACTACCACGTGGTCAAGGCAGGAATTAGGTACATGGTGGGCCGGGGCAAGCAAGCCGCCCCTGCCACCTTAAAAGCGGGCGACCGGGAGCCGGTCTATGCCGTAGGCGCGCCCCAGGGCTTGGAACTGTCACTGTCCGAAGGTATTGTTTCCCAACTGCGCGGCGGCCCGCCACCCCTCATTCAGACCACGGTGGCCATTTCAGGGGGTTCCAGCGGCGGCGGCTTGTTCAACGCCG
>CAZOCQ010000096.1:4947-11039 GCA_964578335.1 uncultured Desulfobacca sp.
CAGACCACGGTGGCCATTTCAGGGGGTTCCAGCGGCGGCGGCTTGTTCAACGCCGAAGGGGAGTTAGTGGGTATTACTGCTTTTCAGTTAAAGGAAAGCCAAAGCCTGAACTTCGCCTTGCCGGTGGAGTGGAATCAGGCAACCGCACCGCGGCTCTGGAAGCGCTCAAGGAGTTGCGGCGCTATGATCCGGAGGGAGCAGATAAGCTTTTCAACCTGATCATTAAGCCTTGAGGCAAGCGGCAAAACCCTGGTGTGTGCCCCTGGCCGCGTCTCGGTTTAAATTGCAGCCATACTACGGTTGAAGCTAAGCCTATCCTGGGGAAATGGCCTCGCCGATAAGGTCAATAAAACCCCTGGGGGTGATGATCCGCGTGCCATGAAACATCTTTGGAAAGTGCCTGGTGTTGCCCGTGATGAGATAATCCGCCTGGGCTTCCAAGGCGCATTCCAGAAACTTGTTATCAGCCGGATCGCGGCTCAGAATATTCACCGGAATACGGGGGGAAACCCATAACGCCTGCTGCTTGAGCACCGCTAAGAGTTTTTCGAGGCTTTCCTGATCAAGTCCCTGGAATTTTTTCCGCCTCAGAACCCCCCGGTACTCCTGCCAGATTGTTTCGCTCAAACATACGGTAAGCGAGCCTTCTAAACCTAACGCCAGAATGAGAGCCGGATTGCTCTCCGCTTTCAGGAAGGCGGAAACGATAACGTTGGTGTCAAGAACTACCTTGGGCATAGGAAGATCGAATTATTTCTTTTTGGCCTTCCGGTAGGCGGCAATTTCCGCGTCAATCTCCACCTCGGTGAGCTTATTCAGTCCCGCCTGCTGCGCGCTTAATTGGATTCTCGTCAGCAGTTCCGGCTGCTTGACCACATTGGTGAGATAATCCCGCACGCTCATAATCACCACTTTGGCTTTGCCTCGCCGGCTCACCACAAAGCGCACCTGGTCGGCGTCCACTTCATCCATCAGCTCGCCAAAGCGGGTGCGGGCGGTGAGGGCGTCAATTAATTTGGTCATGGATTTGGCCCCGGATTCCATGTTTCCCTCCGATTAAGACATGAGTAAACTCATTAGTTAATCCATGATAACAGAGTCAGTGAATTTGTCAAATTAGCTGGGAGCACACCCACTCCGGTGAATTCTTGTTCCTTGGATCTCAGGTCAATCCCCCGGCCAGCCAGTCTTTTAAACTTTCCGCCACCTTCCGATTAAACCCCGGCACCACCGCCAGTTCCTCCACCGTGGCCGCCTTCAGGGCCTCGATATTGGCAAAATGCTGCAACAGCCGCTGGCGCCGCACCTTGCCGATGCCGGGGATCTGGTCCAGGACCGAGGCCACCATCTCTTTCCGGGCCCGCTTGCGGTGGTAGGTGATGGCGAAACGGTGCGCTTCATCCCTTAAACGCAAGAGCGACATCCAACCGGGTGAATTAGCGGGCAGGAAAAGCGGATTCTTGCGCCCCGGTAGAAAGAGCCGGTCCCGCACCTCCTGGCCCTGGACCATCCCGGCCTTGGCCAGGCCCACCGCCGATAGCTCGCCCAAGCCCAGTTCCTTCAAAGCCTGCAATACTACGTTCAGTTGCCCCCGGCCGCCGTCCACCACCAGCAGGTCAGGGAGCGTCTGCCCCTCTTTGCCGTAATGGCGTAGCGTTACCTCCCGCAGCATGGCGTAATCGTCCTGGCCCGCCACCCCCTTGATGCGGAACCGCCGGTAGCCCGACTTGTCCAAAGCGCCGTTAACCATGGCCACCAGCGACCCTACCGGCTGCTCCCCCTGGAGGGAGGAAATGTCCAGGCATTCAATCCGCACCGGCGCCTGGGGCAGATTGAGCCTCTCCTGCAGATCCCGCAGGGCCGCGCCCGGCTCCGGCGCGGTCCGCCGCCGCTGTATGGCGTCCCGGGCGTTCTCCGCCGCCAGGCTCAACAACCGGGCTCGCTCCCCGGCATGGGCCGCCACCAGGCGCACCGGCGCGCCCTTTTCCTCGCTGAGCAGCACTTCCAGCAAACGCTGGTCGGGAATCTCCAGGGGCAGCAGCATCTCGTCCGGCAGGGGCCGCCCCGCGGCATAGTACTGCTTGACAAAGGCCCCCAGCAGGTCGCCGTCCGGGGGGAGTTCCGGGAAGAAGTACTCCCGGCTGCCGGTGACCAGCCCGCCCCGCACCAGCAGCACCAGGATCAGGGCCTGGCCGTTGGCCTGGGCCAGCCCCAGGACGTCCTGGTCCTTGAAGCTGGGCCGGGCCATGTCCTGGCGCTCCAGGGTGTTAATGATGGCCCGGATGCGGTCCCGGAGGGTGGCGGCCCGCTCGAAATCCAGGTTGGCCGCGGCCTCTTCCATGTCGGCCTTGAGTTTTTTCAGCAGCGGCCGGCTCTTGCCCTTGAGGAACAGGATGGCTTCCTGGACCGCCTGGCCGTAGTCGGCGGCGCTCACCATGCCGGCGCAGGGTCCCAGGCAGTGCTGCATCTGAAACTCCAGGCAGGGCCGGGAGCGCGGCGCCAGACGGCGCTCCTTGCAGGTGCGCACCCGGAAGACCTCCTTCATCACCTTGAGGGTCTCCCGGGCCGCCCCGGCCACGGTGTAAGGCCCGAAATACAAGGCCCCGTCCGGGTGGAAGCGGCGCACAAAGCGCAGGGCCGGAAACTCCTCTTTCAGGTCCAGGCGGAGGCAGAGATAGTTCTTGTCGTCCCGCAACATGATATTGTAGCGGGGACGGTGCTCCTTGATGAGATTGCGCTCCAGGATGAGGGCCTCCCGGCCGCCGGCGGTGATGAGGAAGTCCACCCGAGCCAGCTTTTTCAGCATCAGGGCGGTCTTGGGGTCGTGGCGCTCCGGGGTCTTGAGGTAGGAGCCCAGGCGGTTGCGCAGATTGACCGCCTTGCCCACGTAGAGCACCTTGCCGGCCGCGTCCTTAAACAGGTAAACCCCGCTGGCCCGGGGCGCCTCGCTTATAGCCGCGGCCAGGACCGGATAGGGAAATTCAATCTTTACTTTAGATTCTGCCATCTTATGGTTAGAATACCAAGCAGGCTTTTTTTAGGCAAGCGAAGTAAATTTTCCACGAGAGCAGTAAAACAAAGCAGGGGGAAAAGGGAAATAGGGGAAAGGGGAAAAAGGTTAACTACCATAATTTTTTGGTTTTTATCCTTTTCCCCTTTTCGCCTTTTCCCCTTTTCCCCGAAAGATGAAATCTTTGATAATGGGGTGTTTATGCCGATACCTACTCGTCCTCTCGGAAAAACCGAACACCAGGCCACCATCCTCGGATTGGGAGGCGAAGGGGTGCTGCGCACCTATGACTTTGAGTCCGACGCCCAGGCGGTGATCGCCGCCGCCCTGGAAGCGGGCATTAAATACTTCGAAAGCGCCCGGGCCTACTCCGGGAGCGAAGCCTACCTGGGCCGGGGCCTCAAGGGCCACCGGGATAAAATCTTTCTCACCAGCAAATCCCACGGCCGCACCGCCAAAGAGGCCCTGGCCCACCTGTCGGTCACTTTGAAGAATCTCCAAACCGACCACCTGGACCTCTGGCAGGTGCACGACGTGCGGAGTATGGCGGAAGTGGAGGCCCTGGGCGCGCCCGGCGGGGCCTACGAGGCCTTTAGAGAGGCCAAGGAGAAGGGCTGGACCCGCTTCATCGGAGTCACCGGCCACCACGACCCCGCGGTGCTGAAGCATGCCCTGGACCTCTATGAGTTCGACACCGTGCTCCTGCCCGTCAATCCGGCGGAGCCCCACCACGCCAGCTTCCTGCCCCTGGCCGCCGAGGCCCTGGGCCGGGGTCTGGGGGTCATCGGCATGAAGGTCCTCTTGCGGGGAAAACTGCCCCAACTGGCCGAGGACCCCGACGCTTTAACCTGGGAGCTGGTGGCCTATGCCCTGAGCCAGGCCGTCAGCCTGGTGGTCATCGGCTGCGACACCCCGGAGCAGGTGCGCCTGCTGGCCGCCGCGGCCCAAAATTTCGTGCCCATGACCCCCGAGGAACAGCGGACCCTGGAAGCCGCCGTGGCCCCCTTCGCCGGCCAGTTGATGTATTATAAACCCTGACCTTGGCGGCCTGATTTTTCTTGAATGTTGACCGGGGGTGGGCTATAAAAAAGCCATTAAAAAAATATTGTTTAAACCCTTGTCCGCTTATATCATCCTTTGACTCGGTTTTGCTTTTGGGAGAATCCCCATGAAGAGACACGCTTTGGCCCTATGCATTGCCTTCGCCTGCCTCATGGCCCTGGCCGGGCCGCTTACCGCCGCCCCCCGTTATTATTATTTTCACGATCTGGGTGTCCTGCCGGGAGGCAACCAGAGCTCCGCCTGCGGCCTCAACTCCACCGGCCAGGTGGTGGGGGAGGCCAACCTCAATCCCGCCGGCGGCGCCACCCACGCTTTCTTAAAGAACCTCGGCCAGGACATCCAGGATTTGGGCGTCATGGAAGAGGGCGGCGGCAGCAAAGCCAACGGCATCAACGACAGCGGCCAGGTGGTGGGGGAGGCCAATGCCGCCGGCTTTCTGCGGGCCTTTTTAAAGAATCCCGGCCAGCCCATGCAGGACCTGGGCAACCTGGGAGGCGCGGCCCTCGCCTGGTCCATCAACAGCGCCGGCCAGGTGGTGGGACGTACTGATTATGACGATGGTATCGTCACCGGAGTGCGAGCCTTCTTAAAAAATCCCGGGCAACCCATGGTGAGTCTGGGCACTCTGGGGGGCTGGTGGAGCGAAGCCATCGCCATCAACGACTCCGGTCAGGTGGCGGGCAGCTCCCTGCTGGCCAACGGCTACGGCCGGGCCTACCTGAAAAATCCCGGGGAGGAGATGCAGGACCTGGGCACCCTGGCGGGCGACAACCACAACAGCAACGCCTATGGCCTGAACAACGCCGGCCAGGTGGTGGGATATTCGGAGGATGGCGTCACCCTTTATCGAGCTTTCTTGAAGACCCCCGGACAGCCCATGCAGGACCTGGGCTCCCTGGGTGGAGACAGCAGCTGGGCTTATGGCATCAATGACGCCGGCCAGGTGGTAGGCTGGGCTTCGGATCCTTCCTCCCGCCCCAAGGCCTTTTTATGGGAGAACGGCGTCATGTATAATCTCAACGATCTGACGGTTAATGTGGACGGCAACTGGCCCAACCTCTACCTGGCGACGGCCAGGGCCATCAATAACCGGGGCTGGATCGTCGGGACTACGGGATGGGGCTATACCCCTTCACACGCCTTTCTGCTAACCCCGGTGACGGGGCCGATCCCCCAGACCTTGCTCCTGCTGGAGTAGGTTTTTAACTTGGCAGCAAGGTCTTGGTTGAAGGGCGAACCTCGTATTCGCCCTGGGCACATTTAGGATTTCGCCCCTGCGCCAAACCTATTCCTTCTTCAGCCTTTCCAGCCCTTATTCCAGGTATAGACGACCTGCCGGCAGGCGTCCGTGATCACTCTTCCGGCAGGACCTGCCCTATTCCCTTCCCGGCTCATTTATATAATTTCTTGCAAATTCCGGATTAATGTGGTTATGTAAATTAAATATAAATCTTTTAAGAAATTAAGCCGTTCTATTTCACGGACCAGATTGCCACAGGAGGAGTCATGAAGAAGCTCTTTCTAACGATTACGGCAGTCACCCTGATGGTCCTCGGCCTGATCGCACCCCTCCAGGCCGGCCCCCGCTACTTTTACCAGGAGTTAAAGGCCGATACGAAAGATCCTTTTAACCCCTCAATTGGCACCCAGGCTAGAGGCCTTAACAACGCCGGCCAGGTAGTGGGGTGGTTTTGGACGTGGTCGGATGCGGCGGTGCCTTTTCTGAAAAACCCAGGCCAGCCCTTGCGGGAATTAGAAATCTTTGGAGTCGCGCAGGATTTTCCTTACGACATTAACGGGGCTGGCCAGGTGGTAGGCTATGGCGTTAATGCCGACTTGAAACTCCATGCCTTTTTGAAAAACCCCGGTCAACCGGTAGAGGACCTGGGCACTTTGGGTGGTGAGGAAAGCATAGCTTGGGGCATCAACAACGCCGGCCAGGTGGTGGGGGTCGCTGCCCTGGCCGGGGGTAAGCCTCGGGCTTTCTTGAAGAACCCCGGCCAGCCCATGCAGGAACTGG
>CAZOCQ010000097.1:0-11007 GCA_964578335.1 uncultured Desulfobacca sp.
GCTCCGTCACATCTTATCCATTTCAACGGGCCGCGGTTTCTTGGTCCATACAGTGATCTAAAGGAAAAATAGAACAAAGAGGGACAAGAAACAAAGAGGCGGGCTGGGAAGCCCGCCTCTTGTTGTTTGGGCTATCTGGAAACTAAAATTCCATGAAGCGGTATTTATGGGAATAGGACGGGTTTTCCAGGACCACTTGCTTGCCCAGCCGGTACTGGGGGTTAATGAGGATGGGGCTGACCAAATTGGCGGTGGCCTCCTGGGGCCGACCGGCCGGGATGGTCAGGGTGACAAAGATCTGCAAATCATCGGGAGTGCGGGCCTTCAGTTCGCCCATGGCGGAGTTGAGACGGCCCATGTGAAAATCATCCACCAGGCTGGCCGGTTTGGCCAGCAAAAGGGACACGTCCGGCCGGTCCACGCCCTGGAGGAGATAAAAGGGGGTTGGCCCCGGACGGGACAGCAAGGCGTAGCGGCGAGCGGAGTTCAATCCCAGCAGGCCGCTGTCAAAGGTGATGATTTGATCCTCCGGCACCTGGATAGGCCCCAGTTTAGCGCTATCGATGGTCAGGCGGCGAACTTGCGACTGGGCTTCGGGAGGCAGAAAACCGGAGACGACTTTGCCGTTATTGGACTTGAGAAATGATCTCAGGTCGCCGAGATCGAAATTGGCGGCCTGGATATTCTCTTGGGTCAGGCGCTGAAAGATCTCGTCCCGCAAGACCACCACGTCCATGGGGGCCTCGATGCCGAGACGGATTTGCTTACCTCGGACCTCCAGAACCACCACTCGGACGTTGTCTCCGATGATAACCCCTTCACCAATTCTGCGGGTAAGTATCAGCATGGTAGGTGTCCTTACCTAAAATTTTTTTATGCGGCGGGATCCGCCCCGAGTCAACTGCAAACTTGCCCTGCCGAAGGAGCGGTAAACGAGTCTCTGGTGATTATCCCTAATCCAATATTCGTGCCATTTTTAGCAGACCTTTTTCAGTCCGGGAAAACTGCGAAAACCCGCCGCAGAAAATGCTTAGCCATCCCTCCCAAAACCGCCATGAAGATTAATTTTATTAAACAAGAAGCTTTGCAGATTATTTTCTTTATTTGGGATAGAATCTTGCAACTAACGTGCTTTACTGGAAAATTTAGTATCATTACAAATGAAGCCCTAACCTGGGAGCGTTGAAGGAAAATCCCAGGTATGGACAGCAGGCCCAAAGATGTGGAGGAAAAATTTTTAGCGGTGGTTACTGGAATCGTCGGGCGGGGGATTGGTTTGGAAACAATCCAGGGATATATGTTTAAAAAATAGAACATTGCCTGAAAAATGGTGACCAAAAATCGTACCACTAATCCCCGGATTATTTTGCCGCTGCGGCCACCTGTTCAATATCTTGCTCCCTGCAGCCGCCCGCGGGATGACAACCTGTGGTCCGGTGATTACCTTGAGGGCGGCGGCAAGCTCCTCATGAAGCGGGGCGAGAGGTCGGGCGGCGCCGCCTCCTAACCAATCTTCCGGGAGGGCCGGCATGGCAAAATGGCTGATCAACACTAATCACAGCGTGGCGCAATGCGCGGTGCGCCACATGATGGTCTCCTGGGTGCTGGGTCTGTTTAATAAAGTCACCGGCATCATCTTTTTCGACCCGCGGCATGTCAAGGATGCGACAGTCGAGGTGGAAATTGACGCCGCGGCTATTTACACCGGAGTGGCGGATCGGGACCACCATTTGCGCAGCGCGGATTTTCTGGAAGTGGAAAGATACCCGACCATCTCTTTCAAGAGCACCGGGGTGGAACCAGCCGGGTTGGACCAGGCCCGGGTCCTGGGGACGCTGAGCCTGCACGGGATGCAGCGCCCGGTGCGGCTGGAGGTCCGCTGGACCGGCCCGGCCCGTTTTGATGACGAGGGCAAGGTATATACCAGCTTCGGCTTCCGGGCCGAGACCGTAATCAACCGCGAGGATTTTGGCATAACCTTTAACACCGCCATGGAAAACGGCGGGTTCATGATCGGTAAGCACGTTTACCTGACCTTGAATGTGGAGGCGGATTTAATGGAGGAGTAGGGAACAGTGGTTATTTACCTGAACATGGGGGATTTGGGCTGCGCCGGGGGCACAAGCAGTGGCCAGAATGGCTTTTACCGGCAACCGGCAACCGGCTACTGACAACTTTTCGGAACCGGCTCTCCCGACAACTGGCCGCAGGCGGCCCCGATCTCCTGGCCCCGGCTTTCCCGGATGAGCACCGTATAACCGGCGGCCCGCAGGATTTCCTGGAATTCCAGGATGCGCTCCGGCGGCGGCGGCGCAAAGGGCAACTGCGGGTGGCGATTGAAGGGGATGAGGTTGATCTTGGCCCGGAAGCCCTTGAGGAGCCGGGCCAGTTGCCGGGCCTGGGCCGGGGAGTCGTTCAGGTCTTGCAGCAGGACGTAGGCGAAGGTGATGCGGCGGTGCCGGGGGAGTGGAAAGCTCCGGCAGGCGGCCAGCACCTCGGCCAGGGGATAGCGCCGGTTGACCGGCATGAGGCGGTTCCGGGTGTCGTCGTCGGCGGCGTTGAGGGAGACGGTGAGGTTGGCCCGTACTTCCCGGCCCAGGCGGGGGATCAGGGGGGCCAGCCCCACGGTGGACACGGTGAGGCGCCGGGAAGAGAAGTTGAGGCCCCAGGGTGCCGCGATGATGCCGAGGGCCTTCACCAGGGCGGCGAAATTGGCCAGGGGCTCGCCCATGCCCATGAAGACCAAGTTGGTCAGGGCCGGGCCTTCCGGGGGCAGGAGGCGGCGCACCGCCAGCACCTGGCCGACGATTTCCCCGGCGCTGAGATTCCGGGTCAGCCCTCGCCGGGCGGTGAGGCAGAAGCGGCAGCCCTGGGCGCAGCCCACCTGGGTGGAGAGGCACAGGGTGAAGTGGCCTTCCTCGGGGATGAGCACCGACTCCAACAGGTTGCCGTCCGCCAAGCCAAAGAGGAATTTGCGGCAGCCGTCGGCGGCCTGCTGCTCCTGCTCCAGCCGCAGCCGGCCGATGACGGCCCGTTGGGCCAACTCCTCCCGGAAGCTCCGGGCCACGTCGGTCATGGCCTGAAAATCGCTGACCCCTTTATAGAGCCACTTGAGCACCTGGCGGCCCCGGAAGGCGGGTTGGCCCCAGGCGGCCATGAGCTGCTCCATTTCGGTGAGGGTGAATTCTTGCAGATCAACAGGTTGGGTCATTTAAAGGCAGTGGTCAGTAGTCAGTGGCCAGTAGTCAGTATTTAATGATCTGGAGTTAGTAGTCGAGTTCGGGGTTTATGGCGATTATTTAAAAGAAGTAAGCAGTTTAACTCGATATGCGGTGGTAAGTCAGTTTAAAAGACGATTGCCTAAAGACCTAGTGGTTACTGGCCACTGGCCACTGACCACTGCCTTTAATGTCCCCGGGCCCGCTCCAGGGCCTCCTGCCGGGACTTGCAGGCGATGCACATGGTGGTCACCGGCCGGGCCTTGAGTCGTTTTTCGCTGATTTCGCCGCCGCAGAGTTCGCAATAACCGTAGGTCCCGTCATCAATGCGTTCCAGGGCCTCCCGAATCTTGCTGATGAGTTTGCGTTCCCGGTCCCTGATGCGCAGGGTGAAATTGCGGTCGGTTTCCAGGGTGGCCCGGTCGGTGGGATCGGGGAAGGGCGCCACCGCACTGGTCATGTCGGTCCTGGTCTTGTCGGCTTCACCCAGGATCTCATCCAATCGTTCTTTTAAGAGGTTGCGAAAAAACTCCAGACGTTCCGGGTCCATTACCTAAACTCCAGATTAACCAAGATGGCTCGAATTTTCCGGGGAAGGCTCCGTCCGGCGGTATTCCCCGCTGGCTCCGCCGCCTTTCTCCAATAACAACAAATCCGTGATCTGCAGCCCCCGATCCACCGCCTTGCACATGTCGTAGATGGTAAGGGCCGCCACCGCCGCGGCGGTCAGGGCCTCCATTTCCACCCCGGTGCGCCCGTAGGTCTTGGCCCGGGCCTGGATGCGCACCGCCCATTCCTGGGGTTCCGCAGTGAATTCAATATCCACCCCGGTCAGGGGCAGGGGATGACACAAGGGGATGAGCTGGGCGGTATTTTTGGCCGCCATGATGCCGGCCAGGCGGGCCGCGGCCCAGACATCGCCCTTGGGCAGTCGGCCTTCCTGCAGCAAGGGAAAGACCTTGGGACCCACAATGACCCGGCAGGCCGCCAGGGCCTGGCGCCAGGTCTCGGCCTTGCCGCCCACGTCCACCATGCGCAGTTGCCCGGTTTCGTCCAAGTGCGTAAACTTACTCATGTCCTGTCCAGGGGCGTCTCTCCGCCTCCAGGTGAGCCAGTCCGGCCAGCATTCCCGGGTGGCGGGGACCGAGGTCCGCGGCAGGGGAGACCATGATCTCCATCACCTGGTCGCCGGACGGCAGCCCGGGGCCAGCGGGGACTCCGGCTCCCGGCAGGCGAAAGACCGAGCCGCTTTGGGTTTCCCGGGGGAGTTGCAGGGTCTGGTAGCCGTCCAGGGTGGGCACCAGGATGCAGGCGCCCCGGCAGGCTTCGGCGTAGGACACCTTGATGCGGCAGTGAATGTCATAGCCCCGGCGGACGAAGAATTCATCCGGGGCCACATGGATGACCACCTCCAGGTTGCCCGGCGGGCCTTGGTGAAAGCCTTCCCCGCCCTCGCCGGTGAGACGCAGCCGGGTCCCGTCCTCCGCACCCGGCGGTATGTCCAGCCGGTATTCCCGAATTCCAGAGACCAGGCCCAGACCCTGACAGTGGACGCAAGGCTGGGCGATGATCTGGCCCCGTCCCCGGCAGCGGGGACAGAGGGGCCCGAAGCGCAACATTCCGGGGCCGCCGTAACGCCGGCCCCGTCCCCGGCATTGGGGGCAGGGGACATAGCCGCTGCCCGGGGCCAGGCCGGCGCCCCGGCAGGGGGCGCAGCTCAAGAGGCGCTCCACCTGGATGACCGTTTGGGTGCCCCGCAGAGCGGCGGCCAGGGAGATCTGTAAATCGTAGCGAAAATCGGCCCCCGCGGATTGCCGCATGGGGGAGTGGCTGGAGAAGCCGAAAAATTCTTCGAAGAGTTCGTCGTTGTCGGTAAACTGGGGGCGGCGCAGATTCTGGGCCGCGGCCCGGTTCCGGGCCCGGGATCGCTGGACGGTCTCATAGGCTTCCGCTAAACGGCGGAAATGGTTGGCTGCTTCCGGATCATCAGGGTGATGGTCGGGGTGATATTGCCGGGCCAGGGCGCGGTAACGGCGGCGCACCTCCTCCATGGAGGTTTGCGGGGAAATGCCCAGGATGAGGTAGCAATCGCGTATAGTCATGGTCAATCTAAAGAGCCGGCGCCGGCGATCAGGCCTTCCACCATGGCCGCCTTGTCCGGGTCGCCGGCCAACTCAAAGGCCCGCCGGGCATAAAAGAGTTTGCCCAACTCCAAAGCCCGCTCAGCCACCTGCCGCCAGGTCTGGGGGTCCTGCCGGAGGCCCAGGCGGGCCAGCAAGGCCGCGTCTCCCGTCTCCAGGCAATGATTCTTAACTTTCTCCAGCCCCTGCGCGGCCCCGGCTATTTTGAAAAATTCCAGGGCATCTTCCCACCAGCCCGTGTCCAGAAACTTCTCGGCCAGACTTCGGCACAGTTCCGGGTTCGGCTCCGGATTATTGAGCAGCTGCCGTTTTTTCAGACAGCCGGGCAGCCCCTTGGGCAGCGCCGGCGTTGGAGGTGATGGCATAGCGTCCGTTTATCTCCAGCCTTATCCTAAATTTATAAAATATCTTGTTAAGCTTGTAAACCGTAATTTTCCGGGACCCCGGCCAGGATCGGCGAGGCCGGGAAATAGTTGACTTTCCGCCGGTCATTGGGTAAGGTATTTGGGTATTTTCTGCTTTACCCAGCTATTTCCGGCGTTTTCTGTTTCCGGTAATGAGGATGCGCTCATTTCAAATGGCAGCTTGGAAAGGGGCCAAGAACGGCAGGGTCCAAGCGGCAATGAACCATGACCGGCCGGCCTCCCTCATTAAACAATGATTAAGCGATTAATGGAAAGGTTTCGTCGCGATCGGGGCCGACTCAGGGCCACGATCAGGATCGATTTTTTCCCGCAGGATCAGGTGACGCCGCACATCTTCTGGAAGAACCGGGAGAATTCCGAGCAAGACACCGTCCCCCTGGTAATTTACAGTTATGCCCGCCTGTTATATGAATTGTCGGAATTGAATGAACTGCGGGTCGCCCGGGAACTGATCGGCTTTCTCGATCAGGTGTACAAACGGGTGCTGACTGATGATGGCCCGCCCCGCCGCCCCCGCCTGCCCCTGGGGCAACTCTGCCTGGTTAATGATTCCGGCGCGCCGACGGTGCGCCGCTATCAGCTGGAGTTCTACGAACTGCCGGACGGCGGCTACCGCACGGAATACCAGGGCAGCCTGGGCAAAGAGGGCTTTTATCTGCCCGGGGCCTTTCTGGCCCTGCTGCAATCCTGTCTGGACCGCCTGGAGGATGACACCCTGCGGCAACTGATTCGGGGACTGGGCCGCCTGCACGACTACTACCGCTACCGGCGGGATTTTTGGGAAGGCGGCTCCCTGGCCTCCGGGCCGGCCTTCGCCCTGGGAAAGGAAGAGCTCAGGCCGGAAGAAGCGGTGCCCGACGTATAACGGTCTGCATTACAGACCATCCAAGAATAACGGGCTCCCTCAACACCCAGCGCGCCATAACACCAAAGAGATAAAGGCCGCCGGCCCGACAGAGGTCGAAGCTTGGCCTGACCGGGGGGAGCGCGCTTTTCCCCGGGCTCAGGAAGCCAGGATGACGGGACGGGGCTCAGTCGGTTCCATAAAGGTGAAAACTCCCTGAATAACAGGTTTCCCAGCGCAATTCACTTTGTGGCAGGCCAAGGCCACCGGAATCCGTTGGCGATCGGGACCGATGATCCAGCTCGCAGTCAGTTTCGCGGCTCCGGTGGCGACGACTTGAGCCAGAGCGGCCGCGGTGCGCCGGCCCTCTTCGGCGGGAAAAAGCTGCGCCCAGGTCTTGCTTAACAGGTCCGCCTCCGAAAGCCTCAGCAATTCTTGCAATTTCCGGTTGGCTTGCAGCAGGTTGCCCTCCGCGTCCAGGAGCAAGACGCCTTCATTGACCTGGTTCATTAAGGCCCGATATTGCTCATCTCTTTGCTGTAAGCCGGCGGCCAGACGCCGGCAGTCCTCCCGCTCTTGTTTCAGGTTTTTAATGACGTTGTGGAGATTGTCGGTCTTTAATTCAAGGCGGTCCTCCAATTGTTCCAAGACGAGACGATATTTGTATAATATTAAAGAGGCGGAAATATTGACCGCCAGGCAGGAGCCAATAATTATCGTCATTTCATAATACTCGTAGGATATGGCAGGGAAAAGCAGCAGAACAATAAACTTGATCGCTAAGATGATACTCAAGGTCAGGAGGGATATTGATATTAGTTGCAGCACCCTATTTTTCTTAACCTGAGTAATATTTTTGCCAATAGTATTAAAAAGCAGTAAATTGTTTTCCATTCCAGCCCTCCTCAGGCTCCGGCTCCAGGGCTTAGGGTTTCGGGACTTAGGCAGATGCTGTTCTTCAGTCCCACGGTCTGCAAGTCCCGTACCGGAGGTAAGACCAGGTTATGAGGGACCCGGGTGGGGGGCAGGGCGCCGGGCCGGAACCAGGAAAAGGAGAGATTATCGTCATAACCCGCGCCAGCCCGTTGGTTTTGACCGGGGCTGAAGAGATCGGTAAAAGGTGAGTCTTTCTTAAGAGATAATAAATTTCTTATGCGGCGATAACCGGCTCTGATATTGCCCTTGCTTCGCAGACGTGGTTGCGGGCCGGTGGACGCCGGTTCCACCGCCGCGGCCTTAAGTCCGAAGTCGGGCGCATCTCCAGTTGCCAACCTGGAGCGAAAATTTTCCTTATTCCAGCCAAATTTGTGCTATCATGCCGACGTTGCCGATGGTTGGGCGATCGGGGACGGTTTTCTGGGAGGGAGCAGGCGCCGGCAACCATGGGGGCAGAAAAGCTAGCCAGGATTACCGTATAATTCCGGTTAACAGTTAAAGGAGGTGCCAGTCCATGAATGCAGCATTGGTCATTGTGGCGGCGCTGGCGGTGGCCATCGGGGGCTACCGCTGGTACGCCGGCTATGTGGACCGGGAGGTGGTGGAGTCCGATCCCAACAAGATCACGCCGGCCAGGATGTACATGGATGGGGTGGACTTCATGCCCACCTCCAAGAACGTCCTGTTCGGCTATCAATTCAAAAGCATCGCCGGGGCTGCGCCCGTGGTGGGGGCCATCATCGCCTTGCAGTGGGGTTGGCTGCCCGCGCTGCTGTGGCTCTTTGGCGGCGTGCTGTTCATCGGCTGGCTGCACGATTACCTGGCGGGCATGACTTCTTTGCGGAACGACGGCCTGTCGCTGGGAGCCCTGGCTTACAAGTTGATTTCACCCCGGGCCCGGGTCATTCTGCTCTCCTTTATTTATTTTTATCTGCTCTTGATCGCCGGGGCTTTCGGGGCCATCATCGCCGGCGCTCTCACCAAGTTGTCTTCCGGCCCGGTGGCCATCGTGGTCATGGCCGCGGCCGGGGTTCTGGCCGGGCACATGATCTACCGTTGGCGGGTGAACATCCTGCTGACCACCGGCGTCTGCGTCGGCCTGGCCCTGGTGGGCATCTGGCTGGGCGGCGTCCTGCCCGCCCCGCTGCTGTTGGGCTCTTTGGCCCAGAGCAAGCTGTTGTGGGGCATCTTCGCCATCGGTTTTTGCTTCGTCAGCGCGGTCCTGCCCATCTGGCGCTTCGCCCTGCCCCTGAACTACGTGGCCTTTTATATTGTCATGCTCGGGCTGGTGGGCGGCATTGCGGGCATTTTCGTGGGTCTGCCCGCGGTCCAGGCCCCGGCCTTCACCCAGTTCACCATCCCGGTGGGGCCGTTGTGGCCCATGCTCTTCGTCACCATCGCCTGCGGGGCCATTTCCGGCTGGCATTCCCTGGTGTCCACCAGCGGCACCTGCCGCCAACTGGAGTGCGAGACCGACGGCCGCCCGGTGCTGGCCGGTTCCATGTACGTGGAGATGGTCCTGGGGGTGGTGGCCCTGATGACCGCGGCCGCGGCCATGCCCTACGCGCAGTATAAAGAGCTCCTGAAGGCCGGGCCGGCCGCGGTCTTCGCCACCGGGCTCTCCAATCTGCTGAACATCATCGGCCTGCCCATCGCCTACGGCAAGACCATGGCCACCGTCATCATCATCGTCCTGGCCATCACCGTGATGCAGTTGGTGCTGCGTTTCATGAAGGTGGCCACCATCGAACTGGTGGGGGATTACTCGCCCATTATGCGGAATGGGCCCATCGCCACCCTGGTGGCGGCGCTTCTCACCTTGCTCATCGTCGAGACCGGCTGGTGGCAGTTCCTCTGGGTGCTGTTCGGCGGGGCCAACCAGCTCCTGGCCTCCCTGGCCCTGCTGGTGGCCTCCCTGTGGCTGCGTTCCCGGGGCAAGAAGGCCATCTTTGCCCTCATCCCCATGTTCTTCATGTTCATCACCACCATCGCCGCCCTGCTCTATACCTCTTATAATCTGCTGAGCAAGGTGGCCAGCGGCGCGGCCAAGGGTCAGCAGCTCATCGGCAATGGCCTCATGGGGATAGTGGCGTTGGCCCTGGTGGTGATGGCCTTCCTGCTGCTCTCCGACGGCATTAAGGCTCTGCGGGGCGGCTACTCCGGCCCCCAGGCGCAGCCCCAGGCGGCCGGCGGGGGGCAATAGGCGAAGGCGGACCGGAGACCGGGGACCGGTGTTCTTCCGTCCCCGGTCATCTGTCCAACAATAGTGGCGGGATCCGCGGCGCTTTCCCGCTACATGATATTTTTTTACCGAAAACCGAAAACCGAAAACCGTATTTAAAGGTGGTTACATGACCGACGAGAAGAAAGGCGGTTTTTTAAACGCCATTAAGGAATTTGTCTATGGCATGGCGGCCCATGATTCGGCCCGCTTCGCCCTCAAGACCCGGGCCAACATGGAGCACCTGTTCATGCTGGTGACCATGGGGGACCTGGTGGGGGTGCCGCTCTTGCCCCCGTATTACTCCCTGCGCCTGCTGCCCTACGTGGTGCCCCAGATCGCCACCTGGAAACGCCGGATGCTGCGGGAGAAGGACCTAACGGACGCCCTGGCGTAAAACTAACTGATAACCATGGTGGCCCTCTTGCCTTATAGTACTTTTAGAAGTACAATTGAAGTACTATTTGGAGGTACAACATGGGAAAACTACCCAATATCGTGCCGATTAGCGATTTAAGGCAAGACGCCGCCAAGGTCCTTAAGCAGGTCCGCGGTTCCCGGGAACCGATCATCATCACCCAGCGGGGGCGCGCCGCCGCGATCTTGCTCAGTGTGGAATCGTTTGAGCGCTCCGAACGGGATAAGGAAATTTTGCGCCTACTGGCCCGGGGAGAGCGGGAGATTGCCGCCGGAGAAGGCCACCCTCTGGAGGAGGTGATGGCGGAGGCCAAGGCCCTCCTGAATGAAGAGCCGTTGTGAAAGTAAGCTTTACTCCGGCGGCCAGGAAGGAGTTTCTGGCCGCCCTGGCCTATATCCGGGAGGATAATCCCCTTGCGGCAAGTAGACTCCAAGAGCGAGCCGAAAAGATTTTATCCCGGCTGGAGCAATTTCCCGAATCCGGGCGGGTCATCCCGGAGTTTCCGGACCTCCCTTATCGGGAAGTGGTGATCTCACCTTACCGGTTTTTCTACCGCCTCAAAGGGGAGACGGTATGGGTGGTGGCGGTGTGGCACGGGGCGCAATTGCCGCGAGAACCGTTTGATTAATTGACTTGGAGGCTGCTTTGGGAGCAGGATTTGACCGATGCCTTGTTGTAATGAGCTGAGTCCCATGTTAGCTGATTCAGACAAATTGTTAATCCAGACTTTACGGCGCGCCCTCATGGAAGTGGCGGGGGACCGCCTTGAGGCAGTAATCGCATATGGCTCGCGGGCTTGGGGGC
>CAZOCQ010000098.1:0-279 GCA_964578335.1 uncultured Desulfobacca sp.
GGGAATGCTGGTGGCCCATGATAATCACCGTGACCATCAGCATGGTCTATCTGCTGATTGCTTATTGAGGCGGTGGCAGGGCGGTAATCACTTGGGAGCCGGAAAAAATAAAGGTAAAATAAGGCCCCAAAGGATGCGTGCTAATCAGGCCGGGTGAACCTGGCCGTTAAGACATAATCGGTCGAATTTTAAGGCCCGTCAGGTGGAGTCTGGCAACCTGGCGGGCCTTTGTCTTTTTTCGGCGCAAACGGAATAGGCTGCAAACATGGAGGAATACTA
>CAZOCQ010000098.1:289-10981 GCA_964578335.1 uncultured Desulfobacca sp.
ACTAATGGGTTGGCAAAAATTTCCGGCTGTTCAAATATTAATTTTATCCTTGCTGACATTGGCCTGCCCGGCTGCGGTGGGGGCGGCTCCGCCCCCGGCGGGGGACCTGCTGACGGTGGCCGGCGTCATCGAGGACGCCCAGGGCAAAGGGGTGAAAGAAGTGGAGATCGAAGTGCTGGTGGACGGAAAGCACGTCAAACCGGCGGCCGACGAGCGCCTGGAAACCGGCAGCAAGGGCGGCTTTATCGGGCGCTTCCGGCTGCCCCAGGGCGCGCTGCCGGCGGCCCCGGTGCAGGTCAAGGCCGCCAAACCGAGCTGGCTGGCCCAGGAATCCGCCCCCCTCCAGGTGCTGGACGCCGGCCTGGACGCCGCCGGCAACCGCCTCTTCCAGGCTCAGGCCGCCCTCTCCCTGAAGCGCCAGCTCACCCCGGCCTTCTGGATCGCCGCCGCGGTGCTGCTCCTGGTGTACGTCCTCATTGCCGCCGAAGTGATGCACCGCACCCTGGCGGCCTTCCTGGGGGCGGCCATCGTGCTGTTCATTTCCTACACCGCCGGCACCTTCGACAAGCATTACTTCATCCTCTCGTTTCACGACGCCATGCGGGCCATTGACCTGAACGTCGTCTTCCTCCTCATGGGCATGATGATCATTGTGGGGGTGTTGAAGAAAACCGGCCTCTTCCAGTGGCTGGCCTACAAATCATATGCCCTGGCCCGGGGCAACATCTTTGTCCTGTCTCTGATTCTCCAGATAGTTACGGCCGTGACCTCAGCCTTCCTGGACAACGTCACCACCATGCTGCTCTTGATTCCGGTGACCATTGAAATCGCCGTGACCTTGAAGATCAACCCCCTGACCCTGCTGATTCCCGAGGTCTTCGCCTCCAATGTGGGCGGCGCCGCCACCCTCATCGGCGACCCGCCCAACATTCTCATCGGCTCTTACGCCAAATTGACCTTCGCCCAGTTCGTCGTCAATCTCGCCCTGGTCTGCACCGTCTGCCTCATCCTTACCTCCCTCTGGTACCTCTGGTGGTATAAAAAGGGCTACCTGGCCGCGGAGGTCAAGGACGTGGACCGGACCATCGCCTATTTAAAGGAAGAGTATAAAATCACCAACCAGAAGCTGACGGTGCTGGGGTTGGGCATCCTGGCCTTTGTCATCTTCCTGTTTGTCATCCACGGCATCTTGCACATGGAGCCCTCCATAGCGGCCCTGGTGGGCGCCATGGCGCTGCTGGCCATCTCCCGGGTGGATATTGTGGAGATGCTGGAGCACGAAGTGGAGTGGCCCACCCTGGTCTTCTTCATGGCCCTGTTCATGGTCATCGCCGGGGCCGAAGAGACCGGCCTCATCCAGGTCATCGCCGAATGGGTCAAGGACCTCTCCCGGGGCAATCTGACCGCGGCCATCATCCTGGTCCTCTGGGTTTCGGCCATCGCTTCGGCCTTCATTGACAACATCCCCTTCACCGCCACCATGCTGCCCATCATCGCCTTCCTGAACCAGACCATCCCCGGGGCGGAATCCGGGGTGCTCTGGTGGTCCCTGGCCCTGGGGGCCTGTCTGGGCGGCAACGCCACCATGATCGGGGCCTCAGCCAACGTGGTCACCGTGGGCCTGGCGGAAAAGGCCGGCTACCATATCTCCTTCCTGTACTATATGAAATCCTGCTGGTTGCCCACGACGATCACCGTGGCCCTGGCCATGGGTTATTTGTTGATCGCTTATTAGGACAACCATTACTTGACCGCCGGGCCGGGACCGGTTATCTTGCCTTTAATAAGATAGTGAAGGAATTAAGGGAGATATGACACCGGACCCGGCCCTGGGGGCGTCGCCGTCAATGGAGGAAAAACCGCGCCCCGTCACCCGGGAACATTTACTGGTCTGCCTCGACCCCAGCCCCTTCTCCATCCCCTTGATTCGCGCCACCCAGCGCCTGGCCGAGGCCCAGGGGGCCAAATGGTTCGCCCTGTATGTGGAGACCCCGGCCCATAACCGTCTATCCCCGGAAGCCCAGGAGCAAGTAGGGCAGGCCCTGTACCTGGCTGCGAAGCTGGGGGGCCAGGCCCTCAAGGTCTCCGGTTTCCGCATCGGCGATGAAATCCTGGCCTTTGCCCGGGACCACCGGGTGAGCAAAATCCTGGTGGGCAAGCCCTATGAGCGCCGCTGGCGGCGTTTTCTGGGACTCTCCCTGGTGGATTATCTGATCTGGAACTGCGGCCCCATTGACATCCTGGTGATCTCCGGCGAAGGTGAAGAAGCGGCCCCGGCCAGCCCCAAGCCTCAACCGAAGAGACTGCGCCTTTGGGAATACCTGCTGGCCGCCGCCGGGGTGGGCCTCTGCACCGGGCTGGGTTTTGTGCTGTTTCCCTACCTGGCGCTCACCAACCTGGCCATGATTTATCTGCTCACCGTGGTCATTATTTCCTCGTTTCTGTCCCGGGGTCCGGCCATTTTTTCCTCCCTGTTCAGCGTGGCCGCTTTCGCCTTCTTCTTTGTGCCGCAGTATTTCTCCTTTGCCGTAGCCAATACCGAATACGCCATCACCCTGGCGGTCATGCTGCTGGTCAGCCTGCTGGTCAGCGGCTTGACCACCCGGGTGCGCTACCAGGCCCAGGTGTCGCGCCAACAGGAACGGCAAACCGCCGCGCTCTATGAAATGAGCCAGAACCTGACGGCCATTGACAGCTTGGGAGAATTGCTGGAGGCGGCGGCGGCGCAGGTCGGCCAAATCTTCGACAGCAAGGTCGCCATCCTGATGCCGGACCCGGAGGAGAAGCTGCGCCTCCGGGCCGGGGACGCCTTCTCCCAGGACGACGTCCGGGAAGGCATGGTGGCTAACTGGGTTTTTAAGCACGGGCATCTGGCCGGGGCCGGCACCGAAACGCTGCCTGCGGTGAAAGGGCTTTACCTGCCCTTAATTGGTTCACAAAACGTCATCGGGGTGTTGCGGTTGGAAACCAACCAACCGGACCACTTCCTGGGGGCCGACGCCCTGCGCCTGCTGGAGGCCCTGGCCGCCCAACTGACCCTGGCCCTGGAACGGGAAAATCTCTCCCGCCAGGCCCGGGCGGCCCGCCTGCAAATCGAAGCCGAGCAGATGCGCAACGCCCTGCTCAGCTCCGTGTCCCACGATCTCCGCACCCCCTTGACGGTGATCGCCGGCGCCGCCAGCAGCCTCCTGGAAGGCGAGCAGACCCTGGATGCAGTGACCAAGCATGATCTGGCCCAATCGATTTATGAGGAGAGCCGCCGACTGGACCGGCTGGTGTCCAACCTCCTGGAAATGAGCCGCCTGCAGGCCGGCGAGGCCCGGCTCAACAAGGAATGGCACGTCCTGGAGGAGGTCATCGGCAGCGCCCTGACCCAACTGGAGCCGCAATTGCACGATCATCCGGTGCGCATCAGCCTCCCCCCCGACCTGCCCTTAATGCAGATAGACGCCCTGCTGCTGGAACGGGTGCTGATCAATCTCCTGGAAAACGCCATGAAATATACGCCCCCGGGGACGCCCCTGGAAATTTCCGGCGCCTTGCAGGACCAGGAAATCCTGGTGGCCGTGGCGGATGGCGGCCCCGGTCTGCCGCCGGGGCAGGAGGAGCGCGTCTTCGAAAAATTCTACCAGGCGGCCCCGGGCCGGGTCCGGGGCGCCGGCCTGGGCTTGGCCATCTGCCGCAGCATCATCGAAGCCCATGGCGGCCGGATTTGGGCGGCCAACCGGCTCAAAGGCGGCGCGGTGTTCAGCTTCACCATCCCCCTGGCGGAGGGCGCTCCCCTCCTGGACCAGACCATGCCCGAGCTGGAGAAGGACCTGGCCGATGAAGCCGATCATCCTGCTCATTGAAGACGATGCCCAGATCCGCCGGTTTTTGCGGGCCAGCCTGGTGACCCAGGGCTACGAACTGCTGGAGGCCGAGACCGGCAAGGAGGGCCTGGCCCTGGCCGCCTCCCGGGTGCCGGAGGTGGTCCTGCTGGATTTGGGCCTGCCGGACATGGAAGGGCTGGAGGTCATCAAGCAGCTCCGCACCTGGTCCAATGTTCCCATCATCATCCTGTCGGCCCGGGGCCAGGAACGGGACAAGGTCGCCAACCTGGACGCCGGGGCGGATGATTACCTGACCAAACCCTTCGGCGTCGGCGAACTGCTGGCCCGGATCCGGGTGGCCCTGCGCAAATCCCAGCCCGCGGCAGAAAGCCAGCCGGAAGCTGCGTATTCCTTGGGCCCAATTAAGGTGGACTTCCAGCGGCGCCTGGTCTTCCGCGGCGCCGAAGAGGTCCATCTGACTCCCATTGAATATAAGCTGCTGGCGGCCCTCATCAAACACCGGGGCAAGGTGGTGACCCACCGGCAGTTATTGAAAGAAGTCTGGGGACCCTCTTACACCGAGCAAAATCCCTACCTGCGCATCTTCATCCTCAACCTGCGCCGCAAACTGGAAGACGACCCCACCCGCCCCCAGTATCTCCTGACCGAACCGGGGGTGGGGTATCGCCTAAGGGAGGATTAAATATGAGCCACTCCGAGCGAACGCAAGGGAATTTTTTCTAATCAAATCGGAAGAAAAAGCCGATGCTTTGTAGTATACTAGGGTCAGGTGAAGGAAGATGGAAACGGGTAGCCAATACCTTGAAATTAATAAGATTTATCATGGCGACTCCCGGGAATTGATGCTGAGAATCAGGCCGGAGTCCATTGCCTGTAGTATTTGGTCTCCACCATATTATGTCGGTAAAGATTATGAACAAGGAATGACCTTTGCAGAATGGACAGACCTTTTGAGCAAAGTTATAGAGAATCATGTTCCCATACTTAAAAAAGGTGGGTTCATGGTTATCAATATTGCGGATATATTATGCTTTAAAGATGATTCTATGCCAAAAATACAATTACCTAATCCAAATAAACATAAATTTAAATTAACCAAAGAAGAAATTTTGGAAGTAAAAACGAAACATCCAACCTGGAATAGATACAAACTTGCAGAATACTTTGGATGTAGTGAGCAGACGATAGATAGAAGACTTAATGGGAATAATATTAGGGGTGGTAAATATAATACACAAACAAAGGTATTTCTAACTGGCGGCTTAATAGAAAGTATGGCATATAATGCTGGTCTTTATTTATATGACCGACGCATATGGGTAAAAGATCCAGCTTGGGAAAATAGCAAATGGCACAGTCTCTCCTACCGTTCAATTGATGAGTTTGAATATCTTTACTTTTTTTGGAAACCTGGGGAAACCAAAGTTGATAGGAATCGGTTGGCGAGGGACGAATGGAGAGATTGGGGATCAAGGGGGGTCTGGGAAATACGCTCGGTTAGAGCCAACGATAAACATGAGGCGATGTTCCCCACGGAACTCCCCAGGAGAATAATCAGGTTGCTGACTGATGAAAATGAAATAGTTTTAGACCCATTTATGGGTAGTGGGTCCACTGCGGTGGCGGCCATTGAAGAAGGCAGGAATTATCTAGGAATCGAAAAGATCGAAAGATATGTGACTCTGGCAAGGCAAAGATGTCAAATGAAATTACCCTACATTAATCGTTCCAAACAAAGTCCTGTCCGGGTTGCATAGAGATATCTTGCACCCTCCACGCCTTTTTTCTCTTTAATTTGGCAAAACTTAATCTTGTTCTAAATTTCTCCCCTAATGTAGGAGCGTCTGGACCAGCTATCCAAATAGTATCTTCTGGAGTAGGATTATATCGGTCTTGCAGAATACCATTTGGTATACAGGCTATCCTAATTAATTTTAGCGTATTAGCTTTGTTACTATCATCATAGAAATATTTAACGAAAATTGTAGTAGTTAAAAAGTCATGTCCCGATAAGTTTATAATAGTCCCAATAGTTCCTGGAACTTCTACCAATTCCCCTCTCCTAATTTGTTTTATAACCATCGAGACTTGAGAAGGCTGAATTCTGGCATCGCGAACATCCTTCTCTGCTTTTGAGTCAATTAATAAGGCTTGTCTTATTGCATAATTTTCATGAAAAAGATAGCAGGCTCTTTTATAATCTGTTTTTCCATAAATTCTTCCCGGACTTTTTGATAAGCCAATGGAATCAACAGCTTCTCTCGTAATATCTTCTCCAATATAGGCTACTTTATCGCTCTCGGCACTGAAAATTTTCAAGGCCTCCTCTTTAAATATAAGGAGAGCGGTTGTTACAAACCTCATGGTTGTTTTTTCGATATTCTCAATAATATCCAGAGACTGTAAAAGCGAATTGGGTTCGAGAAACATAAAATATTTCTATAACCAATTTTATTTTTTTTCAAGATAATATTGTATGACAATAGCACCAAAGGCAGGGTAGCCTTTAGTACTGCTCACTGGTTATTGACTATTGGAAAGCACCACCGGGTTCTTCTTAAACGGGGTATACAGCGGGTCGCCGATGAGGATCTGCATCCAGGAGACATAAGGCAGGGTGCGAAAATAGACTTCCAGCAAGGGCTTGTCGCCGCGCAGGAGCAGGGGAAAAAACTCGTCGGGCCGGGGGAAGGAGGCCAGGTAAGGTTCGGCCACCGGCCCCAGGGTGGCGGCCGCGCCTTCTTCCAGCAGCCGCTTGCACCAGACGTTGCTCCCCTTTTGCCGCAGAGTGGCGGCTTCGGAGCTGGCCACGTGGTAGCCCACCGCGCCTTTGACCCATTTGAAGGCGGGCACATATTTGCCCAGGGAATACCAGCCGCAATAGAGGGCGGCGTCGGGGCAGGAGCCGGCCGCAAAGACCCCGGGGTTTTTATCCAATACCACTTTCAAACCCGAGTTCTCTTTCGCCAGGTCATGAAGCCGGAGCAGGTGGCGGTCGAACCAGGCGTAGCTTCCCGGTTTGTCGTCCCCCATGAGCCCCCGGGCGTCAAGATAAAGCACCCCTTTGAGGCCCCCGGCCTCCGCCGCCAAAGCGTCATCCACCAGGCGCCGGGCGATCTCCGGATCGGGACCATCCAGGCGGCCCACCATCAGGGTCTGTTGCCTGACTCGGTCAATGCCGGGAAAATTATCGAACCGGGCGGCCAAGGGGTTGGGCAGCCAGCCGGCCAGGCGGTGCTGCGGCACGAGGGCCAGGGTGAGTTCGCTGTCCACCGCCGCCAGGCGTTGCGGCCGTTGGTAAACCTGGTTCAGGTTTTCCCAAAATTCCAGTTCCCCCAGCACTCCCCGGACCAGGCGGATGGTGACTGCGGTCTTTAGGGCCTCCTGGGGCCGGACCCCTCGGAAGAGCTGGGCTTCCAGCTCCCGGCGCAGGATATCCCGTTCCAGCCGGCCCTCCCGCAGTGGCTCGGGACCCGTCTCCCCCTTTTCCGGGGAGATTTTGACTTCCAGGGCGGCGCCTCCCAGCCGCAGCAGCAAAGAAAGGGCCTTTTCCCTGGATTCGGCGGAGGCGCCGGGTTGCGGCCGGCTGGAAAGAAATTCCAAGGCCCGTTTGAGGGAGGTCTGGGCCTTCTGTAAGAGCAAGCCGGTGGGATAGGTGAGAGGTCCGGGCGGCCTGGGGCGTAAATCCGCCGGAGTCCCGGTGAGGGCGTCCAGTTCCCGGAGCAGTTGCTCCACCAAGCCCTGATATTCCCGCAGTTGGGCAGCCGCCAGGTCTTTGAAGGCCCTGTCGGCCTCGCTCTCCGGCGGCCCCTGAACCCGCAGCGGGATGCCGTAAACCAGGAGGAGGGCCGGGGCCCGGCCCTGCGCCTGCACCTTTTTGACCGCTTGCCGAACCGGGGGTAACAAGTTCTGCTCATATTCCCGCCGAGTCAATTGTTCGCCCCTGGGGACCGCCACTCCCAACAGTCGGTCCCAGGGCACCTGCCGCTTTTGGGCGTAGTAGGCGGCCACCGCCTTGGATTCCACCATATTGCGGTTGTAAACCACAATAAGGTCTTCGGCGGAGAGGGCCCAGGCGGGAAAAGCAGTCAGGGAGAGGCATAACAGCAAGGCCAACAGCAGGGCCGCAGCCGCCTGCTTGGGTCTGGAAGGCGAACGCGGTCCGCTAATTCGGCTGATTAATCGGCACGCCGGGCGCATTGACTTTGAACTTTGAACCTTGAACTTTGAACTTTGCGAAACCCTAGGCCCCTTCCCTTAAGCGGCGCGTTTCGCCCACCCGGACGGTGGTGCGGGTGGTGTCGAAGTATTCCAAGAGCGGGATGGTGAACTTGCGGGAGGTCTGGGTGAGGTCTTTGAACTGGACGACGCTGATTTCCTTGTTTTGTTTCAGGAAATCCACCAGTTGGCCCTTAAGCTGATCAATGGCCTCCCGGTGGAAATAGAGGTCCTCCTTGACCTTCACCAGGCGGCCCTGGTTCACCAGCACCGTCAGGAGCTGTTTAAGTTTTTCCGGGACCACGTCGATGGCCGCGGCGGCTTCCTTGAGGGTGGGCGGGGAGAGCCGGCCCCGCTGGTAGAGGGCCGCCAGGCGGTGGACGTGCTCTTCCTGGTCCCCGGCCAGGGTGACCTGATGGCCGGCCAGGCGCACCAAGTCTTTTTCCACGACTATCTGTTTCTTTTGCCCCAATTCACCCAACAACTGGTTGAAGAGGCGCACCTCCATCTGCTCCGGCAACTGGCGGCGCAACTCCTCCTTGGAGAGGCCGGGCTTCAACGGGTTCTTGTGATGGTAGGCCGAGAGCAGCCCCTTGATTTGCTGGTCCAGTTCCCGGGCGGTGGCGGTGAGAATATATCTCTCTTTTTCCTGGTCGTATTTGATGATCTGGCCCTGCTTGCCGAGGCTGGCCAGCAGCGCCGCCAGTTCGGCAGCGTCCCAGGGCAGCAGCGCCGTAAGTTCCTCCCGGGAGCGGCCGGCGGCCCCGGCCTCTTCCAGATAGATAGGCAAAATCTTTTCCGGTGCGCCCTTTTCCAGGACGGCCAGTTTGGCCAGCAGTTCGGCCTGACGCCGCCGGTGCCGGGGCGGATTGACGTGGAGAATCTGGCCGCCGCCCCAGGTGAAGGCCGGTGAGAAACTGCGGATCACCAGGCGGTCGCCGGGCTTCAGGGCCAGAGGTTCCCGCAGAAAGAATTGCACGTAACCCGAGCTTCCGGGCGGCAGTTCGTCGGCGTCCAGGAGCAGCGGCATGGCCAGGCGCTCGCTGGTGCCGGTATGGAGGCGCACCGCCTGGCGGTGTTTCAGGGGCCGGGGGGCGCTGGGGAGGATCTCCAGGAAGGCGTCCAGGCGCCGGGAAGTCACTAAGGCGCCCGGCGGGGCCACCACCATGCCCCGCTCCACTTCTTCTTTCTCCAGCCCCTGGAGGTTGATGGCGGTGCGGTTGCCGGCCAGGGCCTCTTCCACCGCCCGGCCGTGCACCTGCAGCCCCCGGACCTTGGCCTTGAAGGCCGGGGGATAGACGGCCACCGCCTCTCCCACCCGCAGGTGTCCGGAGATGGCGGTCCCGGTGACTACGGTGCCGAAGCCCTTGATGGTAAAGACCCGGTCAATGGGCAGGCGGAAGATGCCCTTGGCGGGTTTCGGCGGGACCTGTTCGGCCAGTCCCGCCAGGGTGGCCAGGAGTTCTTCGGTGCCGGCCCCCGTGACCGCGGAAAAACGCCGGATGGGGGCGCCCGCCAGGAAGGTGCCCACCAGGGCCTCCCGGACCTCCTCTTCCACCAGTTCCAGCCAGTCTTCCTCCACCAGGTCGGTCTTGGTGAGGACCACCAGACCCAGCTTGACCTGAAGGAGTTGGCAGATTTCCAGATGCTCCCGGGTCTGGGGCATGACCCCTTCGTCGGCGGCGATGACCAGGGCCACCAGGTCCATGCCGGTGGCGCCGGCCACCATGTGGCGCACGAAGCGCTCGTGGCCCGGCACGTCCACGATCCCCAGGTGCCGGCCATTGGGCAGGGTGAGGTCGGCGAACCCCAGTTCAATGGTGATGCCCCGGAGCTTTTCCTCTTTCAGGCGGTCCGGGTCCACCCCGGTGAGGGCCTTGATCAGGGAGCTCTTGCCGTGGTCAATGTGCCCGGCGGTGCCTAAGATGATGGGAGCGGTGGTCATGAAATTAGCCAGTATTAGTGGTGTGGTCGGTGATCCGAAAAGTTAGTTCAGCCATCCTTCAGTCTGTAGCCGCTCCCAAGCTATCTCAATATGGTTTGCCTTGAACATTTTTCGCTTACGAGGGTTCCATTGCATCATCTGTTGGATAGCGGTATCGGTATCGGTTGCGTGTGGCTGGCCATGAACCGCCAGCCAGTGCACACTGGATAATAATTCCATTCCATAGGGAGTCTCGAATCCCTCAATGAGCTGGGCCACTTTTCCCAGACGCTCTTTGGAGCTTTCTTTATCTGCTAAGAAGATGTCAGCCTCAGCAGCAGCCCCGGGCTGCAGTTCGATTTCAACGTCTGGCTTCTGACTATCGCCATAGCCGCGGATATAATGGCCCTCCATGATCTCCAAAACCTTATTCAAGTTAGCTGCATAAGGTCCGTAATGTCCTACTTCGTAACTTAATCTCAAAGGCTCACCGGCCTCCTGGAGAAAGTAGGCAAGCTTCTGAATCTCTAACAACGTCAATCGATAATTTAAAGCCGCATATTGCTGCATTAACTTGAGGAACAGGGCGCGAGCCGTAGTCAGGTGGGGACGGTGGGTCCTTACCGGCATTTCCTTGGCCTCCGGTGTGCTCACCGGGGCATATAGAAGGACTTGGACCTCAGGGACTTCCTGGAAGGCCTCCTCCATCAAGGGCCG
>CAZOCQ010000099.1:0-10935 GCA_964578335.1 uncultured Desulfobacca sp.
CGGGCACGGAGGCCCGCCCTACCAATCTTTGGAAGATTTATGGCTAGGCCGAAGGCCCAGGCACAACTGCTCAACAAGCCCAGCGAGGTCTATGATGCGCCAACTTCATGGCAATCCTTACGGCTTGGCGGCGGCGCGGCCCGCCGGCCTAAACCAGGATGAAAAAACCCTCAAACATGGGCGCCTCCGGCGCCGGTTAGCCTGCTTAATTACCCTGACCCTGGCGGTCCTGGCCCTGTCCCGGCTCCCGGCGGCCGGGGCGGCGCTGGGCGCCTGGAGCCTGGACGGCTGGCTCAACAGCCAGCGCCAGAACCACACCGCCACCCTGCTCAACGACGGCCGGGTCCTGGTAACCGGAGGAAGTTGGAATGGGGTGCTCTTTTATTCCAGCGCCGAGCTCTATAACCCGGGCAGCGGCAACTGGACCTATACCAACAGCCTCAGCATCACCCGCCAATACCACACCGCCACCCTGCTTAACGACGGCCGGGTCCTGGTGGTGGGCGGCGCCAACTTTAGCGGCGCCGCCCAGGCCAGTTGCGAGGTCTATAACCCGGCGGACGGCACCTTCTCCGGCACCGGCTCCCTTAGCGAAGCCCGCAGCGGCCACCGGGCGGTCCGACTGGCCGATAACAGAGTGTTGGTGGTGGGAGGATCAGCCGCCTCCGGCCTGCCCCTGGCCAGCGCCGAACTCTTCAACCCGGCTGACGGGACCTGGTCCGGGGCCGGCTCCCTGGCCGCGGCCCGCACCCTGTTCAGCGCCACGCGCCTGAACGACGGCCGGGTCCTGGTGGCCGGGGGCTGGGGGATCATGGGCGCCTTGGCCAGTTGTGAGATTTACCACCCGGCCGGCAACAGTTGGGCCCCCACCAACTCCCTCACCACGGAGCGCTACGCCCATACGGCCAGCCTGCTGGCCGACGGCCGGGTCCTGGCGGCGGGGGGGGACGACGAAACCGGTTGGAGCCCCCTGGCCAGCGCCGAACTGTTCAACCCGGCCAACAACTCCTGGTCGCTAACGGCCGGCTCCATGCAAACGGCCCGCTATTACCACACGGCCTCCACCCTGGCCGACGGCCGGGTCCTGGTAATGGAGGGAGTGAGCGCCGATGGCCTCACCCTGACCAGCGCCGAGCTTTACCAACCGGGCAGTCAAACCTGGGCGGCCGCCGGTTCGCTCAGCGCCTACCGCGAAGGCTTTACCGGCACCACCCTGGAGGACGGCCGGGTCCTGGTGGCCGGGGGCTACAACACCAACCCCTTCCCGGCCCAGTGTGAAATCTACACCCCGCCGCGGCCGAAGCTTAATCCGGGTCTGCTTCTCTTGCTTTTAATGTCCTGAGGAGCCGGGGTTCCGGCAGGCGAGGAGAGTTTGGGGGCGACCGAAAGGGTCGCCCCTTTTGGTTACTTATCCCAAAGTATGGCGAGGCTTGCGCCTCTGAAAATTTTTTTTAAATTATTATTGAATCATTATCCTAAATACTGGTAATATGCCGATCAAAGGTGATCAGGCTCTCAAGCAAGAGTCGGCGGCAAGGTAACACGGGGGGATATTTGAGCACCCGGAAACAGGTCTCCTTAGTAGCTTAAGGCCGGCAAAATGGCGCTCTTGACGAGCGTCTTTTTTTGTTGAATTCCTCCCTTAGTCGCCGACCCTTCGGGGCCATCGCCATCCCCCCAAAGCCCTGATCGAGTCGGGCCGCGATGGGATAACCGGGGGAACATTCACCTCTGCCAAAGGAGGGGCTTTGATGTTTTGGGAAAAGGACGGTAAAAAGAAGGTGTTGGCGGTTTGTTTCTGTCTGGCCCTAATGTTTTGGGCGGCGCCGGCGAACGCCCAGGTGCTGGGAGATTGGGAGGGCTATTTCCCCAACGGCGGTGAGACTTACTATTTCGAGCATCCCCTGGTCGTGCCCCAGGACGGCGTGGTCACCCTGGTGACCACAGTGGACAGCACCTTCCTGAACCAGTTCTCCTCGACCCAGGTGCGGGACCAATACGGCGACCTCATCGATTATACTATCTTATTGGCCTCGCCCAACACCTGGTCCATCCGCCTGGCTGCAGGATCCTTCGTCGTCCGGATCGGCCGGGGGCTGACCGATAAGTACGGCAATTACACCATTACCGCCACCCTGGCCCCGGCCAACGGCGGGGCCACGGAAGTGGAGAACAATGACGTCATCGGCGCGGCCAACACCAACCCCAACAACCTCTTCGCCGGGGCCATCGGGCATATCCGGGCCAAGGACGTCCTGGACCTGTATGACTACTATTGTTTCACCCTCACCCAGGACACCAATGTCCACTTCGACCTGACCACCGCGTCCACGCTGATTGACTTCGATACGGTGCTGACTCTTCTAAACGGCAACGAAACTTCCCTGAACTACACTTACCTGAGCGCCGCCAGCAAGACCTGGGACCTCTTTCTGGCCGCCGGGACCTACTACCTGCGGCTCTATATCGCCGATTGGGCCAGATACGGGGGCTATACCATCGCCACCGCCACCACCCCGGCGGTGACGCCCTCCTCCGAGACCGAGATTAACGACGCCCTGGCCGAGGCCGATCCCATTCGCAAAAAGACCCTCTATGGCTCCCTCGGCTACATGCGCAACACCGGCTTCTTTGACAACAGCGACTATTTCTCCTGCCAGGTGGCCCAGGGCGGCGCCCTGACCGTCGAGGCCCTGCCCTCCGCTTCCCTGCGCTCCTTCAACAATTATCTCAACATCAGGGACGGCAGCGGCGTCCGGCTGGACTATGCCTACCTGGCCTCCGCCTCCCAGAGCGCCTCGGTGAATAACCTGAATGCCGGCACTTATTATATTCAGGTCACCCGGGCCACGGGCCAGGGGACCTATCAGCTCAACCTCTCGGGAAATATTATCCTGGGTGGTTCGGGACCGGGGACCATCCTGTTCCCGTTACTGCTGTCGGACTAACAAAAATGGGGCGGCCCCAGCGGGTCGCCTCTTTTTGTGGCGAAAATTTGGCAGGGTGCGCATCGGGCGCCTCCCCTGGCGGGCGAGACGCCCGCCGCTGCAAACCAGGTTAGCCCGTCCACTTGAAGAACACGATCCCCAGGGGCGGCAGGGTGAGGTTTAATGAGTAAGGGCGGCCGTGGAAAGGCTGGGGTAAGGCTTCCACCCCGCCCAGGTTGCCCTGGCCGCTGCCCCAATAGTCCAGGGCGTCGCTGTTCAGCAGCTCTTTCCAGAAGCCGCCGGCCGGGACTCCCACCCGATAGTTGATCTGCACCACCGGGGTGAAGTTGGCCACTGCCAGGATAAGCTCCTCGGAGTCCCGCCCCTTGCGCAGGTAAGAGATGACGCTGTGGTCCACGTCGTTGCAGTCAATCCACTCAAAACCGGCGGGGCTGAAGTCTTGTTCGTGCAGGGCCGGCTCCCCGCGGTAGAGGCGGTTCAGGTCCGCCATCCACCTCTGCGCTCCCCGGTGCGAAGGATATTGCAGCAGGTGCCAATCCAGGCTCACTTCGTGGTACCACTCCGAACGCTGGGCGAACTCCCCCCCCATGAAGAGCAGCTTCTTGCCGGGCAGGCTGTACATATAGCCCAGGAGCAGCCGCAGGTTGGCGAATTTCTGCCAGTCGTCCCCCGGCATTTTTTGGAGGAGGGAGCCCTTGCCGTGCACCACTTCGTCGTGGGACAGGGGCAGGACAAAATTCTCCTGCCAGGCGTAGAGCATCCGAAAAGTCAGGTGGTTGTGGACGTATTTGCGGAACAGGGGGTCCGTGGCCAGGTATTTCAAGGTGTCGTGCATCCAGCCCATGTCCCACTTGAGGCCGAACCCCAGGCCGCCCAGGTAATTGGGCCGGGAGACCATGGACCAGGCGGTGGACTCCTCGGCGATGGTCTGGACCTCGGGATATTCCTGATAGACCACTTCGTTGAACTTGCGCAGAAAATCCACGGCCTCGAGGTTCTCCTTGCCGCCGTAAGGATTGGGCAGCCACTCCCCCTCCCGCCGGGAATAATCCAGATAGAGCATGGAGGCCACCGCATCCACCCGGAGGCCGTCCACGTGGCACTTATCCAGCCAGAAAAGGGCGCTGCTGATGAGAAAATTGCGCACTTCCCGGCGGCCGTAGTTGAAGATGCAACTGTGCCAATCGGGGTGGAATCCCAGGCGGGGGTCGGCGTGCTCATAGAGATGGCTGCCGTCAAAGAAGCCGGGGCCGTGTTCATCGGCGGGGAAGTGGGAGGGCACCCAGTCCAGGATCACGCCAATGCCGTGTTGGTGCAGATAATCCACCAGGAACATGAAGTCCTGGGGAGTGCCGTAGCGGCTGGTGGGCGCGAAAAACCCGGTGGTCTGGTAGCCCCAGGAGCCGTAAAAAGGGTGCTCCATGACCGGCAGAAATTCCACGTGGGTGAAGCCCAGCTGCTGAAGATATTCGGCCAGCAAGGGGGCCAGTTCCCGATAGCTGAGGAAGCGGTCGCCCTCTTCGGGGATCCGCCGCCAGGAACCCAGGTGCAGTTCGTAGATGGAGACGGGGGCCTCCAGGGAGTTGGCCCGCCGGCGGCGGGCCAGCCACTCCTGATCCCCCCAGGCGTAGTCCAGGTCCCAGACGATGGAGGCGGTGCGGGGCGGCCCCTCGAAGTGAAAACCGAAGGCGTCGGCCTTATCCACCCGGTAACCCCGGTGCCGGGAACGGATATGATACTTATAACAGGTTCCCGGCCCCACCCCCGGAATGTACCCCTCCCAGAGGCCCGACTGGCCCCGGGGACTCAAGGGATGGGAGGTTTTGCGCCAGCCGTTGAAGTCGCCCATGACTGAGACCTGCCGGGCGTCGGGGGCCCACACCGCAAAGTAGGCGCCGGGGCCGCCCTCCACCTCCAGCAGGTGGGCGCCCAATTTATCGTAGAGGCGAAAATGGCTGCCCTCGTTAAAGAGGTAGAGGTCATCATCGGTCAGCAAGGAAACGTCGTATCGCACTTGATTCGTCATAATCCGTCCATTTTCTCAGGCCCAAGGCCCAACGCCCCGCTCCTCAATTCCCGCCGTTCAGATCATAGCGCTTCAGTTTGCGCCAGAGGGAGACCCGGTCAATGCCCAGGATTTCGGCGGCTTTGGTCTTGTTGCCGTTGACCTGTTTGACCACCCAGGAGATGTACTCCCTTTCGTTTTCCTCCAGGGTGTGGAATTCCCGCCGCTGGTGGCGCTGCACCTGGAACATCTGGGGCTGCTGGAAGTCCAGGGGCAGGTGGCGCATTTCGATGGCGCCGCCGTTGCACAGGGTCACGGCCCGTTCCATGATGTTTTCCAACTCCCGGATATTGCCGGGGAATTCGTAATCGAGCAAGACCTCCATGACCTCCGGGGCGATCCGGTCCACCGCCTTGCCCTGGGCCTGGGCGAACTTGCGCAGGAAATGGTGGCAGAGCAGGGGGATGTCGTCCCGGCGCTCCACCAGGGGCGGGACCTCCAGGGTGACCACGTTGATGCGGTAATAGAGGTCCTGGCGGAAGTTGCCCCGCTCCACCTCACCCTTGAGGTCCTTATTGGTGGCGGCCAGGATGCGGATATCCACGGGGATTTCCAGGGTGCCGCCCACCCGCATCAGGGTCCTCTCCTGGAGCACCCGCAGCAGCTTCACCTGCATGGTCTGGGGCATCTCGCCGATTTCATCCAGGAAGACGGTGCCGCCGGCGGCGGCCTCCAGCAGGCCCTTCTTGACGCCCCGGGCCCCGGTGAAGGCTTCCCGTTCGTGCCCGAAGAGCTCGTTGGCCAGCAGGTCCTCGGTGAAGGCGCCGCAGTTGAGGGCCAGGAAGCGCTTTTCGGCCCGCAGGCTCAAATGGTGAATGGCCTTGGCCACCAGTTCCTTGCCGGTGCCGGTTTCTCCCAGGATGAGCACGGTGGCGTCGGTGGGGGCGATCTGTTCGATGGTCTGCTTCAGGAGTTCGATCTTGGGGCTTTTGCCCACCAGCAGGGGGACGGCCTTCTGGCTCTGCACCTGGCGTTTCAGGTCAGTGACCTCCTGGCGCAGCCAGCGTTTCTCCAGGGCCTTGCGCACCAGGATGCGCACCTCCTCGATCTTGTAGGGCTTGGGCAGGTAGTGGTAGGCCCCTTTCTGCATGGCCTCCACCGCGGTGGAGACGGTGGCGAAGCCGGTGATGACCACCACCTCGGTATCGGGGTAGAGTTCTTTGGTGCGCTCCAGGACCTGCATGCCGTCCACCTGCTGCATCCGCAGGTCGGTGAGCACCAGGTCGAACTCCTGTTGTTCCAGTTCCTTGAAGGCCCGGGCGCCGCTGTCCACCGCCACGGTGTCATAGCCTTCCTTCCTGAGGACGTGATCCAGGTTTTCCCGGGCGATGAGTTCGTCTTCCACAATCAGGAGCTTGGCGGTCTTCATGCCGTGGCCCTCTCTGCGGCGGCCTCCCGGGGTTTATAAGGCATGCGGATGGTGAACCTGGTGCCTTCCCCCTCCTGGCTCTCCACCGAGATGCGGCCATGGTGTTTCTCGATGATGCCGTAAACGATGGACAGGCCCAAACCGGTGCCCGCCCCCACTTCTTTGGTGGTGAAAAAGGGATCGAAGATGCGGTCCAACTCCTCCTGGGGGATGCCGACGCCGGTGTCGGCCACGGTGACCACCGCTTCCTGCGTCCGGTTATCCAGCCAGGCGGAAATCTTGATCTCCCCGGGGGGATCTTTGATGGCCTGGATGGCGTTCATCAGCAGATTCAGGAAGACTTCCTGCATGCGCTGCGGGTCCAGCTCCATGATCAAATCCCAGGGAACCTCGGTGACCACGTCGATGCCCGGCGGCACCTGACTGGAGATCAGGCGCACGGAGCGTTTCACCACGTCCTCCAGGGGCACCGTCTTCAGGGCGAAGTCCCGCACCCGGGAAAACTCCAGCAGGCCCTTGACGATGTCCCGGGCCCGGTAAACCTCCTGCTCCACGTTGGTCAAGAGCTTGCGCAGGAGTTCCTTGTCCCCGTCGTCCAGTTCCTCCAGGATGATCTGGCAGGAGGTGGAGATGTTGTTCAGGGGATTGTTGAGCTGGTGGGCGATGCCCGCGGTCAGGACCCCCAGGGAGGACATCTTTTTGCCCTGGACCAATTGGTCCTGGCGTTTTTCCAGCTCCGCCACCATGCGGTTGAAGGCCTCCACCACCCGCTGGGTCTCATCCCGGGTGTCCAGCACCGGCAGGGGTTTGAAATCCCCCTGGGCGATGCGCTTGGTGGTGCTCTCGATGACCCGCAGGGGACGCACGATTTTGCGGCTGACGATGTAGGCGAAAGACCCCATGGAGGCCAGGAAGACCAGCACCGAGAAGAGGAGCTGGGTCTTTAAGGTATCAATGATTTCCAGGATACGGCGACGTTCGAAGGCCACCAGTTGCACCGACAGGTCCACCAGGGTTTTGCCCCGGGCGCGCAGCTGCTCTTCCAGTTCCCGGCTGTTGGGCTGGCCTCGCTCCTTGATCTGCACCGCCGACTGTTGCATCAGGTGCTGGTAGGAAATTAATTCCTGTCTAAAGATGTCCAACTGGCTGGCGATTCTCAGGTTTTGCACGTCCGGGACGATCTTGGCCAGTTCTTCCAGGGACTGCCGGGTATAGACCTGGTTCTGTTGAAAATCTTCCTCCTGGCCATACAGCAGGTAGTTCTTTTCATAGCGGCGGATTTCCAGAACCTTCTCCCGCAAATCGTCGGCGATCTGGACGATGTGCTGTTTCACTTCAATGGCCCGGAGATAGTGGTAAGAAAAGCCGCCGATGAAACCGATGGCCAGCACGCAGGCGGTCAGGCCGACGATCACCTTTTGGCGGATATTCAGATGCACGCAGGGTCCTCCATTAATTAACCACGAATGGTTGGCGATTCTAAAATGCGGTCGCCACAAGTTTTGACGTCTTTGTTCGCTTGTGCCCCGAGTTTTGGTTGGCGCTAAACCCAGAAGGCCCGATGGGGAAAATTATCTCCTCCTCATAAATTGCGGGGCGGCACTGGGCCAGTTGCAATTTTGCAACAGTTGCGAGATGCTTGTCTATGAAACCTTCTATACCTTTCAAGGTTTAAATATTATGTTGATAGGGTCTCTGTGAGCCTCCAGTCAACTAGATATTTTAACTTCAATTTATCCGATTTTGCTGCAATATGCAACACCATAAGTTTCTCCAGAAAATCGCTTGACACTTTGTGAGAATTTTAACATACTATCTCAACTTTTAACCGGGAGGTGTCAGGCAGCATGGAGATTTATCTTCCCATTGCAGGTATGAGCATTAATTTCTTTATTATTCTGGGAGCCGGGGGCGTGGTGGGGTTTCTCTCCGGCCTCTTCGGAGTGGGGGGAGGCTTCCTGCTCACCCCCCTGTTGATGATGATCGGCATCCCGCCGGCGGTGGCCGCGGCCTCGGATTCCAACCAGATCGTCGCCGGGGCCTCCTCCGGGGCCTTTGCCCACTGGCGGCTGGGTAACGTGGACTTCAAGATGGGCCTGGTCATCCTCCTAGGCGGCATCACCGGCGGCACCATTGGAGTGCAGTTGGTCAAAGTCCTGCGGGCCATGGGCAACTTTGAATTCGTCATGCGGGTGGCTTATGTACTCATGTTAGGACTGGTGGGCGGCGCCATGTTCATCGAGTCCTGGCGCACCATCCGGCGCAGCAAGAGCGGGGCCGCGGCCGCCGGCAGCGAAGCAATGGGCGGCGCCAAGCTGGGACAGATCTTCTCCAAGCTCCCCTTGAAGATGCACTTCCACCGCTCCGGCCTCCATACCTCCGCCATCTTCCCCTTTGCCATCGGCGCCATCGTCGGGGTCATGGCGGCCCTGCTGGGGGTGGGCGGCGGCTTCATCATGGTGCCGGCCATGATCTATATCATCGGCATGCCCACCATCGCCGCCATCGGCACCGATCTCTTTCAGATCGTCCTGACTTCCGCCAACGTCACCTTGCAGCAGGCCTTTGTCAACAAGACCGTGGACCTGCTGCTGGCCCTGATCCTGCTTTTCGGCTCCACCATCGGGGCCCAGTTCGGAGCCATCGCCGGGCGCAGGCTCAAAGGCGAACAGATCCGCATCTTACTGGCCCTCATCGTCCTGATTCTGGCCGTGAAGATCTTTTTTGACCTGATCCTCACCCCCAGCGACCTGGTGAGTCTGGCCCCGGCCAAGGGAGGGGGGCATTAAGATGAAAAAACTCGTAACGCTCCTGGTGGTTTTCATCCTGGGCGGCGCCGGTTGGGGCTATGCCCAGACCACCTCTGGGAGCGAGTCCAAGGTGGTGACCGCGGCCTCCAAGAATGTCATTGAAATCGGCCTCTCTTACCACGGCGACCAGATTCACTTCTTCGGGGTCAGCCCGATGAAGGACTGCGACCTGATCATGAAATTGACCGCCGAGAAGAGCGAGGAAGTCAAGCTCTCGGTCAAGGGCAGGGTGGGGCCTTTCTGGATGACGGTAAAGCAGTACGACGTCACTAACGCTCCCTTCATGTATAAGATCCACAGCACCAAACCCATTGACCAGATCGTACCACCGGAGACCGCCCAGAAACTGGAACTGGGTTATGCCGCGGTGCAACAGAAGATGAAGCTGCACCTGGCCCGGGGCGAAAAGGCCCCCGAAGACGCCGACCTGGTCTTCAAGGGCCTGGTGAAGATCAAGGAGGAGGCCAACCTCTATAACATCGTGGCCGACCCCAAACGCCTGGAGATCGCCGAAGGCCAGCTCTATAAACACTATTTCCGCTTTCCGCCGGCAGCCACCGAAGGCCGCTACGTAGTGGAATCCTACGCCTTCAAGGATAAGCAACTGGTGGGTTACGGCAAGGACGTCATCGAGATCAAAAAGGTGGGCCTGGAATACTGGCTCACCGATATCTCCCAAAACCATCCGGTCTTTTTCGGCATCATGGCGGTGGTCATCGCCCTGGGCGCCGGCCTGCTGGTGGGCATGATCTTCAAGAAAGGAGGGCACCATTGATGGTTGGTGAAAAGGCCAAGTCCATTGCCGTAGCGGTTGATGGCTCCGCCCCCGGATGGGATGCCATGAAAAGGGCCATTAATATGGCTCGCTTGCTGGAATTGCCGCTGGAGGTCCTGCACGTGATTCAACTGGTGAAAGCCGGTTACTTTGCTTTTATTGATCGACATCTGCAAGACGAACAGGAAGCCTACGCCAGGAAAGTGCTGGACGAAGCGGTGCAACGTGGTCAAAAAGCCGGGGTGGAAGTCCGGCCGCACCTGTTGGAAGGAGGAAAAGACGCCTCCGTGGCCATTGTCGATTTTTTGGATGAGGCCAGAGGCGTAAAATTTCTGGTCCTGGGCAGCCACGGCCATGGTTTCGTCAGCCGCCACCTCATCGGTTCCGTCACCGAACGGGTGATCCGGGAGGTGGTGCACCGGGGCCTGCCGGTGCCGGTGCTGGTGGTGCCGGCCTCCAAGGCCGCGGAAGAGGAGGCCCAAGCCTAGGCGTAAGGCAGTGGTCAGTAGCCAGTCTTTTATGGCTGGCGCGACCGATCTTATGCACAACCTTTCCTCGTTTAGGGGCGTTTAGGGGGGAACCGGGCTCCGGCCGGTTCCCCCCTTTTGGGTGCCGCGCCTGCCCTCCAGCTTGGGGTCGCGACTCCATTACCCCAGACTGCCGGAGTGAAGGGTCGGCTTTCGCGGTCAGCCCCCCAATCGGGCCGGTACCTTGCCCCGGCGCCGGGGCCGGCTGAAAAAGCCGGTATGGCCGTGCCGGGGCGGACCGGCCTCATCACCATCAAGCTCCGATCATCCCCACCTGCCGGTTGCAGGGCCGCGATTACTTTCGTATAATGGCGGCTACCGGCCCTCATCAAAATGCCTGGGTGGCGGAACGGGTAGACGCAAGGGACTTAAAATCCCTCGGGGTGCGCCCCGTGCCGGTTCGAGTCCGGCCCCAGGCACCAATAATCCCGGTCAAAGGTA
>CAZOCQ010000100.1:0-10932 GCA_964578335.1 uncultured Desulfobacca sp.
TCACAGTCGCCGAAGATTTCCCGAAAAATCCGATTGGCGAAACGGATGGAATAATCCCTTTCCTTTAAGTGAACAATGGCCGGCAAACCGTCCATCAGGGCAAAGAGGCGCTGCCGCTCCGCTTCCACCGCCATTTCGGCGGCCCGGCGCTCCTCCACTTCCCGGCGCAGGCTGGCCACCAGGCGCAGCGGTTCCTGCAGATCATGGGAGGTCACGTAAGAGAACTGCTCAAGATCGGCCTCGGACCGGCTCAGCTCTCCGGCAGATTGGGCCGGTGGCGACTCCAGGCGGCGCCGCTCATCCAGTTCCAACGACAGGTAGGCGTTGGCCTCGCGCCGTTCCTCGGGGCGCGCCTCCACCTGCTTCTCCAATTTTTCTTTGTCCAGCGGCAAAACGGCCGCGGCCTGCTTGGTGGTGCCGAACAGCGGGGCGATCCCCCAGACCCCGATCAACATGGCCAGGGAAATGAGCAAGGTGGTCACATCATCCCAGAAGTGGAGCGGGCTCAAAGGAGGGGCCTGGGTCAAAGCCAGGATCAGCGACAGGGAACGCTGTCCCGCCATGGCGCAAAATCCGGCAGAGAGCAACACCCAGGCGGGGCCGCGGCCGGTAAGGCGGATCAGCTTAAGGGCAAAATGAGCCGCGGTAAGCTGGACCAACACCGCGGCGAATTGCAGCAGGATGGAAAAGATTCGGAGAGACTCGTCCATGAGGCACCCGGCCCGGCTGGCCTCCGGCCTGCGGGGCTGCGGCCGAACCCTTTTTCAACGGTTGACACCGTTAGCTTCACAAACCTGAGAGAATACTATGCTTTAATTACCACGAAACTGATGGACAAATCAATCCTAATCCCGGCGCCTCCTGGCCCCTCCGGTCCACGGTGGAACCGTTTTGTCAGTAAAATCAAGAGGGGGCGATTCCGGTTAAGCGGCGGGGGCGGCAGGCATGGGGTGCACCACCACGATCCAGGGGAGACAGAGGGCCTGGGTTTCCGAGGCGTAGGCGAAACCCCTGGGGAGATAAGCCCCGAAGGGGCATTGACCACAGAATTGGCCTTCCGTGCCGCAGAACTGCCGCAGCTCCTCGGCGTCTCCAATCATTTGCCGCATTTGCTCCTGCAGATTGCGAATATCCTCAATTTGCGGCTGTTGGATCTCTTCCACCATGCGCGCCATCAGCCGGGCCATTTCCAGCAGGAAAGGGGGTAAAGTGTCCTGGCACTTGCGGAGCCGCATGAGGAAATCATGGGTCTGGATTCCACCGGTAGTCATGAGCGCTTCTCTATCTCCTCCTTGGCCGGCGGCGGGAAGCGGATATGAGACAGCATCCCGGCGCCGAGGTAGATCTTGTATAAGGTGTTAAACCACTTGTTCGTCTGGGGCACGAAATCCAAGACCGGCTGCCGCCCGGTGCTCCACTCCACCAGAAACTGGGTGAAGATGATCCATTGCATCAACTCCTCCGGCTGGTCAATCAGCGAAGGGAAATAGCGAAATTCGATGGTGCCTCGGTACCAGTAGGAATGCAGGTTCAGACCGTGATAGCGGGTGGGGTGCATCTTATAGTGCCGCGGCGTCTTCAGGTCATCCCGGTTCTCGGGGGAATACCAGAGGCTCTGCACCCGGGGGATGCGCTCCTCGGAACCCTCCCTTCGGTACCAGTCGTACAGGTCAACTTCCAGGGGCCGGCAAGTCTCGGCCTGGCGGCGCTCCTCGGGCAACAGCTGGAAGATGTAGCCTTCGAAGATGGAGATGATGCGCAGCAACCGGAAGAGTTCGCGGTTGCCGAACTGGTCCCGGTCCACCCCGTGGTGCACATGGAAGCCGCAGGTTTCATTGACCTGAATTTCGGGAAAACTCCGGAGGAGCGACAGGACTTCATATATTTCCATCAGACCCTTGAGCCCTAAGAGGATGGGGCTGACCAATTCGTTGCCGCCGGCCCCTTTGATGCTGTCGTCCAGGACAAAGGACCAGGTCTCATAAGGGGCCTCCTCCGGCGAGGAACCGTTCAGGATGATCCCCCGGTTCTGAAAGGCCTTGGGCAGCAAAGTCCCATCCGGCAGCCGGGAGGTGATCTTGTAGGGCGGGATGACTTGCTGGTCGCCGATGGAGATGGAATATTTCAACCCAAAGGTCTCAATCTCCACCCCGAAAGGTCGGTCCGTGAAGTACCGCAACATCGGGTACTTATCTTCAAGGCGCGACTTCCACTGCTCGGGTGAAGCCAATTCTGTCAGACCCCCAACTGCCAGATCACCCGAGTTGCTGCCGCCATTGCAGACATGGGACGGCTAAACCTCTTGGTGATAATTTCTCTTACCCAAAATAACGAAAAAACGAAGGAATGGCAAGGGAATTCGCCGCAGCCAGCTTTTTACAAGGTATAAAAAAGGCAGGTTGGGAAAAACTGCCAGAACGGCTCTGCGGTAAGCCGGCTCATCCAAGGAGGCCGCGCCTTTATGGTGGGGCTCCCGGACGCGGCTGCCTACCCCGGACCGGGAATCGCTTCCCCCGTCCAGGACCAGATTGGGGGAGCAGACCGTACTCTTGCTGTTACTGGTAATTCACTTCGAAGACGCGTTTGGCCACCACAAAGGTATCCTGGTAGTAGCCTTCCCGCAAATTAGTAATGGTAACGCCGGTCCGGTAAGTCGAGGCGTGGATCATCTTCCCATCCCCCAGGTAGATGCCGGCGTGTCCCACGGAGCGGCCGCCCCGGCGGAAGAAGAGGAGATCTCCCGGGAGCAGCTTGGAAAAATCCATTTGCCGGGTCACCGTCTTGCCCACCTGGGCCTGCTCGGCGCTGGAGCGGGGGAGATTGATCTTAAACCCGTTATAAATGAACTGGACAAACCCGGAGCAGTCGGTGGCGTTGCCGGTGGCCAGGGAGGCGCCGCGGCTATAGGGGGCGTGTTTATAAGCCTCGGCCTGGGCCAAAATCAGGTCGGAGAAATTCCAGGGTTCAAAACGATTATATTTCGGCTCCCGCGGCGCCGCCGAGAGGTCCTTCCCTCTGTCCGTGGCGTTGTAGGAAGGCCGCACCAGAGGGGGCTTCGGCTTTTTCGGGGACAAGGGCTCCAACAGGAAACCGCCGTCCCGTTGCGGGGTGACCTTCATCAAAGGCGCGGTTTCGGATACTGGCCCCGCGGTCACCTTTTCCTTGTAACTGGGAACCATGGAAGACTGCACATAGTCTTCGTTCGAAGACCGCGACCGTTGCCGGCTATATTTTGACTTTTTGCTGCTTTTGCTTTTTTTGCTGACCCGAGATGGGGTCTTGTCCTGGGTTTTGGTGGGTGACTTCTTTTTTACACTTTTGGTTGGCACTGAGAATGCCAGACTGGGGCTTAAGGTTAGAGCCAAGCATACCACCGCGCTCAAGATTATCCGTTTCGCCATCCAGAACCTCCTTTGTTATGGGACAATCCGGAGGGGGCCGCCAGGGTTCAACAGCCCCGGAAAATCAGGAGGGCTTTACGCCTTTAGGGAAGCGAAAAACTCTGAACTGCTCAGTTGGCAACTTTCCCCGGCCAGACTAGGTAAAATTGCCTATAATCTGGGCGAACCTTAGTATATTTGTGATTGGTTGTCAAATCTTTTTTTGTCCTTGAGAACTTTATTCCGCTTGTTTATCAAATATCTCTGTAATATAAAAAGGTTATCCGCGCAAAGCTCACCCTCTGAGAATCAAGTCGGCGGGACGGTTCAGGGAGGGCGAGGGTTCCCGGAGGCCGGCCTGCGGCCGGGCCTGCCGGGAGATTGGCGGCTAACTGGCCGCGGATTTTTTGGTCTTGGCCTTGGGGAGTTTTTCCGGCCGGTCCACCAGTTCCAGGATGGACATGGGGGCGCCGTCGCCCAGGCGCACTCCCAGGGGGATGATGCGGGTATAGCCGCCGGGGCGGTCCTGGTATCGCTCTTTCAGTTCCCCGAAGAGTTTGGCTACGATTTTCTTGGAACGCACCACCGCCAGGGTCTGCCGCCGGGCGTGCAGGTCGCCCCGCTTGGCCAGGGTGATAATCTTTTCGGCCCACTGGCGGGCCTCTTTGGCCTTGGCCCGGGTGGTCTCCACCCTTTCGCTCTCCAGCAGGGCGGTGATCAAATTACGCAGCATGGCCAGGCGGTGCTCCGTAGTGCGGGAGAGGCGCCGGCCGGCTTTTAAGTGCCTCATGCCACTTCTTCCTTCCTCTCCGGCATCTGGTCCGGAGGCATAAAGTTTTCCAGCTTCATCCCCAGGTGAAGTCCCATCTCCTGGAGAATCTCCTTGATCTCATTCAACGACTTGCGCCCGAAATTCTTGGTCTTGAGCATCTCCTGTTCGGTCTTCTGCACCAATTCGCCGATGAAGCGGATGTTGGCGTTGCGCAGGCAGTTGGCCGCCCGCACCGACAGCTCCAGTTCATTGACGCTGCGGTAAAGGTTCTCGTTCAGGGTGGGAGGCTCTTCCGTGGTCTTCTCCTCCAGCCCCAGCGGCTCCTCTTCGAAGTTAATGAACATGGTGAGGTGCTCTTTAATAATCTTGGCGGCGTAGGCCACGGCGTTCTCCGGGGTGAGGCTGCCGTCGGTCCACACCTCCAGGGTCAGCTTATCATAGTCGGTGCGCTGCCCCACCCGGGCCTGGGTGACCAGGTAATTGACCTTGCGGATGGGCGAGAAGCTGGCGTCCAAGGGGATGTAGCCGATGGGCTGATCCTCTTCCTTGTTGGCTTCCGCGGGCACGAAGCCCTTGCCGGTCTTCACCGTCATTTCGATACTGAGCTGGCCGTCTCCCGCCAGAGTGGCGATGTGGTGTTCGGGATTGAGGATCTCCACGACGCCGTCGGTTTTAATATTCCCGGCCTTGACCTCCGTCTCCCCGGCAGCGTCCAGGTGCAGGATCTTGACGTTGTCAGTCAGCATCTTCAGCCGCACCTGCTTCAGATTCAGGAGGATTTCGGTGACGTCCTCCCGCACCCCGGGAATGGCGGAAAATTCGTGATGGACATCCTTGATACGGACCGCAGTGATGGCCGATCCCCGCAGAGATGAGAGCAAGACCCGTCGCAGGGCGTTTCCCAGGGTGGTGCCGAAGCCGCGTTCCAGCGGTTCGCAGGAAAATTTGCCGTAGAAGCGGGTGTGGCTCTCGCCGTCCACTTCCAGCCGTTTGGGCTTGATGATGTCGGTCCAATTTTTATGGATCATGGTACCTCGATGGGACTGCTTGGCTTTTCTGGCCCTGCCCCCGCCGCCGCCGTCCGCCGTACAGACGAAACCCCCCGGCGCTGGGAATCCTCCGGGGGCCTGGAGGGCTCGGGCCATCTGGGATCATGCTGCTCTATTTGGAATAAAGCTCCACGATGAGATGTTCCTGGATGGGCATGGTGATATCTTCCCGGTTGGGGAACATGATCACCCTACCCCTGGCCTCATCTTTGTCGAACTCCAGCCAGGAGGGGCAGCCCCGCCGGGCCACCGCTTCCATGGCGTCCTTGACCAGCGCCAGGTTGCGGCCTCTCTCCGAGGCCTGCACCACGTCGCCTTTCCGCACCAGGTAGGAAGGCAGGTTTACCTTGGCGCCGTTCACCAGGATCAGATTATGGCGCACCAACTGCCGGGCCTGGGCCCGGGAGTTGGCAAACCCCAGGCGATACACCACATTGTCCAGCCGCCGCTCCAGCAAGACTAACAGATTGGTCCCGGTAACCCCCTTCTGCCGTTCGGCCTTTTCAAAGTAGCTGCTAAACTGGTTCTCCAGCACCCCGTAAATCCGCCTGACCTTCTGTTTTTCCCGGAGCTGGGTGCCGTAGTCGCTCACCTTGCTCCGCCGCTGGCCATGCTGCCCCGGAGGGTAATGGCGTCGGTCAATGGCGCATTTATCGGTATAGCAGCGGTCTCCCTTAAGATAGAGCTGCATTCCTTCCCGGCGGCAGAGCCGGCAAACTGCTCCCAAATATCTAGCCAATGTCAATCACCTCTTCTTTAGACCCGACGACGTTTCGGCGGACGGCAGCCGTTGTGGGGAATGGGGCTGACGTCCCGGATCAGGTTGATGCTCAGGCCGGCGGCCTGCAAGGCCCGCAGGGCCGCTTCCCGGCCCGCCCCCGGACCCTTGACGTAAACGTCCACATTGCGCATGCCGTGTTCCATGGCCTTCTTGGCCGCGTCCTGGGCCGCCAGTTGGGCCGCAAAAGGCGTGCCCTTACGCGAACCTTTAAATCCCTGCACTCCGGAAGACGACCAGGAGATCACGTTGCCGGCCGGATCGGTGATGGTCACCAGGGTATTATTGAAGGTGGCCTTGATGTGCGCCACTCCCACGGGAATATTCTTCCGTTCCTTCTTCTTCTTGGTGCGAACCTGCGCTTTGGCCATCACTTCTCCTTAAGCCTTTTTCCGTTTGCCCACCACGCTGCGGCGCGGGCCTTTGCGGGTGCGGGCGTTGGTATGGGTGCGCTGACCCCGGACCGGCAGGCTGCGGCGGTGCCGCAGTCCTCGGTAACACCCCAGGTCCATCAGGCGCTTGATGTTCATGGAGACTTCCCGCCTGAGGTCCCCTTCCACTTTACAGGTATGGTCGATCGCCTGCCGGATGCTGGTGATTTCCGCGTCCGTCAGTTCCGCGGTCTTGGTGCCGGGGTCCACTTTGGCTTCCGTCAACACCCGGGACGCGGTGGTGCGGCCGATGCCGTAAATATAAGTTAGGGCGATCTCAATGCGCTTGTTGCGAGGCAAATCGATCCCTGCGATTCTGGCCAATTCCTTCCCTCCTAGCCTTGCCGCTGTTTATGTTTGGGATTTTCACAGATCACCCGCACGGTCCGTTTACGGCGAATAATCTTGCACTTGGCGCACATCTTTTTCACTGACGGCCTGACTTTCATGATTCGGCGTCCTATCTGACCCGGTAAACAATGCGCCCCCGACTCAAGTCGTAGGGAGACAACTCCAAGATCACCTTATCTCCGGGCAAAATCTTGATGTAGTGCATCCGCATCTTCCCGGAGATATGGGCCAACACTTTATGCCCGTTGGGCAGTTCCACTCGGAACATGGCGTTGGGCAACGGTTCGATTACCGTGCCTTCCACTTCGATGGCGTCTTCTTTGGGCATCTACCTGGTCTTTATAGTTATTTCAAATGGTTAATTTTTAATCTTAATTCATTTATCCGGCAAAATCAAGTTGCCGGGGAAGAGGTATTTCCCCGCCGCGGCTACAGCTTGCTCAAGATCACGGGGCCGTTTTCCGTCACCGCCACGCTGTGCTCAAAGTGGGCGGCCAAGGAGCCGTCCTGGGTCACCGCGGTCCAGCCGTCCTTTAAAATGCGCACCTGCCAAGACCCCATGGAAGTCATGGGTTCGATGGCCAGGGTCATGCCCGCCTGGAGCACCGGCCCGCGCCCCGGCGGCCCGAAATTGGGAATCTGGGGGTCTTCATGCAGCGACCGGCCGATGCCGTGGCCCACAAACTCCCGAATCACCCCGAAGCCGGCGCCTTCCACTACGGTCTGCACCGCGTGGGAGATGTCGGAGAGGTGGCGGCCCACCTTGGCCTGCCCGATCCCGGCGTAAAGCGCCTTTTCGGTGGCCTCCATTAATAACCGGGCCCGGGGGGACACCTCTCCCACCGCCACGGTCAGGGCGGCGTCCCCGTAATAGCCCTGGTAATTCACCCCGAAATCGAGGCTCACCAGGTCCCCGGCCTTGAGGCGCCGGGGACCCGGAATCCCGTGGACAATCTCTTCGTTCACCGAAATACAGATGGAGCAGGGGTAGCCCCGGTAGCCTTTGAAGGCCGGCTCCACCCGTTGCCGGCGGCAGAGCTCTTCCGCCAGCTCATCCAACTCCCGGGTCTCAACTCCGGGTTGAACCCGTTCTCTAACCTCCGCCAGGACCTCGGCCACAATGCGGTTGGCCGCCTGCAGCTTGGCGATTTCCTGGGGCGATTTCAGCAGGATCATTGCTCTCCGGTTAATGCTTGCAACTGCAGGAACAGCCCGCGCCCATCCCGAGAATGCCGACGATCTTGTTGAAGATGTCGTCAATGCTGCCCACCCCGGCAATGGGACGAACCAGGCCCTTGGAGCTGTAATAGCCGATGAGGGGCGCGGTGGCCTGGTTGTAAGTGGCCAGGCGGCTGCGCACCGTGGTCTCATTGTCGTCATCCCGCTGGTAGAGCTCGCCGCCGCACTTGTCGCAGACGCCCTCTTTCTTGGACGGAGTGTACTTGATATGGAACATCTGGCCGCAGGCCGCGTTTTTACAGGTGCGCCGACCGCAGAGACGAACCACCAGGTCCTCTTCCGGCACGTCAATGCTGATGACGTGGTCCATCTTCATGCCCAGTCCGGCCAGGACCTTGTCCAGGGCCTCGGCCTGGGGCACGGTGCGGGGAAACCCGTCCAGGATGAAGCCCTTCTTGCAGTCCGGCTGCGCCAGCCGGTCTTTGATGATGCCGATGACTACTTCGTCGGGCACCAGCTTGCCGGCGTCCATGTATTCCTTGGCCTTGCGGCCCATTTCGGTGCCTTCTTTAACCGCAGCGCGCAAAATGTCGCCGGTGGAAATCTGCGGAACGTGGTATTTGTCAATGAGTTTCTTGGCTTGGGTGCCTTTGCCGGCCCCCGGGCCGCCTAACAGGATCAGATTCATAGCTTCCTCCTTGGGGTCTCAGATCAGCGTCTTACCCGGCTCATGCGTTTCTTCATAAAGCCCTCGTAATGGCGGGTGAGCAGATGCGATTCGATCTGGCTCATGGTGTCCATCGCCACTCCCACCACGATCAACAGGGCCGTGCCGCCAAAATAAAAGGGAACGTTGAATTTGCGGATTAAAATGCTGGGCAGCACGCATACCGCCGAGACATAGAGGGCGCCGCCCAAAGTGATGCGGGTGAGAATCCGGTCAATATATTCCGCGGTGGGCTTGCCGGGCCGCAGTCCCGGCACGTAGCCCCCCCATTTTTTCAAATTGTCCGCCACGTCCACCGGGTTGAAGGTCACCGCGGTGTAGAAGTAGCAGAAAAAGACGATGAGGCCCACGTAAAGCAGGTCGTGGTATAGACCGCCGGGGGAGAGGGATTCCATGATGTCCTTGATCCACCCCACGTGCACAAAACTGGCGATGGTGGCCGGAAACATCAAAAGCGAAGAGGCGAAGATGGGCGGAATGACCCCGGAGGTATTGACCTTCAGGGGCAGATGGGTGCTCTGGCCCCCGTACATCCGCCGTCCCACCACCCGCCGGGCGTACTGCACCTGGATGCGGCGCTGGCCGCGCTCCACGAAAACAATGACGCCCACCACCAGGACCATGGCCACCATCAGGACCACCATGAGCAGGGAATAGATTTCCCCGGTCTTGATCAATTCCAAGGTCTTGATGAGGGCGGAAGGCAAGCGGGCCACGATGCCGGCAAAGATGATCAGGGAGATGCCGTTGCCGATGCCTCGCTCGGTGATCATTTCCCCCTGCCACATGATGAAGGCGGTGCCGGAGGTCAGGGTGAGCACCGTCATCAGGCGGAAGGCCCAGCCGGGGTGCAGCACCACCGGCAACTGCCCGCCGGTCATACCCTCCAGACCCACGGCGATTCCCAGCCCCTGGATGGCGGCGATGACCACCGTGCCGTAGCGGGTATATTGCTTGATCTTCTTTTGCCCAGCCTCGCCTTCCTTATAGAGCTTTTCGATGGCCGGGATCACCACCTTGAGGAGTTCGATGATGATGGCCGCGCTGATGTAGGGCATGATCCCCAGGGCGAAGACGCTGAGCTTCTCCAGGGCGCCGCCGGAAAACATGTCGAACAGCCCGAAGATGGTGCCCCGCTGGGCCGCGAAGAAGGCCATCAAGGCGTTGGGGTCAATCCCCGGCGTGGGCACCTGGCAACCCAGACGATAGACGGCCAGCATCATCAAGGTAAAGAGGATGCGCCGTTTCAACTCCGGGATCTTGGCGATGCTGGCGAAGGCGGACACTAATTGGTCTCCCAGTTTCTTTTACGCAATATTTCCTGATTAAACAGTTGTCAGTGCTTAACCGTTTTAGGTTTTTAGTTTTTCGTTTTTGGTAAAAGCCAACGATTCGTAAACCAATGAAAAACGAAGAACGAAAAACGATTAAAAACTGGCTACTGGCTACTGACTACTGGCTACTGATTTCCACCTTGCCGCCGGCGGCTTCCAGCCGCGCCTTGGCCTGGGCGCTCACTGCCTGTACCTTCACGGTCAGGGCCACGGTCATTTCGCCCTGTCCCAGGAGCTTGATCTTCTTGGGTTTGCCGGCCACCAGACCGGCCTCCCTCAGCACCGCCTCGTCCACCACGGTGTCGGCGGCGAAACGATTCAAATCCCGCAGATTAATAATGGCCCAGGGTTCCCGGAAGATGTTGGTGAAGCCGCGCTTGGGGATGCGCCGGGTCAGGGGCATCTGGCCGCCCTCAAAACCGGGGCCTTTGGGCCCGCCGGCCCGGGAATTCTGCCCCTTGTGGCCCCGGCCGGCGGTCTTGCCCCAACCGGAACCTGGGCCGCGGCCGACCCGTTTCTTCTTATGTTTGGACCCGGGGCTGGGCTGCAATTCAGAAAGTCGCATGGGCTATTCTCCTTCCGGGACCTGCCGCACTTCCACCAGATGGCTCACCTGGCGCACCATGCCGGTAATGGCCGGCGTCTCTTTGTGGCGCACCGTCTTCTGGAGGCGGGTCAGTCCCAGGGTCTGCAAGGTCTTGCGATGCTGGGGCGGCCGCCCGATGGGACTCTTTCGTAAAGTTATCTCAAGAAACATATCTATTCCTTTATCTTTGCGCCTTTGCGCCTTTGCGTGAAATATATCTAACGCAAAGACGCCAAGACGCAAAGACGCAAGATTTTTATCCCAACATCTCCGCCAACGGCCGGTTCCGCCGGGTGGCCACTTCCTCCGGCGACGCCAGTTGTTTCAGGGCCACCATGGTGGCCT
>CAZOCQ010000101.1:0-10819 GCA_964578335.1 uncultured Desulfobacca sp.
TTGGGGGGATCATGCACCGCCGCTGACGACCCCCGCATCACCCGGATCGGCCTTTGGTTGCGGCGGCGCAAGCTGGATGAACTCCCCCAGTTAATCAATGTCTTGCGGGGGGAGATGAGCCTGGTGGGGCCGCGGCCGGAGCTGAAATACTATACCGATATGTTCACCCCGGAAGAACAGGCCATTCTAAGGGTGCGCCCGGGCATCACCGACTGGGCCTCCATCTGGGATTGGGATGAAGGGAGCATTTTGGCTGGGGCGGCGGATCCTGAGCAGGCTTACCTGGAGTTGATCCGGCCTACCAAGTTAAGGCTGCAGCTCAAATATGTTCGGGAACCATCTCTGGGGACGGACATCAAAATCATCTTCATAACCTTGGCAGCCCTGGCTTGGCCGCGCAGCCGGGCCGTGCTGGAAACCCGGCGGTTAATAGGCAACTGGCATTAACAGCCTGCCGAAGATTCTGCTTCCTGAGGAGTTTCTTTGATGATCATTCCCATGTCCGCTCCCGACCTGACCGAGGCTGAGCGTCAGGCGGTCCAACGGGTGCTGGAGACCCCTTTCCTCAGCCTGGGGCCTCGCCTGACGGAATTTGAAGAACGGTTCGCCTCCACCTTCGGGGTCCATCACGCGGTCGGCGTTTCCAGTGGGACCGCCGCGTTGCACCTCTGCGTCATCGCGGCGGGGGTGAAAGAGGGGCACCTGGTCCTGACCACCCCCTTTTCCTTTATAGCTTCCGCCAACTGCATCCTTTATGAAAGAGGCATTCCGGTCTTCGTTGATGTTGACCCGGTTACCGGTAATATGGACCCGACGAAGGTGGCCGAGGCCCTGCACGACCTGAGCCGGGGAGGGGCCGCGGCCAGACGTTGGCTCCCTCCGGCTAGGGCGCAGGTCTCTCCAGGGCAATTCTCTAATCAGCCGGTTAAGGCGATTCTGCCGGTGCATGCCTTCGGCCAGCCCGTAGATATGGAGCCGTTGCAAGAGGCGGCGCTCCGCTATGACCTCTGGATTATCGAAGATGCCTGCGAGGCCCTCGGTTCGGAGTATAAGGGGAGAAAAGTGGGGACCTTGGGAGATATGGCGGCTTTTGCCTTTTATCCCAACAAGCAGATCACCACCGGCGAGGGCGGCATGATTGTCAGCAACCATGCCGATCTGGAGCCCCTCTGGCGGTCCCTGCGCAATCAAGGAAGAGATGTTTTTGACGCCTGGCTGAACCACAGCCGGCTGGGGTATAATTATCGCCTGGATGAACTCAGCGCCGCCCTGGGGATAATCCAGTTACAGCGTCTGGAGGAACTCCTGGGGAAAAGGGCCAGAGTGGCCCGGTGGTATAACGAACGTCTGTCAGGGTTGGAGTTGATCGAGCGGCCCGGAATTATCCCCCCCACCACGCGGATGAGCTGGTTTGTCTATGTCATCAGGGTTAAATCGCCCCTGAACCGGGATAAGCTGATGCAACGGTTGGAAGCCGCGGGCATTCCCAGCCGTCCCTACTTTACTCCGATTCACCTGCAGCCCTATTATCAGGCCCAATTTGGCTATAGCCGGGGCGACTTCCCGGTCACCGAATACCTGGGCGAGGTCTCCCTGGCGCTGCCCTTTTCGGGATTGATGAATGAGGCTCAGGTAGATTACGTGTGCGATCATTTGCGCCAATTCGTGCAGCAAGGTGAGGTTGGCGCTTAGCCTTGGGGCAAAGGGGAAGCCTTTCAGCCGCGAGATTTCTTGGCACTCAGGCAGAAGAACGTTTCCGGCCGCCGCTGAGGACGGTTAAAGGTGGGCGGATGGGGGGATAATCGAGAATTTGCTCAGGTTCCCTGGCGGTTTCTTGATCCGCCGGCATCGTGGTCCGGTGGTTAACCAGGGACACGATCCCCAATATCAGTATTATAGTTAATCCTCCCAAGATGAATCCAAAAGCAAAGATGGCCATGCTCCAGCCCATTGCCATATCCAGCCTGCCGGTTTTGCATATCTTATCGGCGGGATCCATTTAAAACTTAAATCCGCTTTGGACAGGTTTTTATAAGCGCAGTAAGGCATAGCTACGGCATCTCCTGCACTGTGAAAGAGCTGCCCACCAACAGGCTGGCGGTTTTACCCGCGGTCTGCGTTTTTTGGGCAAAGGTCACATAAAGCGCGCCCCCGCCGCCGGCCGCCACGGTAAGGAACCCCTCGATAAGGTAAGGCAGACTGGTGCCTGCGGCCTGGGCCGCTAAAGAGGGTATGACTTCTTTGGCGCCCCCAAACCATTCCAGGTAATCGGGGGCATTGGGGAAAATCCCCCGAAACCTGATGATGGCTGGAGTACAGGTTCCAGCCAGGCCCACCTGAGTTCCGGCAGTGCTTGAATCGGAGGAAGTTTCGAGCCTGGCGGTAAAAACATAAGTTTTGCCGGCTTCAAGAGTTACGGTTAGATCAGGCACCTGCACCAAGGTCTGGGAATTGGTCACGTTAAACTGGGTCTTGGCTACGGCGCGCAAGATCTTATTGGCTAAATTGGTCGCCGTAGCCGCGCTCACGGCCGTCTCGGCCGTTTTTGCCGTCCCGCCGGTAGGATAGGTGTCAACAATACCCCCCCACCCCTGCCCGGAGAGCAGAAGGAGAATTGCCGTGATGAGCAATGATTTTTTCATACCATCTCCTTTATCCTAACGGCCGGACCAAAACATGCACTGTGACATTAACTCCGGCCTGCCAATCGGCAGAAGTGGTCAATTTATAGCAGATGGGGTCCAGCCGCCTGAAATATCCGTGTGCAAAGGCAGTATCATAGACTTTATTTACCCGCTGCACCGGATAGATCGCCGCCGGGTTCGGCAATGAGGTATTCAAATCGCTCACGTCATTACCGGCAATACTCAACGCCCCGGTCAAACTTCCCGTTGGCGCGCTTCCCCGATACGTGAAACCCAAGGTTACTGATACAACATAGCCATGGAAAGGCATATTATAACGGTGATCGCTATATTTAGTAGGAAACATTATGACCGTGGAATCAGCCGGAAGGTTCTCGGCCGTAAAGACCAAATCTATTAAGCCATCTCCGCTTGGCACCCAGTTATTGGTAGGATTCTCAATATCACGTTGCATATACGTGCTGGAAACACCAAATATAGTAGGAGTATTGGCAACTATATTATGGGAAGACGCTTTGCCAAAATATATGGGGATACAACTATTATTACCTTCCAGCCTTATATTGGTAAAAGTATTACCGAAGGCACGATTGGCATAGAGGGCATATTGGCTGGTATTATCCAGGTAAGTGCAAAAACTGCCATCTATGTTAATTTGCGTGACTGTGTTGTTAATGATACGACACGATTGTCCGCTGCCTGTGCCTCCGGTAATTTCAATGCTGGCATTGTTATATTTACCAGGCGTCCAAGATTTACTATTATCGGTAAATTGGCTATTACTCCCTGAAGTAAAAGTGCCGGTATCATCAGGTGAACTGACATAACCCAATCTTATGGCGCCAGAAACAATTGATTCGAACTGGATGTTGGTAAAATTGTTACCGTTACCGGCAACCAGGTCAATGGCTACAGTAAAGCTATTGATTCGATGAATATTGCTAAAGTTATTGGCGGAAGGTCCGTTAAAGGGGTTGTTCGCGGCGGGGTCACAATCCAGCTTTATGCCTACGGACCCCGTGTTAACCGGGGTATTCCCGGCTAAGTAAATTCCGTCGAAATTATTGTAAGAAGGATTGGAATCCAGGCCGGTCATTTTCTTGCCGTAGAGGGCAATGGCATTATCCGCCTTCACCACGATCTTGAAATCCCGGAATTGGCCATACCTGAATCCCGTGAAATCAAACCCGAGGGCCGCAGTGGTGGAAAAAATTTGGATATTGTCGAAACCGCATTCGTCCAGATAAACAGTTTCTTTATTCAAAGATCCTACGGCAGTACCAGTGCCGGTATAAGTGATCTTGGCGGGCACTCTGCTGGTCCCGTGCAGCTTAACGCCGTTTTTGGGAAAGAGAATAGTATTGGCCGTAATATAGGCTTTGGATAAGTTGACCACCCCGCCAGCAGACGGCAGGGAGTTCATGGCGGCATTAATCGCGGTTTCGTCCCCGCTGCCGGTCACGCCCCACCATTCCGGGTAAACCGCCTGGACCGCGCCGGCGCCGAAGGCGACCTGGCCTGTCCCGGTGCATGAAAAGACTTGATACAATCCTGCTTCCAGGCCACCGTTAATGGTTAGGGTGACCCCGGTGGCGATATTTAAGATGGCCCCCAGCTCGGGCTTCAAGGTGACGCCGGCGGGGATGGATAGGTCGGCGCCGATGCTCCAGGCGCCGCGTGGGATTCTGAGTATCGCCCGATTGCCGCCGATGGCGCTGACGGCATCCGGCAGGGTCGGTCCATAATTGGGGTCGCCTACCCAGATTTCTTTCCCCAACCGGGTGTCCACCCGGTCCAGCCCGGAGTCAAAGATCTTTTTATCACTTTCACCCCTTGCTCCAGTGCCCGGCTTATAGAGGAAATTATTGGAGGTCCAAGTGCCGGCAAAAACCGGCATAGTCAGAAAAAGCACCCCAATGACGGCCAATGTCCTGCGCAGCATCTTCCTTATCCTCTCCTGTACCCTCGTCTGAATCCGGCTCAACCGCCCGAAACGAAGGAAAAGATATGATCTTTCGCTTATTCCGACTTATACGAAAAATCCTGCTTGATCTCCAGCTTCAATAAGAAGATTGTCTTTAACAATTGGAAAAGCATCAGGAAAAGGGGAGTGCAGCGACCGGAGCCCCAAGAAGGGCAGTCGGCTCCCAGACCTCCGGCGAGGGCCGTTATCCCAGGCTTGAGCGGACCATCGTCGGACATCTGGAGATATTCGTCAGGTTAAGTTAAACGGCATCCAATTTGTGGATAAATTTTCTTAAAAGATTCAACAGATAAGGTCTCCGCCCACCTTTATGATCCAATGTTTCCACTACCTCTTTCCCGGGCCAAAGGCTGGCGCTCAGGAAATTGAGCCAACTACGCAGGCTGCGGTGGCGATAAAAGAAGGGCAGGGCAAGGGTCAAATAGCGCAACCGCCGTTGCAGCACAATTCTTTCCACCCAGCCAGGCTGGTAGCCCGCCAACTGAGCCAGCGCCGCGACCGGGACCATACCTGGAACAATGGGGGCCAATTCCCGGAGCAGCAGGTAAACCGGGGCCTGGCAGCCGAACCTGGAGGTTTCCCGCAGAACCTTGGGCCAATTTATAGACAGGCGAGACAGGACCAGAGCCAGGTCCAAAAATTGGGAAAAGGTCGGCAGATGTTCATAGGCATGCAGGCAGAGATGAATGAGCAGATGTTCCGGCGACAGGTGGAAAGCGGGGATGCCGTAATAATTGACGGGAACCGCCTCAGCCCGCAAGGGCTGGTAAGGTAAATAGTAAAAGTGGAAGGCTGCGGTGATCCCCCAGTGCAAATCAAGAGGCAAAGATTTCCCGGCGGGCGGCAGAAAAACTACTTCGTTGATTCGCAGCCTTTGGTCCAGATACCCCTGGTAAGTGCGATATCCTAAAGATTTGAGAACTTCTTCAGCAGTGGAAAAATCCTCCGGAGCCATGAGGAGGTCCAAATCAGCCATGAACCTCAAAGCCGGATCGCGGTAAACCCGCTGGCGCAAATCCACCCCTTTGAGGAGAATAAAGTCCAGCCCTCTGGTCGCCAAGGCGGTGAGGGCTGTCTGAATCTCATTTTGTTGTAAGGCCGCCGAGAGTAAATTTATGGAAAAATCTTGTTGCAACATTTCCATGAGGTTATGGGGGAGTCGGCCCTCATAACCTTGAAGCTTAAACGAGTGGTAGAACCAGGGTGACAGCCCGTGGCGGCGCATCTCTTCCAGAGCCAAGGCCGTCAAGACATGATTGACCTCATCTTCGTCCGAGCCGGACTGGCTCATGGAAAGGTGAAGGGCTCGACCGAGGACGGGAGGTAAGATATCCTGGGCAGGCCAACTAAACATTGATAAACTCTTTATAGAATAAATTAATTACTTTAAAATATAGCATCCGGCTGGTCCCAAGTCCAGGAATCGAAAGGTAATCGGCTGAGGCGGAATTGGTCGTGACGGCAGAGAAAATCCCGCGTTTAACCTGTTTCCCTAAAACCAATCTCTTATGATTCGTTAAAGTAAATCCATTTAAACTTTTCTCATTTATTGCTGGAGTGGCACAAGACATGACCGATCAAAAAACTCTGCCTATTTCAGGAATAATCTTGGCCGGCGGGGTAGGCTCCCGGTTCTGGCCCCTGAGCCGCTCCCAGTATCCCAAACAGGTCTTGCGGCTGCTGGGTTCCGAATCCATGATCCAGTCCACCATTGAGCGGCTGCTGCCCAGCATTCCGGTGGAGCGCATGCTGGTGGTGACCAACGCCGCCCAGGCGGACGTCATTAGCCTGGAAATGCGGCGCAAGGGCTGGCAGGGCATCCGGCTGGTCCTGGAGCCCGAGGGGCGCAACACCGCGCCGGCGGTGGGCCTGGCCGCCGCCCTGTTGGGGCAGGAGAATCCCGCCGGCCTGCTGGCGGTCTTCCCGGCCGACCATTTTATCCAGGATCGGGCCGGCCTGCTGGCCGCCCTGGAGCATGGGGCGGTATTGGCCGCCGCCGGTTATCACGTCACCTTCGGCATCCCCCCCAGCCGGCCGGAGACGGGTTATGGCTATATCAAGCAAGGAGAGCCCCTGGATGAGGCGGGCCGCGGTTTTCGGGCCGCTCGGTTTATTGAAAAGCCCGACCTGGAACGGGCCCGGGGGTTCCTGGCCGAGGGCGGCTATTATTGGAACAGCGGCATCTTCCTGTTTCGCCGGGATCTGTTGTTAGCGGCTTTTGAACGCTACTTGCCGGAAGTGAGCCGGGGGCTGACCCGCTTGCTGGAGCCCGGCGGCAGCGTGGCTTTGCCTGAAGTTTACCGCGATTTTCCCAGCATTTCCCTGGACCACGGCATCATGGAGCGGGCCGACAACGTGGCGGTGGTGCCGGTGGAGATGGGCTGGAACGACGTGGGCACCTGGGGGGCCTTGCAGGATATCTTCCCCAAGGATGAACGCGGCAACGTCATCCTGGGCCGGACCCTGGACCGGGACAGCAAAGACTGCACTTTTTTCGCCCAGAACCGCCTGGTGGCCACCATCGGCCTGGAGAAGACCATAGTGGTGGACACTCCCGACGCCACCCTGGTCTGCCATCGGGACCGGGTCCAGGAGGTGAAGGACCTGGTGGCGGAATTGAACCGGCAAAACATGGTGGAATCGGTGATCCACCTCACGGTGGAGCGGCCCTGGGGTTCCTACACCGTCATGGAAGAAGGCCCGGGCTATAAAGTCAAGCAGATTGAAGTCCACCCCGGCAGCCGGCTGAGTCTGCAGATGCACCAGCACCGGGCGGAGCACTGGGTGGTGGTGCAGGGCACCGCCAAGGTGACGGTGGGCCCGGAAATCAAGCTGGTGGCCAGCAACCAGAGCGTCTATATCCCCGCCAAGACCGCGCACCGCCTGGAGAATCCGGACACCGAACCCTTGCGCATCATCGAGGTGCAGACCGGCTCCTATTTAGGCGAAGACGATATCCAACGGCTCTCCGACGATTACTCCCGGTGCTAGTTCCGAAAAAAATTGGCCGCCCGCGCCGGATTGCCGGGCCGGGCGGGTTTAATCAGTAAAGCCCGGAGCATCGGACTGACAAATTCAAGAGCACTGAGGAGATACAAATGCAGAGGACAAGCAAAGCAGCTTTAGTCATGCTGACCCTGGTCCTGGTCCTGGGGCTGGCGGGGTCCGCCTGGGCCCAGCCCATGGGCAAAGGCATGGGCAAGGGTATGGGCATGGGCCGCGGCATGGGCATGATGAACCTGACCCCGGAGCAGGCGGGCAAGATCTTCGATCTCAAAGAGAAGTTCCGCGCCGACACCGCCGGCCTGCGCAAGCAGATGTGGGTCAAGCGGGCCGAATTGTCCGCTCTGTGGAAGGCGGAGAAGCCCGACGAGAAGGCCATTCAGGCCAAGCAGAAAGAAATCAATGCCGTAAGGGACCAGTTGCAGGAGAAAAGAACCACCATGATGCTGGAAGCCAAGAAGATCGCCCCTGACTTCCACTTCGGCATGGGTCACGGCGGTATGGGCCGCATGGGTCACGGCTGCGGCATGGGCCCGGGGATGGGCATGGGCCCCGGTGGCTGGGGCATGGGTCCCGGCCCCATGGGACCGGGAGGTGCTCCTCCTCCGCCTCCCGCCAAGTAGGACTGATTAATTACCCTGAGCTGAAGCACTATCCCCCCTGGTCCTTCAGTTCCTCTACGGGAACCAGCCTTTCCCAAGGCCGGTTCCCGTTTTTTCTTGCCTTCCTGCGCCTTTGCCGCATCTCCGGCGCTTAATCCGAAGCAATTGTAACCGGAGTTGCCCCAGGTTCTTGAAAAATCCCCAAAATTGCCTTAAAGTTACCTTATAATCTCAAGATCAACCAGAGTTCTGAAAGACATGGCAGTCTTACCCATCAGAAAATTGCCCGATGACGTCCTGCGGCGGCAGGCGAAGGAAATCACCGAGATCAACGGCGAACTGCAACGCCTCATTGATGACATGGCGGAGACCATGTACGCCGCGCCGGGGCTGGGCCTGGCCGCGCCCCAGGTGGGGCGGCTGGAGCGCCTCATTGTCTTTGACCTGGCGAACCGGGAAGGCAAGGGCCGGGACCTCAAGGTCATCCTCAACCCTTGCATTACCCACGCCGAAGGGGAGCTGAGCCATGAAGAAGGCTGCCTGTCGGTGGCTGACTTTTCGGCCGAAGTGCGCCGCCACGCCCGGGTGACCGTGAGGGGGCTGGACCGGGAAGGCAAGCCCATTGCCGTCACCGGAGAGGGCTTGCTGGCGGTGGTGCTCCAGCACGAAGTGGATCACCTGGACGGCATCCTCTTCATTGACCGCATCAGCCGGCTGAAGCGGAGCCTTTATCTCCGGCGGCTCAAGAAACAGGCGGCGGCCAGGTGAAACAGGGACCCTGGCGCCTCATCTTCATGGGCACCCCCAAATTTGCCCTGCCTTCCCTGGAGGCGGTGCTGGCTCAGGGGGAAGAGGTGCTGGCGGTGGTCACCCAACCGGACCGGCCCCGGGGCCGGGGGCAGCAGGTCAGCCCGTCACCCGTGAAGGAGCTGGCTCTTTCCTGGAATCTGCCGGTCCTGCAACCTCAACGCCTTAAGGACCCCGCCCTGGTGCAGCAGTGGGCGGCCTTGCAGCCGGAACTCCTCGTTGTGGTGGCTTACGGGCGCCTCCTGCCTCCCGAAATCCTGGCCTTGCCGGCCGTGGGGCCGCTCAATGTGCACGCCTCCCTGCTGCCCAAGTATCGCGGCGCGGCGCCCATCAATTGGGCCTTGATCCGGGGAGAGAAGGAAACCGGGGTCACCCTGCAGTGGATGGCGGACGAACTCGATGCCGGGGAGATTTTTCTCCAGGAGCGGGTCCCCATCCTGGAGGAAGACAATTTCGGCGCCCTCTACGCCAAGCTGGCGGAGCGGGGCGCCGCCCTGCTGGTCCAGGGCCTGGAGCGGCTGCGCCGGGGAGAGGCGGTAAAACAGCCCCAGCCCCGGGAGGGCGTCACTTTCGCGCCGCCCATCTCCCGGGAGATGCGCCGTCTCAACTGGCGGCAGTCGGCCCCGGAAGTGGCCGGCTGGATTCGGGGCCTGGACCCGGTTCCGGGGGCCTACGCCCTCTGGCGGGGAAAAGTCCTGAAAATGTTCGGGGCGCGCCTGAAAAGGTCGGAAGGCAACCTGGCGCCTCCCGGCACGGTCCTGGGCCTGGCCGACCGGGGTCTGGAAATCGCCTGCGCCCAGGGCAGCATCCTGGTGCAGGAAGTGCAACTGGCCGGGCATAAACGGCTGCCGGCCCCGGAGTTCCTGCGGGGCCAGAATATAATCGAGCAGGTGTTAGAATAACCAGGCCAGATAAGCCTAATATGATCCCAAGGATGATGACCTTTTTAACCGAAAACCGAAAACCGAAAACAGAAAACCGAAAACCGCATTTATGGACGAACCCGGCACCATCTTAAACGGCGGCAATTCCATCCGGCCCCAGAAGCGCATCTTCCTGGGTCTGCTGGCCGTCACCTGCCTGCTGTTCACCCTCCTGCTGGGGGTGCTGTGGTACGTGCCTTATGTGGGTCTGGCCAATATCAGCCCCCGCCTGCCCCTGATCCTGGGGATAGTGTTTACCGTCCTGATGCTGTCCTTTGTGGGCGGCTTCGTCCTGCTGGCCCTGACGGTGATGTTGGGCCGGGACCTGTTCTTTTCCAAAAAGCTCCGGGGCGCGGTAATCAAGCTGCTGCTGCCGCTGATGAGCGGGGTGGGCAAACTCTGCGGGGTTTCCAAGGACCAGGTGCGCCGTTCCTTTATCGAGATCAACAACCAATTGGTCCTGGCGCAACACTACCGCACCACTTCGGATAAGCTGCTGCTGCTTATGCCCCATTGCCTCCAGTTCCATGAATGCCAGTTCCGCATCACCGGCAGCACGGTGCACTGCAAGCGCTGCGGCAAATGCCCCATCAAAGGACTGGCGGAACTGTCGGAGAAATACAACGTGGGGCTGGCGGTGGCCACCGGCGGCACCCTGGCCCGGCGCATCATCGTGGAGCGCCGGCCCCGGCTGATCATCGCGGTGGCCTGTGAGCGGGACCTGAGCAGCGGCATCCAGGACAGTTACCCCTTGCCGGTCTTCGGGGTGGTCAATTCCCGGCCCCACGGCCCCTGCTATGACACCATGGTGGATCTGGAAAAAGTGGAAGAGGCCCTGAAGACCTTTCTGCTGCC